>NZ_JBFRCV010000018.1:0-51411 GCF_052113245.1 Arthrobacter sp. YAF34
CGGCGTACCTGGATCGGCCACAGCCTTGCCTCTCCGAGCTTGCCCGCAATTTCCACGGCACGGACAAGATCGACGCAGTCGACGATGTAGTAGCCGGCGACAATTTCTTTCGTCTCCATAAACGGGCCATCGGTCACGGTGCATGTGCTGCCGTTATTGCGCACGAACATCGCCTCTTCACCGAGCTCATGGGCCTCCACGAACTCTCCGGAGGCCCTGAGTTCCTGCTGCAACGAGGTGTGCGCCTGCATGATCGCCTCGATCTCGGGCGCGGAGAGCGCGTTCCACGTGTCAATGTCGTTTGGGATCAGGAGTAAATGTTTCATTCTTGTCCTCGCTTCTTCGGGTGCATATGGGTGGCTGCCGTGCTTTTGTTCAGGTTGGGTTCCGCTGTGGACCCGGGACCTACCTCGGCCAAGCGTTTGCCGAGGTAGCGGCGCTCGGTCTCGGATGGCGCCAGGTCCAGCGCACGCCGGTATTCGTGCCCGGCCTCCGTCTGTCTGCCAAGGCGACGCAGCAGGTCAGCCTTCGCCGCCGGCAGGAGGTAGTACCCCTCGAGTGACCGTGTCCGGTCCAGCCGGTCCAGGAGGGCGAGCCCAGCCTCCGGTCCCTGGGACATCGCGACGGCGACAGCACGATTCAGCTCCACGACGGGCGACGGCGCGATCTGCGCCAGGGAGTCATACAGCATGGCCACCCGGGCGAAGTCCGTGCTGCCGAAGTCACCGGCGGTCATGTGGCATGCAGCAATGGCGGCCTGAACACGGTAGCTGCCCGGTCGTGAACGGAGCGAAACGCCCAGGTGATCGGCGGCCGCCATCAGCGCCCTAGCTTCGGCTATCGCGAACTGGTCCCAAGATCCGCGATCCTGTTCCTCGAGGGTCACCAGGTCCCCAGCGGCGTCCGTGCGCGTCTGTCGCCGGGCGTGGTGGAACAGCATGAGCGCCAGCAGACCCAACGACTCCGGTTCTTGTGGGGAACCCTCGAGCAAAGCAACTAACAACCGGGTGAGGCGAATCGCTTCCCGGGCCAGCGGCTCGCGGACCAAGGCGCTGCCGCCGGTCCCCGAATACCCTTCGTTGAACAAGAGATAGAGCACGGCCAGGATTCCCGCCGTGCGCTCGGATATCAGCTCCGGCGGGGGAACACGATAAGGGATGCCTGCATCGCGTATCTTTGCCCGGGCCCGGACGAGCCGTTTGGACATTGTTGCTTCCGAGACGAGGAACGCGCGCGCGATCTCTCCCGTTGTCAGCCCGGCGACGGTGCGCAAGGTCAAGGCCACCCTGGCATCGAGCGGGAGGGCAGGGTGGCAACAGGTGTGAATCAGGCTCAGCCTGTCATCGCCGGCAGTCCGATAACCGCCGGCCCCTTCTTCCAGCCCTTCGAGCTCGGTGAGAATCGCGAGTTCATCCACCGCCCTCTTTTCGCTGGCGGCACTCCGCATGCGGTCGATCGCCCTGTTTTTGGCCACGGTTGTCAGCCAGGCCCCGGGGTTCCTGGGAACGCCGTGCTCCGGCCAGTCGATGAGGGCCTTGGCGAACGCATCCTGGACACAATCCTCGGCCAGGCTCCAGTCGCCCGTCACGCGGATGAGGGTTGCGGTGATCCGCGCGGTCTCCGCCACGGAGGCGGCCTCAACAGCGCTCCGCACGTCCCTCAGCTCCCGAGCCACGTCACCTCCCCCAATCATCCGCTGCGGCTATCGGGCGGAAGTCTAGAGCCCGAGCGGCCACAGGGGCCTGATTTCGATTTTGCCGAACCGGGCCATGGGGTGCTTGGACGCCACCTCAATAGCTTCGTCGAGATTGGCACACGAGATGATGTCATAGCCGGCGATCCATTCCTTCGTCTCCGCAAACGGCCCGTCCGAGACCAGCACTTCGCCCGCCCGCACGGTGACCGTGGTTGCGTCCTCTATAGGACGCAGCCTGTCCCCATGACGGGCGACACCACGGGCCTCCATTTCGGACACCCATTCCACGATATTGTCCTCAGCGGCCACATATTCCGGCGCTGTGGGATCGCTGCAGATGAAAAGCATGTACTCCACGATGTCTCCTTCTTTTCGACTGATACACCATTACGACGGGCGGGACGGCGGCAAAAGGACACCGGACGGGAAATACCTATTTCAGCAGACGTCAAAAGCTCCTCCACGCAATCTTCAATCACCCGACCGGGATTCAGCGGCGTCCGCACATCATTGATGTCGTCCTCAGTGGGCGTCCACATCGGATCGGGTCAGTCGCGCAACGGCGAACCGGCAACCTCGAATCGGAGTACTCGCTCCCAGGCTGTTTGGTTTCGGGCAACGTACTCAGAGGCGGCACGCCAATGCTCACCATGCCCGGTCACATACATCTCGGCCCACGGCTGGAATCCGCTCTCGCTTGAGGAACGTAGAAGTTCGAACATCGCAGCGGCCCGTTTCGCCATAGCGGCTGGCAGCGCCTCGCGCAACGCGAGGTCAGCCCCGTACCCGTCGACCAAAGCGCGCAATCTCTTAGCAGCTGATCCCACCGGCTGCCCTTCAACGAGCATGCCGAATGACTGCGCGGCGTATGCCAGATCCCACAACCGCGTGCTCGGCCCAGCACCGTCCCAATCAATGAAGACCCACCGATCCCCCGTGATGAGGTTCCAAGGCGCGAGGTCGTTATGGCACATCAGATTCGGACTCTCCGCTGGCAGCAACATCTGCCAGCCGTCCGGATCGGGAATCGGAATGAATTCGCTGGAATCGTGAATGCGTCGAATCATTCTCCCTACCCGCAGCAGGTCCTCGAGCCTGAGCGGCAATTGATCCAGCGCAAGAGTGCCGCTGACATACTCAACCACCTGCCGCCCACGCCCGTCGCGACCAAGCGGCTTCGGGGCGTCCACACCACGCGCGCGCAGAGCGCCGAGATAGCTCTGCACGACCGACGTGTTCCCGATCCACGGCTTTCGTACTGTCTCACCTAAACGCACCACGCGGCCTGACGCATTGCCTCCGGTCAGTTCCTGCTCTTCATCGCACATCCCAGCAGGCTAGTGCCTGCAACCCTGACGTCCAACAGGATGAGCTGGTGTGGGCAGGCAGCTCTTCATTCGGATCCGGCGCGGAGGGTTTCGGCCAGTTGTTTGTTCAGAGGGAGGAGTTCACGGAAGGGCACAGTCTTTCTTGCCGCAGTTGCGATGTTTCGGCCCTCTGCTGCACCTCCGACATCAGGGGTCCTACCGCTGCCCGAACCCGCCCGCAAAGCTGCCCGGTGAAGGTGCCCTAAACGCTCCACAAAACCTTCAGCCGTCCAACCGTTCCACACAGCAATTCCACAGACGATCCCAATAAAGAGCACAGTCGGCGGGTCCACTGTTGTTGGAACTGGGGTAGCCGCGAAGGCGACGGCGACCGCGACTCACCGGAGCGCCGCAGGCCCGTACATCCTAAACCGCGGCTTCCACGCCCCTCGGCGTGACCAGTAGATCCGCCGGTCCAGGCCCTGAACAGTGAGGTGCCGTCGATGTCACCAAAACGCAAACCACGCTTCTGGGACCGTGAACTCGTTCCCTTGATCATGCTGGGCGTCGTCCTCGTCCTGGTAATGATCGTTGCTGGGATAGTCCTGTGGGTTATCAATGGTGCCCCGGGCATCTCTCGCTTCATCGGATCCTAGGCCTCGTCATTCCCGTGGAAGTCGCCCCGGAGATCTGACGCCACGCCGGGTCCGGGATCAAAAGTCAGGGTGCGGCCCCTCAGCGATGACGGACGCCTACGGGGCCTTTTATGGGCGGCTCCCGTGTCGATAGTCACCGTTCCGCCGGCCGGACTAGGTAGACTCGATCAGAGCGTCCGTAACTATCATCCGAAGGGGTGCACTCCTGATTCGAGTCATCAGCTACAACCTCCGCAAGCACAAGGCCAGTGGGGAGCTGGTCGATCTGGCCCGCGATTTCGAGATTGATGCTCTGTGCCTCCAGGAGTGCGACACGGACGATCTGCCGGAAACCATCGGGGATCTGCACCTCGCCGACGCCACCAAGGGCAACCGGCTGGGCCTGGCGATCTACTACCGCAAGGACCGCTTCACCGCGCACGACAGCCAGACGTTCGCCTTGAAGAAGTCCCTCCACGACCGCGTCCTCTCCCCAGCCCACGAGCGGCTCATCGGCACGCGTGTGACCGACAACGAGACCGAGCACGAGCTCGTCATCGCGTCCTTCCACGCGGCACCGTTGACGGCGTCGAATTCGCTGCGGCGAAATCAGATCCATGCCGCCCACGCCGAGCTGCTCAGCATGGGCGGCGGTCTGATGTCGCTGATGGTGGGTGACTTCAACTATCCGTTCTTCACCAAGTACCTAACAGCGCAGATGAAGGACGCCGGCTACGACCTCACGATGAGTGACCGCCGGACCTACACCCGGTACAAAGTCTTCAAGGGCCATTTCGACTTTGCCACCTCCCAGGGGCTCGACATCGAAAGCGTGGAGACGCTGCCCCGCGGCGCCTCGGACCACCTCCCCATCCTGATCTCGGCCGAATACGGCCAGGAGGCGTCCGGAAACGGTGCGGAGCCGGGGGCTCAGTAGCCGCTGTTCCGGGGGCACGAACAGCCGGTGAACAACGGGTGAACCGGGCATCGAAAGAGGGTTTTTCGTAATCTGCCCGTGATCTACTGCTGGGCGTGACCTTCTCAAGACGAACATTCCTGACGGCCGCCGGAACGGCCACAGCGCTGGCCGCCGGCACCAGCTGGCGGGCCGCCGATGCCGCGACGCCGGCCCTCCCGCCGGCCGACGCATCCGGCATTGACCACATCATCGTGGTGATGATGGAGAACCGGTCCTTTGACCACTTCTTGGGCTGGCTACCCGGTGCCGACGGCATGCAGGGCGGCCTGAGCTACACGGACCGCTACGGCATCCCGCACACCACCCACCACCTGACGGACTTCCAGGGCTGCGGGCACCCTGACCCGGACCACTCGTACGAGGGCGGCCGGATCCAATACAACAGCGGCAAGAACAACGGCTGGCTCCGGGCCGGCGAAAACGACGAGTTCGCGGTCGGCTACTACGACGCCGCCGACCTCGATTTCTGGCGACAGGCCGGTCCGGACTGGACGGTCTGCGACCGGTACTTCGCCGCCACGATGGCCGAAACCTACCCGAACCGGTTCTACCAGCACGCGGCCGCCACCGACCGGCTGCACAACTCCACCGTGACGTCCACGCTCCCGACCATCTGGGACCGGCTGGCCGCCGCCGGCGTCGACGGCAAGTACTACTACGGCGACATCCCCTTTACCGCGCTCTGGGGCACCAAGCACCTCGGCATCTCGCACCACTACTCCGAATTCCTCTCCGACGCCGGCTCCGGCAGCCTTCCCGCGGTGTCCTTCGTCGATCCGCGCTTCACCGACGAGAGCTCAGGCACGTCGGGCGACGACCACCCCCACGCGGACATCCGCTCCGGGGAGACGTTCCTCGCCGAGGTCTACAACGCCGTCACCACCGGCCCGGGCTGGGCCAACACCATGCTGGTCATCAACTATGACGAATGGGGCGGCTTCTACGACCACGTCGTCCCGGACACCGCCCCGGACACGAACCCCGCGACCGCCCTGCGCGGCTTCCGCGTGCCGTCCGTGGTGATCTCTCCGCGGGCCCGACGGCGGTACGTCGCCCACGATGTCTACGACCATACGTCCGTCCTCAAGGCCATCGAATGGCGGTGGAACCTGCCGCCGCTCACGCCCCGGGACCAGGCGGCCCGCAACATCGCCGAAGTCCTGGACTTCGGCACCCCGGCCAATCTGGCCGCACCCACCTACCTGGTCCCGCCCTTCGCGGCCGGCCCGGCGTGCACCCCCGTGGGGCCGCCGCCCGCCGAGGAATGGTCCGGACTCAAACAAAAAGCACTCGCCGACGGATGGAAACTGCCTTGACCACCACCACAGATCACGCGACGGCGACCCCGGGGTCCCGCAATCGGGGCCGCCGGCTGGCCCGACGGGCCTCCGCCGCGGCCCTTGTCCTGCTCGCCGCGGCGGCGATTGGCTACGGACCGGCCCAGCCGGCTGCCACAGCCAGCGCCCCCACAGCTACCCAGAGACAGGGCTATCTCCCCGGCGCCCAGCATGTCTTTGTCATCAACCTCGAGAACAAGGGCTATGACTCCACGTGGGGACAGGGATCAGCGGCGCCGTACTTGTCCACGACACTGCGGTCCCAAGGGGTACTGCTGAACCAGTACTACGGCACTGCGCACAATTCCCAGCCGAACTACGTCGCGCAGATTTCCGGGCAGGGCCCCAACCCGCAAATGCAAGCCGATTGCCAGACGTACTCGCCCTTCGCCGGCACCGGAACAGCCAGCCAAGGCCAAGCCGTCGGGGACGGTTGCGTCTTCCCGGCCAACGTGCCCACCGTCGCCGGGCAGCTGACGGCGGCCGGCAAGACGTGGAAGGGGTACATGGAAGACATGGGGACACCGTGCCGCCACCCTGCCCTGGGCGCGGTGGACGACACGCAGAAAGCCAAAGTCGGGGACCAGTACGCTGCGCGTCACAACCCCTTCGTGTACTTTGCCGGGATCACGGCCTCACCGGACTGCGCCAGGAACGACGTCGACCTCAGCGCGCTGAAGACGGACCTCGCCTCGGCCGCCACCACGCCCAACCTGTCGATGATCACCCCAAACCTGTGCCACGACGGCCACGACTCCCCGTGCGTGGACGGACAACCGGGCGGGCTGGCCAGTGCGGACGAATGGCTCAAGCAGTGGGTTCCGGCCATCACGTCGTCTCCGGCCTTCAGGCAGGACGGCGTATTGGTGATCACGTTTGACGAATCCGACGGACCGCAGTCGGACGCCACCGCCTGCTGCGGCGAAACCGCCGGCCCGAACACTCCCGAGCCTGGCATCACCGGCCCGGGCGGCGGCCGTGTCGGCGCACTGGTGATCTCACCCTTCGTCAAGGCCGGCACCTGGTCCACCACTCCCTATAACCACTACAGTCTGCTCGCCAGCATCGAAGACACCTTCGGCCTGCCCTATCTCGGCTATGCGGGAGCCCCTGGGCTGAACCGCTTCGGGCTCGACGTTTACAACGCAGGCGTCTAGGAGGCCCAGGGTCGCGGCAGCAGGGAAATCATTGGCCGGCGTTGAAGACGTCCGCACCGAAGCTGTTCAGGTCCGGCGCCCCGGCGTACCCAAGCCGGGGCAAGGCAAACGCGTCCTCGATGCTGGCCAGGAGGCTGAAGTGGTTGTAAGGCCGGTCCGACGTCGTGCCGCCTTTCGTGAGCGGCGAGAGAACCAGCGCACCGATCCTGCCTCCGGCGGTCCCCCCGGGCAGCAGTCCGGACGGTCCCGTCGTCTTGCCCTCGGATTCATCGAAGGTGATCACCAGCATGCCGTCCTGCTTGAACGCCGGGGAGGCAAGGATTGCCGGGACTTGCCGGCTCAACCAGGCATCCGCGGCAGCCAGCCCCCCGGCGCTGCCATCGACGCACGGCTCGTCGTGGCCGTCGTTGCAGAGATTGGGCGAGATGTACGACAGGTTCGGCGTGGTGGCCACGGAGTGGAGGTCTCTGGCGAGTTCGCTGAAGTCCACCACATTGCGCTGGCAGTCCGCCGACGAGGTGATGGATTCGAAATACACAAACGGATTGTGGCGGGTAGCGTACTGGTCACCCACCTGGGCGCTCTGGCTGGTGTCCTTCGCGCCCAGGTCCGGATGCCGGCACGGTGTTCCCATGTCCTCCATGTAGCCTTTCCAGGTTTTGCCGGCTGCGCTGAGCTGCCCGGCGACCGTGGGGACGGATGCCGGATACACGCAGCCGGTTCCTTCAACCTGGCCCAGCGCCGCCGTCCCCGTCTGCTGGAACGGGGCGTACGTGGTGCAGTCGGCGCGGGTCATCGGGTTGGATGCCTGCCCGGAGATCTGGGCAAGGTAGTTCGGGTTCGAGTTGTGGGCGATCCCGTAGTAGTCGGACAGCAGCACGCCCTGGCTGCGAAGCGTCTGGGACAGGTAGGTGGCTTCGGACCCGTCACCCCAGACTTTGTTGTAGCCCTTGTTCTCGAGGTTGATGACGAACACGTGCGCCGGTTTCGCGCCGGCCTGCGCCGTGGTATAGCCCCCGGCAGTGGGACCCGGCGACTGGCTGCCGGTGGACGCGCCAGTGCTCGGTGCCGTGCTGGGAGTGCCGGATGCCGTTCCCGGGCTGCCGCCCGGCGGTGAGGGCTCGCACGCTGCTGCCGACACCACCAGAACGGCGGCCAGAAGCAGCCGCACGGAGATTCGGTGTTGAGGTTTTGTGGTGTTCCGGCTCATGGATTCCAGCTTTCTCGTTTATCCGATCAGCGTGGCAGTGCGGCTCTCGTGGTTGAACTCTGACACACGGCAGTCAAGAAAGCCCGCGAGTAGCCTAGAGAAAAGCTGGGAACGGTGGCCGCCGGCTCCGCCCGAGGACGGGGTAAGGAGGGACCATTCCCCGGCGGGGCACTATTCACCGGCGGGGACTGGTCAGGCCTGTCGCTGTGAAACGGCGCCGGCGAGCGAGGCCAGGCCCTTTTCGAAATCCGCGCCAACCATCTTGTCCATGTTCATGAACAGGGCAAAGACCTTGCCGATTCCCTTGTTCTCGCCGGTCATCGTCCAGGTGACTTCGGTGCCGCTGCCGGAGGGCGTGAACGTGAAAGCCGTGGGGTTGACGGCCTTAAAAGGCTTGGTGAACTCAAGCCGGATCTTGATGCTCCGCGGCTCGGCGGTGTCCACAATTTCCATGGTGCCGGATCCGGCCTTGCGGTTCCCGCTCCACGCGTACTTGGCGCCGACACCGGATTCGCTGCCGGAATAGCTGCGCTGCATGGCAGGGTCAACCGACTCCCACGGCGACCACTTGGTCCATTCGTGGAAGTTGTTGACCAGCGGAAAGATGTCCTCGGCCGGTGCGGGAATGACTGCGCTGCGGGTGACTTCAAAGGTAGACATGCCGCAATCCTAGGGGCAGCCCGGCCCACCGGGATACAGGACAGGCGTTCACCCCTGCAGCGGGATGACGTCGATTCCGCCGGCAACGACCAGAACCCGGGCGGCCCGGGGCGCCGTCATGGTGCCTTTCGTCCCGTTCCTGCGGCGGCTGCATCGACGCGGCAGGGGCCAGCCACTACGCTCGGAAAATGGCAATCATGGGCAATGCCCTCGCCGTTGTGATTGTGTTCCTGGCCGCGTTTCTCGGCGGAGCCCACGCGGCGCTCGCCGTGACGCCGACCGCCGTCGTTGTTGAGGACCGTGCCGGAGTCCTAGACCAAAAGACTCTCCTGCCGGCGGTCCAAGCCACGGACTTCTACCAGCCCACCAAGGTGGCCATCTACACGTACAACGGCACGGCCTCGGACAACCTGAACGAGGAAGTCCTGCGGTTCGCCCGCGCCGAACACCCGGAATGGATCAGCCCCGACGGGCAGAAGTGGGCGGACGGGCTGTTCATCTTCGCGCTGGACCCGGTGGGGCGGCACGTCGGGACGTATATGGGTGAGGACCGCAAGGTCTCCCCCGAACAGCGCGAGGACATCCAGAACGCCTCCAAGGAGCTCTTCCGTGACGCCCAGTGGACCGACGGCACCATCGCGGGGATCCGCCGCGGGGCCGAACTCATCAACCAGCCGTGGTACCGGTCCACGGCTTTCCTCGTGACGGTCTGGGCGGCGGCGGCCGCGGCGGTCTGCGGCGCCGCTGCGTGGCTGATCGTCCGGTGGCGGACCCGGGTAGCATCCCGGAAGGAGCTCTCCCGGGGCAACGCCAGCTACGCGAACGTCAGCATGGACCTGCAGGTCACCGAGCTCAACGCCAGCACCATTCCGGAGTCCTCGCGGTACGGCAGCACGGTCCTGGAGAAACACCGCACGTTCCTGAACCGGTACAACACGGCCACCGAGCTCTCCAACCAGGTGAACTCCCTCAGCAGCCGGGACCTGAGCCGCCGGCCCACCCTTAAACTCGTGCGGAGCTACGCCGACGCTTCCGCGGAACTGGACGTGCTGGACGACGTGATCGCGGATACCAATGCCCTGCTTAACCGCGGCGCCTCCTGGCCGGCCGCATGGGACCGCCAACTGGCGCCCTTCCGTCGTGACCTGGACGGGCTGGAGGAGCTGCTGGGCGGCCGCCGTGCCGAGGGAGCCTCAGCCACGGCGGCCGCCCTGAGGTCCTTCCGCGATGAAAGCCGGAGCGACCTTGAGCGCTGGTCAGCGGAACTGGCGGACGGCTCGATCAGTCCCGAGACGGCGCTGGACCGGTTGCGCGACGCCCGGACCCATCTCTCGGAGCTGCTGAAGAACCACGCCGATACCGTGATCGACGCCTATGCCCGCAATGAGAAGGAAGCCGAACTCATGCGCACGGATATGGAGAGTGCGCAGGCCGGGGCGGAATCCCGGCACGGCCGCTCCTACGAGCCGAGCATCCTCGGAACGGTGTACCCGTCCTACTACTTCTTCTCGGTGCCGAGCTTCAATTCCGGCTTCAGCACCGGCGTCAGCAGCGTCAGCAGCGCCCGCGGCGGAGGTGCCACCGCCGGCTACGGGTCCAGCGGCGGCAGCTTCTCCGGGTCCGGGAGCTCGTCGGGTTTCTAAGGACCAACCTGCAGGCCGGCGTGCTTGGCGCCGCCGCTATTAGGGCCGGCGCCTTTAGGGCCCGCTCCCGGCCCGTTCGACGACGAAATCACCGCCCGGGAACATGATCGTTTCGTGGCCGTCATCGAACCTGACGAGGTACGGCGGCGCCCCCTCGGCCCCCTTCACTTCCAGGATGAGGCCGTGCCGGTCCGCGGACTCGACCGTGGTCCCCCGAATGATGATGCGGTCCCCTGCGACTGCCTTCATGGCGATCACCTGTATCCCTATTGACGCGTGTGTGCCCGAAGATCATTATGGCTCCTGACGGCTGGGGGCGCTATGGCCTTGGACTGAGGAGCCGCCCCTGCATTCCGGTGCAATAACAAGGCGTTAGAACAGCGCGCTAGAACAAGGCGGCGGTCACTGTCCGGGTGAGTTGCTGAATGATCCAGGTCCGCGGGCCCATGTCCGAGTAGCCCACACCGCGGGTGTACACGACGAACACGAAGGCCCGGCCGCCCTTGACCAGCACACTGGCATCGTGCAGGTTTCCGAACAGCAGCCCGTACTTGTGGAAGACCCCTATCCCCGGCGGAACCGCAGGAGGGATCAGCGTCTCGAAGTTGGTGTTCTGCATGTAGGACAACAGCTGGGCGGTGTGGGCCGCATTGAGCAGCCGTCCCGTGTAGAGCAGCTGGAGGATCCGCGCCATTTCTGCCGGCGTCAGCAGGTTCACCGTGCGATCGTAGGTGATCCCGATCGACGCCGCATAGTCCGCGATACCCCATTGGCCGACCGCAGCCAGGATCAGCGCCCACGAATCGTTGTTGCTTTGCTGGACCATCAGACGGATCTGCGCCCCGGCCGTCGAAGAACCCAGCGGGGCAAACAGCGACGCACGGCCAGTCTCCACGAGGTGGTAGTACGCCGACGCGGCCAGGATCTTGGCCGTGCTCGCGGCCACAAAATTACCCTGGGCTCCGTAGCTGTGGACCACACCGTCGGAGAGATCGATCAAGGACACCCCCACCGCGTAGGCGCTGTTGGCCTGGATGATCTCGCCGATCTCTTCGTCCAGTTCGGGGCCGATGGCCCGAGCCGCGGCGGCAGGGACTTTAGCGGACTTGCTGGCGGCGACGGGAACTTTAGTGGACTTGCCGGCGGGGGCGGCCGGGGCACTGGAAGCCGGGACGGTGACGGCCTTGGGCGGCGCGGCCTTGGTTGTTGGCGGGTGCGTGGCTTTCGGCGAGGCCGGCCCGGTGTGGGTGACTGTCGGCGTCGGCGATGCCTTTACAGTCGTCGGTGACGCGGCGGGGGTGCCGGACGGTGTGGCCGCAGCGGCCGGCGGGTCAACCGGCAGCCCCGTCTGGACGCTCGCGTAGACGCCACCGGCAATAACGAGGGCAACCGCGACGCCGGCCGCCGTCAGATAGTGCGGCCGGAACCACCGCAAACGCCTCGTAAGGGACTCTGGCCCGGGCTTCGATCCGGCGTCGGCCCGATGCCCGCCGGTGGCGTAGTGTCGTGGCGGCTTAGTCATCAGGATCTCGCCAGGGCAGGTGTTCGCAAAGGTTCGCCGGCATCATTCTTCCCCCCGAAAGGTGACTTACCGCGGTGTGGTTATGAAGTTCCTGCATTCTTTACCCCCGCGATCCGCGGCGCAAGGGCAGGACCTTGGGAAAAACTGGGCTCGGCCGGTCAACCCGCGGCGCCGGAAATCCCCGTTCACGTCCCCCGACTCCCGTGTCGGACGGATCTCGCCGCGGCGTAGTCTGGAGCCACTCGAGACTACGTCAGGAGCCGTGATGCGGAAGATCATCCTCGCCATGCAGGTGTCCCTCGACGGGTTTTTCGAGGGCCCGGACCGCGACCTGAGCTGGCATATGGTCGACGACGAGCTGCACCGGCACTTCAACGACCAGCTCGGCGCCATGGGTGCCTTCTTGGACGGCCGGGTGACGTATGAGCTGATGGCGGGGTTCTGGCCGACGGCGGATGAGAATCCCGCCAGCAGCGGCCCGGTGGCCGAGTTCGCCCGGATCTGGAGGGAGATGCCCAAGATCGTCTACTCCCGGACGCTGACGACGGCGGACTGGAACACCGCCGTCGTCCGGGACGTGGTGGCCGAGGAGGTTCTGGAGCTGAAGTCCCAGCCGGGCGGGGACCTCGCCCTCGGCGGGGCCGACCTTGCCGACACGTTCCGGCGGCTCGGCTTGATTGACGAATATTGGCTGTACGTCCATCCGGTGCTTGTCGGCCGGGGACGGCCCCTGTTTAAGCCTGCGGACAGCCAGGCCCAGCTCCGCCTCGTGGAAACGCGCGCCTTCGGCAACGGCGTAGTGCTGCTGCGCTTCGCCGCGTAGCCGGCGCGCACCGGGAGTCACCCCGGCGCGGCAGTTCTTAAGCGTTTCTTAAGAGCCAGGCGGAAGACTGGGACGCGGTGCCGATCCGGGTGCCCCTGTCCCGAGTCGGAGGATCCCATGACTGGACCCGCCCCTGTTGAACGCGATACAGCACCTAGCCACTCCCCCATGCGCCCCGGCGCCACGCGTCCCGTTGCGGACCCCCGGGTGTGGTCCCTCCCCCAGGCCCGCCACTGGGTACTGCTGGGCGTCCTGCTGTCCGCGGCCGTCCTGGCCCTGGGTCTGACGGCGCAGGCGACCCCGGGCTTCAGCGCGGCCGAGCTCGGCGTCGACCAGGACCTCAGCCAGCATCACGCCGCCGCACTAACCGCCGTCGCGATGGTGCTGAACGTGGTGTTTGGGCCGGTGGCCGGCGTCGCACTGATCGGCGCCGTGGCTCTCTATATCTGGCTGTTCCGCGGCGGCCTGGTCAAGGCGCTAGGGTTCGGCCTCGTGGCAGTGTCCGGCTGGGTGGCCAGCGAATTCTTCAAGATCATCGTGGCCCGCCAGCGGCCCAACCCGGCCCTGCTGTTCGATCCCCTGTCTCCGGAGACGGGCTCCAACAGCTTCCCGAGCGGCCATGTCTCCTTTGCCGTCGCCCTCGGATTCGCGCTGTACTTCCTGGCCCGGGGAACCCGCTGGGCCAAGGTCACGGCCGTGGGAGCTGCGGCGATGGCGCTGGTCGTGGCGTGGTCACGGCTGTACATCGGCGTGCACTACCCCACCGACGTCACGGCGTCGTTCCTCGCTGCCAGCGCGGCCGTGGTCATGGTCACCGGGCTGTGGAATCTTGTCACGCCGCGGATTGCCAGCCGGGTCGCTGCCCGGTCCACCATCCGGTCGCCGGGCTCTGAAAGGAACTAAGGTTGCACACCCTGGACATTTCAATGTTCCTTCCGGCCGCGCCGGCCGCCGGAACACCGTCGCTGCTGGACCCGGCAAGCCTGCTCACAGGTCTGGGCCCGGCCGCCTTGGGCGTCGTCGCGGTCATGGTCTTCATCGAATCCGGCGTCCTCTTCCCTTTCCTGCCGGGAGACTCGCTGCTGTTCACCGCCGGCCTCCTGCATCAACAGCTGCAGCTGACGCTGCCGGTGCTGATCGGCGTCGTCACCGCGGCCGCCATCGCCGGGGACCAGATCGGCTACATGCTGGGGCGCACCTTTGGCCGGCGATGGTTCAAGGACGATGCCCGCATCCTCAAGACGGCGCACCTGACCACCACGGAGGAATTCTTCCGGCGGCACGGCGGCGCCGCCGTCGTACTGGCCCGCTTCGTGCCGATGGTGAGGACTTTTGCCCCGCTCAGTGCCGGGATCGCGCGCTATGAGTACAAGTACTTCGCTCTCTGGAACGTCGTCGGCGCCCTGGCCTGGGCAGCCTCAGTCACCCTTCTGGGTACCTGGCTGGGACACTTCGACATCATCGCCAAGAACATCGATGTCATTGCCGTGGTCATGGTCCTCGTCTCGGTAGTGCCTGGGCTGGTGCAGCTCCTTCGGCGCCGCCGGAATGCCCGCAGCGCCGCCGCAGCAACGGACGACGCCAGCGACACGGAGGAGGCAACGGGCGACGGACTCCGGCGTCGGGAAATGGCCGCGGAAGAATAGGTGCCATGACAACCGCTGACCGTCCGTCCCTGCTGCTCGTCGAGGACGATGCCGTCCTGGGACCGCTCATCGCCGAGCTCCTGGATCCGGATTACCGGGTCAGGCTGGTCACCGACGGCCAGGACGGCCTGCACCTGGGGCTGACCGAGACGTGGGACGTGATGGTGATCGACCGCGGGCTGCCCGTCATGGACGGCATCTCCCTCATCGCCGCATTACGTTCCAAGGGCGTTCCCACGCCCATCCTGATCCTGACCGCGCTCGGCGATGCCAGCGAGAAAGTCCGGGGCCTCGACGCCGGTGCCAACGACTACGTCACCAAGCCGTTCGACGCCGACGAGCTCGCAGCACGCCTGCGCGCCCTGACGCGCACCTTTGCCCCGGCCACGGCGTCGGTGACGATCGGGGACTGGGAACTCGACCCCTCGCGGCGCTCCGTCCGCTCGGTCTACGGGCACACGGTGCAGCTGACCGCGAAGGAGGGCCAACTCCTGTCGGCCCTCGCCGCGGAGCCTGACCGGGTCTTCACCCGGGATGAGCTCCTCGCGGCGCACTTCCATGCCTCCGACCAGCCCGGCGTCATCGACACCTATGTCCACCACCTGCGCCGCAAAATCTCCAAGGCCGTCATCCGCACAGTTCACGGCGTGGGCTACCAGATCGGTGACGCCCATGAGTAACGGCGGGACCCCGCACGAAAATCCGGACCAAGTCACACTGCGCAAGGCCTCGCTCAAGGTCGCCCTGCGGATCAGCGCCGCGTGCGCCGTCATGGTCCTCGGGCTCCTCGCAGCCACAGCCCTCTACCTCGTGAATCAACTCGCCCATCCGGAAGTGCCGGGCCCGGCAGCGTCCGGGACGGCCTACGCCTACCTGGATGCCAAGGATGTGCTCGAGGCCATGGTCATAGCCGGGATCGCGGGGATCGTCTTGGCAGGTCTCGTCGGGTGGCTCAGCGCGCGCAGCGCCATCCGCCCCCTCGGCGACGCCTTAGCCCGGCAACGGCGCTTCGTTCAGGACGCCAGCCACGAACTGCGCACGCCGCTGACCATCCTCGACACCCGGATCCAGCTGGCCCAGCGCAACATCGAGCCCGGCTCCCGGCAGGGAAAGGACCTGGCCCGGATCCGCGAGGACGCCGCGACGCTGACCGGGATTGTCAACGAGCTGCTCCTCGCGGCAACCACTGACGCACCGGACCGTTCGGCAGCGCCTACCGACCTCGCCGACACCGCCGCCGAGGTCGCCGAAAGCCTTCAGCTGGTGGCGGACCAGCGGGACGTGCGCCTCGAGTTCTCCGCCGACGCCCGGCCGCTGGCACGGATCGACGCGAATGCGCTGCGCCGTGCAGTGCTGGCCCTGGCGGACAACGCCCTGGCCCACACTCCTGCGGGCGGCCGCATCGGCATCACGACGTCGGTGGAGCAGAGCCACGCGGTTATTGCCGTGGCGGACACCGGGGCAGGAATCACCGGCGTGGATCAGGCGCGGATCTTTGACCGCTTCGTGCGGACTTCCGGAACCGGCGGAGCGCCGGGACAACGGAGCTTTGGCATCGGACTGGCGCTGGTCCGGGAAATCGCCGTCGCTGCCGGCGGCGCAGTCGAGGTGGCATCAACCGGCCCCGAGGGGACCGTCATGAAAATGAGGCTCCCGCTGGCCGGGACCGGGAAGCCCTGAAGATTCCTGGCGCCGGGTCTCCCGGACAGGGAAAAGACCGGCGATCGCTTGCCCCCAAGGGAAATCGATCGCCGGTCTTTCCGGACTATTCGGCCCCGCCGGCTAGAACCGGGAGGGACCGCTCGGCTTAGGCCCGGACGAAGGTCACGCCGCCGGTGGCGGTGAGCCAGGACAGCGGGTGGACGATCGTCTGGTTGGTGCCGTTCATGCCGCCGCTGATGACCTGGCCGTGGCCGGCGTAGATGCCAACGTGCCCGGACTGAACCACCATGTCCCCCGGCTGGGGGGTCGCCACAACGGTACCGAGGCCAAGGAAGTCACGCGGGGCGATGTCGCCGACCGGCTTGCCCGCCGCGCCCAGGGCCTTCTCCACCATTGCGGTGCAGTCCTGGGTGATGCCCAGCTGGCTGTAGGCGGCAGAGAGCATGACGGCGTTGCGGCCGGCGGCGGGCGCCGCGGCCGGGGCAGCCGGGGCGGCCTGCACCTGCACCGTGGCCTTGGGTGCGGCGGCAGGTGCCGCCGCGGGCGCCGCAGGTGCTGCCACTGGAGCGGCGGGGGCTGCTGCGGGAGCCGCGGCCACGGGCTTGGGCTGTTCGATGACTGGTGCCGCGACGGTGGCTACTGCGGGGCGGGCATAGCTGATCTTGACGCTTGAGTCTGCGCTGACCGGCGCGCTGACCAGCGACTTGACGTCCACGTTGGACGCCGGGGCGGAGTCACGCTGCGCGGGCGCGGCGGCAGCGTTGGCAGCCATGCCGCTGGTGAGGACCAGGCCGGACGCGGCGGTGACGACGGCGGCATGGCGCGCAAAAGTACTGATTGAAGTCATGAATGTAGCCTCTCCCAATGCCTGCGAGGTGAGCTGTCGGATTCGGATGGGAGTCACCCGGCCGCACTCTAGGGGCCCGTCGTTGCGGGCGCTGTGCGGCTTCACCCCAAGACCTGCGGAACAGCCAGGCCAAAAGTGGTTTCCCCGTCTCTGCCGGTCGTTGATGCGAGTTACCCCCGGGCCGCGGCAGAGTTAGGCAATCGGCTGGGGAGCGCCCGTATCGGAGACAACAGGCACTTATCCAACGTAACGCGATCCGCACCCCAATGTCACATTCAGGTAACGGCAGAAACGGCCCCATCCGTCAAATGCGCAGAGGACGGCGCGGCTTTTCGAACATAGGATGATGCCATCACCACCACCCTCGAAGCGGAGGCCCGAATTGAACAGCCACTGTGTCGCCATCTGCCAGTTGAGCAACCAGCCCCAGGAGGATTTCGACGTCAACACCGAACTGCTGATCCTGGACGGCGCGGACGTCCATGTGTCCACCTGGGACGCGGAACCACGGGACGGCGGCTTCGATGAGCACGTCCTGAACGACAGGGTGGACGCGCTCGGGTTCATGGTGATCAATGACTGGGCCTTCCTCGACGGCAAGGCCTACGCGGTGGTGGAGCGGCGGACCGCGCTTTAGCCGCGCGGCACAGGAGGCGCGTTACACGGTGGACGGGACTAGTCTCATTCCATGATCAAGGTTTCGACGGCCGGGCACATCCCGGCCACGGGGGCCGCCCCGGTGAGCCAGCGGCCTGCCCGCCGCGGCGAGCCGTGACATTTCTCACCCTGGCGCTGATCGCCGCCGTCGCTCTGGCCGGCCCGCTGCTGGCCCTGCCGGTGCGCTGGCGGCTGCCGGTGGTGCTGGGCGAACTGCTGGCCGGCATCGTGATCGGGCGGTCGGGCTTTGGCCTGGTAAACCCGGCCGATCCGACGTTCAGCCTGCTGGCCAACATCGGGTTCGCGCTGATGATGTTTGTGGCCGGAACCCATGTTCCCGTGCGGGATCCGCAGATCCGCTCCGGTCTCGGCAAAGGCGCCCGCAGGGCCGCGGCGTCCACAGCGGCCGCGGTGGCTGTCGGAACGGGCATCGGCCTGCTCTTCGGGACCGGACATGCGCCCCTGTACGTCGTGCTGCTGGCGTCTTCCTCAGCCGCACTGGTCCTCCCGATCGTCGATTCGCTGCGCCTCGGCGGACCCGACGTCATTTCGATGACAGCGCAGGTCGCGATCGCCGACATAGCCTGCATTGTGGCGCTGCCGCTCCTGGTGGATCCGCCCCACGCGGGCCGGGCGGCCTTGACCGTGATCACCGTGGCGGGCTGCGCCGTGGTTCTCTACATCGTGCTGAGATGGCTCGAGAACACGGGCATCCGCCAACGCGTGCACCGGCTCTCGGAAAACCGCAAGTTTGCCCTGGAGCTGAGGTTCCAACTGGTCGTGCTCTTTGCCCTGGCCGGTGTGGCGACTTTCGGCAATGTGTCCGTGATGTTGGCGGGTTTCTCCTTCGGCCTGGTGGTGGCTGCAGTCGGCGAGCCGAGGCGGTTGGCCCGCCAACTGTTCGCCCTCAGCGACGGCTTCCTGAGCCCGCTGTTCTTCGTCTGGCTGGGCGCCTCCCTCACGCTCAAGGACCTGGCCGGGCATCCGGACATGATTGGCCTCGGCGCGGCGCTGGGAGTCGGGACCCTGCTGACGCACTCCGGTTTGGCATTCCTGGGGCTCCCCCTGCCGCTCGGCGTGTTGTCGGCGGCCCAACTCGGCGTGCCGGTGGCAGCGGCAAGCATCGGCACGCAGCTTGATGTCCTGCTCCCCGGCGAGGCAGCGGCCCTGCTCATGGGCGCCCTGATCACGATTGCGGCGAGCGCGGCGGCCGGGTCCCGGGCAGCCAAGAGGTTCGCGCTCCCCGCGCACGTCAACGGGAAATCCGGCGGGACCGGCAGCGCCGTCGGCCAAGGCGACCCAGGCAATCCGGGCGAACCAAAGGGCTGACCGGGAGCGCGGGCAGTCCCCGCCGGTTCGTCAGCCTCGGACCGACGCGAACCGCAGCTCCGGTCTTTTCTTTGCCATCTCCGCCAGGACCCGGGAAACCGCCTCCCGGACCACTGCGCCGTCAGAGTCGGGCGTGGGCGTTTCGGACGGCTCGTGCTGCACGGAGCCGGCGTGTCGGACGAAGGTGTCCCAGTCCCCCGCGCCGGCGCGCAGGGCCAGCAGCGGCGAGAGCAGCGCGGCCCGGCGCAGCCACGGATCGGGTTCGCGCACCCACCGTTCCAGCACACTGTCGGCCCGCACCCTGCCCAGCACGTCGAGTCCGGCCACGAGGGGTCCGACGACCTCGACGGCGAGCGGATCGACGAGCTCCCGCACCCGCGCGTCCCGGATGAAGCCCTCCAGCCGTGTGAGGTCAGAGTTGGTCAACAGCTTTACCTTGGCCTGCAGAAGCACCACCGCGGCCAGGCGCCGTTCGAAAACCGGCACCGCCCACAATTCCGAGCTGAGCGCCGTGATCTCATCGTGGGACAGCCCAGGATAGCGGCGCCCGGCATTGCGGACGGTCCCGCGCACGGCGCCCACGGAGGCACCGTAGAACCGCAGGCCGCTCCCTCCGGGTTCTTTTCCCAGCCGGGACTGCAGTTCGTCGGCACGGCTCCAGGAGCTTTCCCGCTGCAGCGCGGCGTCAATGAATTCGCCAGCATCACTCACGCGTCCATTCTTTCCCTTCGCAGCCCGCAGTGGAAACGCGGCGCAAACCGCCTTTGGAGGTTCCGCACGCCCCTTCTGCCTAGACTGTTAGGGCAAGTCTCCAATTGAAAGCGGTTCACGCAACCATGCACACCAAACTGGCACTCGCCGTCGCACTTTCCGCCGTGACGTTGGGCGTGGCAGCCTGCGCTGCCCCTGCCCCTGCCCCTGCCCCGTCGGCCGCCCCGTCCACGTCGGCTATGGCGCCCTCGCCCGAGTCCACCGGGACGTCGCCGGCGGCCGCCTCGGATTTTGCCCTGGACATCGCGGGAGCGCCGGGCCGGATCGCGCAGGCCGGCCTCTCGGTGCTGACGGCCGAGGGCAACGTGGACCACTATCACGCACATCTGGACCTGTTCAAGGACGGCAAGCCCGTGACGGTGCCGGCCAACATCGGCATCACAGCCGGACCGGACAACAGGGCCAACGGCATCTCAGCCCTGCACACCCACGACACCACCGGCGTGGTCCACATCGAGTCCCCCACGGCGGGCCAGGTGTTCACCCTCGGACAGCTCCTGACTGAATGGGGCGTCCTCGGCGGCAGCGGGGCCCCCGGCACCGGGGACGGCCCGCTGGACGGCTGGACCCTTTACGTCAATGGCCAAAAGCGCGACGCCGGCATCCGGGACCTTCCGTTGAAGGCGCACGACGAGATCGTCCTGTCCTACGGCGCCGCCCCGGCAAAGGTCCCGGCGGCCTACGACTTCCCCTCGGGCGAATAGGACGACGGCGGGGCCGGCCGCGGCCGCATCTGCACGAATGTGCAACCAAGGCATGCGTAATGCCGGAAGCACGGGCCCACAGCGAGAAGGAGCCGCACAAACGTGCAGAATCCCCCGGCCCTGCCGACGCCTTTCCTAGCATGAAGTGATAGAAGTGAGCCGGATCACAGCGGAGGGTGATCCCCTACCTCGCTTCTTACCATGCAGAGCGTCATTGCCGACGCGTCCAACCGAAGAGGTATTTCCGTGCCCCATCTGACCAAACCTGCAATCCTTGCGACCATGGCCCTGCTCTGTGCATCCATGGCCGCCGCCCCGGCAACCCAGGCCGCGACCGCAGACGTCTCCCCTCCCGGGGCGAACGACTGGTCCTGTAAGCCCTCCGCGGTCCACCCCTACCCGGTGGTCTTGGTGCCGGGAACGTTCGAGAACATGGCCAAGAACTGGGCCACGATGGCACCGGCACTGAAGAACCAGGGTTACTGCGTTTACGCGCTGAACTACGGCGCGACCAACGGCGTCGACGCCACGGGCCCGGTGGCCGACTCCGCCCGGCAGCTCGCCCCGTTTGTGGATTCCGTGCTGGCCTCCACGGGGGCGAAGAAGGTCGATCTGGTCGGCCACAGCCAGGGCGGCATGATGCCGCGCTACTACATGGGATTTCTCAATGGCGCCAAGAAGGTAAACCAGCTGGTTGGAATTGCCCCGTCCAACCACGGCACCAGCGGGCTGATCGTCCCCTCCCCCGACTACGTTCCGCCGGCTACCTCCGTGGGTGGCTCCAACTGCCAAGCCTGTTCCGACCAGCAGGCGGGCTCGCCCTTCCTCACCGAGCTCAACTCCATCGGAGATACACTTCCCGGACCGGCCTACACGGTAATTTCCACCACGCATGACGAGGTAGTGACGCCCTACCAAAGCCAGTTCCTCACCGGCCCGTCGCAACAGATCACCAACATCACCATCCAGGACAAATGCCCGGCTGACGTGATCGATCATGACCAGACTCCAAACGACCCCATCGTCCAGCGACTCGTCTCCAACGCGCTGACACAAGGGTCCGGCCGGCCCGCCGACCCGGCCTTCCAGCCCGCCTGCGTGTAACACAACCGTCGGAAATCAGGCCGGGTCCCCGCCGAATCAGGCGGGGACCCGGCGTGCTTTTTCGGGTTGCAGCCAAACGTAACGATCGAGTAACGTTGGCGCTGCCCGTGAAGGGCCGGCCCTAATGCAGGGCCCCGGATTGCCCCTGCGCGACTGCCTTGTGCGGGGCCCGGTTGCGCCGCTTGGCGCCTGCTCGCTCCTGCCTTTCCGGCAGGGGCCGGATGAAGCTTCCCGCACTCGCCGTCGCCAGCGATGTCGCCACGACGGCGACGACGGTTGCGTGCGCCAGTACTCACGCCCGGAGGGGTTCGTTGTTCAACCAGACGCAGTTCAAAGAGACGCAGTTCAAAAAGACGCAGTTCACCACATCACCGTTCAGCAAGATGGCCATTGCGCTGTCTCTGGGCGCTCTGTGCCTGACCGGGTGCGGTGCAGCATCCACGGCCCGTGCCGCTGCGCCCTCGTCCGGTCAGGCCGTACGCTCCGCTGAAGCTCCCGCGTCCCCGGCAGCCTCAACCCCCGCGGCAGCCCCGGCGGCAAAGGCTGCGTCAACGCCAAAGGCTGCAGCCACAGGAGTTGCTGCCACACCCGTCAAGGCGGACACCGCCCCCGTCGGCAAAACCCCCGGCTCCGGCGTCGACGCGGCACCTGCCGCCGCCGCACCCGCCGCGGCGCCGGCCGCTCCGGCTGCGCCTCGTGGCGCATACGCGGCATCCGTTAAGGGATCGGCGTCGGTCGCGTCGGCCGCCGCCCCCGTCACGGCCCAAGCCGCCGTCGCATCAACGGACACCACTCAAGCCGCGACCGCCAGGGGCTGGGGTGCGGTTGTCGCGGGCGACGAGTTCTCCAACACCGGGGCCCCGGACTCCACCAAATGGAGCGTCTTCAAGGGACCGGGACATGCCGGCAAGGGCGTGCGCAGCCCGCAGGCCTGGTCAGTTGCCAACGGTGTGGCCACGGTCCGCGGCGACTCAACCGGCACCACGGGCGGAATGTCGGCCAAGTTTGCGCAGCAAAAATATGGCAAATGGGAAACGCGGATGAGAACCAACGCCCGGGACCCGAAGTACCACCCGGTGCTCATCCTGTGGCCCAACAACAACACCTCCCCCAACTGTGCCGAGATCGACTATGCCGAGGGAAGCACGAACACCGCCCAGATCAAGTTCTTCCTGCACTATGCCTGCAGCGGTTCGAACTTCCAGACCACGGCGGCCAAGACCATCGACACCACCCAGTGGCACAACTACGCCGTGGAGTGGACTCCGGCCGGCGTCACCGGATACATCGACGGTGTGAAGACGTTCTCTGACACCAATCCGGCGCACCTGCCCTCCGTGGGCATGCATCAGACCCTGCAGCTGGACTGGTTCCCCGACGGGTCCGCCACCAAGCCGTCACAGATGCAGATCGACTGGGTCCGCGTCTACAGGTAGGTCTGCAAGGAAGTCTGCAAGCAGGTCTGCAAGCAGGTCTGCAAGTAGTTCGACAAGGACCGCCGGCTCAGGCGACGTGTCGACGGCGGATCGGGGCATCCGCGTTGTCGACGCCGTCACCTGCGCAGGTCCTTGGCAAAACCTTCGCATCCCTTGGGGTTGGGGACCCGGTCCCGTTATATGGTTTGTCTCGGTGGTTCGCCTTAGGATCCGGGGCCAAACCCGGGATGGGGGAAGGCGGAAGACCGGTCCCCGGCTCAGCCGGAACGTTGATCAAAGGAATTGCCGATGTCGGTAGAGCCGTCGTCCGTGCAGGGACGCCCCCAGGAACAGGAACCCGTTGACCTGGCATCCCGCGCGAAGCGTGCCGCCGGTGCCGCCGGAATCCGACACCAGGCAGCCGGAATCATCGACGCCGTCCTCGCCGACACCGCTCCGGAGCACGACAAAGTCCGGGAAATGCTTCGCCAGCGGCTTGCCGCGCATCCGGGGCACCCGGAAAGGGCCCTGGCAGAGCATCTCGCCGCGCTACAGGCTGCGGCCGGCCCCCATAGCGAGTAGGCACGGCCCAGGCGTTTACCGATAGACGCGGATCCAGTCGACCTGCATCTGGCTGGGTTTGGTATGAGCCCCAGTGGGGAACCAGTCCAGCTGCACCGTCTGATGCATCCCCACCGTGGGCTGATGCGCCGGGGCAGAGTCGGAAAACCACAGCATCCCGTCGAGGTATCCGGTGATCCCGGCGGGGGTCCACTCGACCGCGTAGTTGTGCCATCGCGACGTGTCGATCCGCCGTGCGGCCCGCGTCTGGAAGTTCGGGCCGTGGCAGGCGTGGTGCAGGTTGAACTTGATCTGGGTGGTGTCCGCCGTGCCTTCCGCATAATCCACCTCGGCGCAGGTGGGTGATTTGTTGTTGTTCGGCCACAGGAGCAGGACGGGATGATATTGCGAGTCCCGCGCACTGGTCTTCATCCGCGCCTCCCAGCGGCCGTACTTCCGGTTGGCGAATGTGGCGGCCATGCCGCCCGTGGTGCCGGCGGCGTTTCCGCTGACCGTCACCACGCCGCCGCCCACCCTAAAGGCGTTCGGACTCCTGATCCCCTTGCCCGCGTGCCCCGGACCGTCGAAGACGTTCCATTTTCCGGGATCAGGCGCCCCGGCATAATTGAATTCGTCTCCCGCAAGGACCGGCCCCCATCCGCGGACGACGGCGGCTTGGGCCAGGTCGGATACGCCGGTCAGGACGGCCTGCCGTTCGAGGGCGGGTGTTGCGGCGCATCCAGTGAGGGCGAGGGCGCCCGCCGCGGCCAATGCCGCAGCCTTCCGCAGTGCAAACATCGCGTCTCCTGGTGTCCGTGCCAAGTAAACTTTCTGCTTCACGTCAGCCGACAGGGCCCGTGGGCTGGCCGGGCAGGCTCCCCGAAAGGGTCTGTACTGCCTCGGCGATGCGACGGATGGAACAACGCGGCTGCCGACCCCCAACCATCAATGTACGCCGCCGTCCTGCCCGCTTCCAGAGCGATCGGCTCCCAGCCGGCAAAGGAGACGGGGCCGGCCGCCAAGTGTGGGAACGGGGCACGGGGTTACGGCTTGAGCACGATCCTGATCGGGTTACCGTCCTTCTCACTGAGCATCCGCACGGCATCGGCAGCCTCGGCCAGCGGCATCACGCGGCTGACCGAGCGCGAGAATTCGACCCGGCCCAGCTCGTAGAGCGCCACGAGATCGGTGACGTCGGCGGGAGCCGAACCGTAGTGGCCCAGGATCTGCTGCCTCAGGTAGCTGAAGAGCGTCCCGTTGCTGACGTGCAACGGCTGATCCGCCAGGCCCACGAGCACCATCTTGCCGCCGGCGCCCAGGGACCTGGCCGCCTGCTCCCGGACCGACGGCACCCCGGCGAAGTCGAACGCCGCGGAGAGGCCGCGGCCCTGCGTCGCCACCTTCATGGCGGCGGCGAACCCGGCGTCGTTGGGGTCAAGGGCGACGTCGGCACCGAACTCGAGCGCCCGCGTGCGGGCCGCTTCGAGCGGGTCAACGGCGATGATGGGCGCGGCGCCCACGAGCCGGAGAAGCTGCACGGCGTGGGCCCCCAGGCCGCCCACACCCCAGATTCCGGCCGGTTTGCCCGGCTGAATCTTGGCGGTCGAGGTGATGGCCGCCCAGGGCGTAGAAACGGCGTCGGGGATGAAGCAGGCCTGTTCGAAGGGGAGGCTGTCCGGCAAGGGAACCACCGTGCCGGCCGACGCGACGGCGTACTCGGCCCAGCCGCCGTCGTAGTCAACTCCGCGCGTCAGGACGGTGCCGCCGCGCTCCTCGCCGGCTTGAAGGAGGACCCGCTGGCCAAGCCGCAATCCCTCGACGCCGTCGCCGAGCTGATCAATCACCCCGGCGACTTCGTGCCCCAGCGTCACCGTATCGCCGCGGAGATATTGCGGCTTCAGCATTCCTTCGATGAGGTGAACGTCGGAGAGGCAGACGCCGGCCGCGGCGACGGCGATCCGGACCTGCCCCGGCCCGGCCTCCGGATCCGGCACTTCCTGCACCGCGAACGTGGCGTTCCCAACGTTTAGCCGGCCTGCGAGCATGTTTTCTCCTTCGACATGGGCGCTGCCTGGGCGCCGTTGGGATTGGATTCCGGGAGGCCTGACCTTCAGGAGTCGGCCGGGACCGCACCGTAGATACTGGTGAGCCAAATGTGGAGCAGGGTCTCAACAGTGTCCTCGACGGCGTCCGCAAGGGCTTCCGCCGCACGCGGCGTGCCTGCCGGATCGAGCCCGGTCAGGGCCGCTGTGATGACGCGTTCGTTGAGCAGGTTGAGCGCGCTGGCCAGTCGCCGCGGCTCCGGCCCGGCCGGTGAGGCGCCGCGGTCGCGTTCGGCCCGGATAGCGGCCGCTGTGGCGTCGATCCAGCGGTTCGTCAGCGTGGCCCACTCTGCGGCGAGTTCGGGTTCCGAGGAGCGTGCGGCCGCGGCGGCCAGCGACACTCCCCGATGCGCCGCGAACGTCCCGGTGAAGGCCTCGATTGCCTTGCGCCACGCGGTTGCCGGAGCCGTCGGGAGCTCGCTGAAGACGTCCGCCGTCCGCTTCTCGGCCTCGTGCGCCACCTGGTCGAGGAGCGTCAGCAGAACCGCCTGCTTCGACGCAAAGTAGAAGTAGAACGTCGGCCGGGAGATGCCGGCACCCCGCGCCAGGTCGTCGATCGTGACGTCCGCGAAGTCCTTTTCACCGAGCAGCCGCTCCGCCGCGACCAGGATGGCATGCTGGCGTTCGTCACCGGAGAGTTTGGCGGCGCGGCGTCCGCGCCTGGGGCCTGTTTCAGGGACGGGCCCGGCCGCCGAATCGGTGGCCGCGTCAGGCGCCGGGCCGGTCGCCGGTGTAGTTTTTGCCGCGGACGGTGAGGTCATGCGGTCAGCTTAGCACCCTCTCGACAGGGTGTTGACTTCATCAACACCCTGTTCATAGACTGCGGGGACCGGGCCGGCACCTGCCGGACCGCAACGATCAGGGAGCACCATCATCGCCGAACATCTCGACGTCCTCATTGTCGGCGCCGGCCTCTCCGGCATCGGCGCGGCCTGCCGCCTCACCACGGCCTTCCCCTCGAAGTCGATTGCCATCCTCGAGGCGCGTGCATCCAGCGGCGGCACGTGGGATCTGTTCCGCTACCCGGGGGTCAGGTCCGACAGCGACATGTTCACTCTCGGCTATTCGTTCCGGCCGTGGGAAACGTCGACGTCGATCGCACCGGGAGCGTCGATCCTTGAGTACGTGCGGGAGACCGCTTCGGCTTACGGCGTTGACCGGATGATCCGGTACGGCCACAGGGTGGTGAGTGCCGATTGGTCCTCGGAAACCTCGCTCTGGACGATCGAGGTCATCCGGGGCGCCGACGGTCCGGTGACCTTCACGTGTTCGTTCCTCTTCATCTGTTCCGGCTACTACCGCTACGACGAGGGCTACAGCCCCGTGTTCCCGGGCCAGGAAAGCTTCGCCGGCCAGATCATCCACCCGCAGCACTGGCCCGATGACTTCGATGCGAGCGGCAAGCGGATCGTCGTGATCGGCAGCGGCGCCACGGCCGTCACACTCGTTCCCGCGCTGGCCTCCACCGCCGAGCACGTCACCATGCTGCAGCGCTCCCCCGGTTACGTCGCCGTCCTCCCGGACACCGACGACGGCTTCGACACCCTTGTCGCGCGTCGCGTCCCGCGCCGCCTGGCCGCCGTCGTCTCACGCTGGAAGGGGATCGCGCGGGCACTGCTGAGCTACCAGATCAGCCGGCGGAGTCCGGAAAAGATGAAGAGCATCCTCCGGCACCAGGTGACAAAGCGACTGCCCGAGGGGTACGACGTCGACAGGCACTTCCAGCCCAAGTACAACCCCTGGGACGAGCGGCTGTGCATCGTACCGAACGGCGACCTCTTCAAGGCGATCCGGTCCGGTAGCGCCGATGTCGCCACCGACACGATCGTGACCTTGACGCCGTCCGGGGTCCGTCTGGCGTCCGGCACTGAACTGGCGGCCGACGTCATCGTGACCGCTACCGGCCTTAATCTGCTGCTCTTCGGCGGCATGAACCTCAGCGTCGACGGCGCCCCGGTCGACCCGTCGCAGAAAGTCACGTATCAGGGCATGATGCTGGCGGATGTCCCGAACCTGGCCTTCGCGATCGGCTACACGAACGCGTCGTGGACCCTCAAGATCGATCTCGTGGTGCACTATGTGGCCCGGATCCTGCGCCATCTGGACCGGAGCCGGCACACCACCGTGACGCCCATAGCCCCCGCCGATGTCGGCGAACTCCGGCCGCTCATCGATTTGACCTCCGGCTACATCCGCCGCGGCATCGACCAGATGCCCAAGCAGGGCGGCCACGCACCCTGGCGGCTGCACCAGAACTATCCCCGCGACGTCAGGATGTTCCGGCTCAGCCGGCTCCTTGGCAATGGCCTGCGGTTCAGCGGGCGCTCCACCGTATCCCGCTCCACTAAGCCCGAACGGCTGGCGGCCCCGTGAGCGCGCAGCCGGAGTTGGCGGAGCCGCGCACGATCGCCGTGGACGGCCGCCCGGCCCGTTACCGCGACACCGGAAGCGGGTCCCCGGTCCTCCTGCTCCACGGCATCGGCCGGAGCCTCGCCGACTGGGACGAGCAGCACCGCCTGCTGGAGGCCAGCCACCGGGTGCTGAGCGTGGATCTCGCCGGATTCGGCGGCTCGACGGCACTGTCCGGAAGGCACACCCTCGGTTCCTTGGCCGCGTGGGTCTCCCGCTTCCTGGATGCCGTGGATGCCAAAGACGGACTTGACGCCGAAGGCGGCCTGGACGCCGTCGACGTCGTGGGCAACTCGCTCGGCGGCGCCGTTGCGATGCGCTTGTCCGTGCTGCGCCCGGACAAGGTGCGCCGCCTGGTGCTGATCAACAGCGCCGGCTTCGGTGCGACCGTGACGCCGGCACTGCGCCTGGTTGCGCTGCCCGTGGTCGGCAGGATCCTGCTGCGGCCCACTCCGAAGGCCGCGTATCAGACGGAACGTGCACTTTTCGTCAACCGCACCTTCATCTCCCGGGACCGGATTGCGGCGAGCGTGGCCCGCGGCTCGCGGCGGGGCGCCATGCGGGCCTTCCGCGAGGTTGCCCACGACCTCGGGACATTCAGGGGAATCCGCCCGAGGTGGCGGGCCCGCCTGCTCGCCGAAGTTGTCGCAGCCGGAAAGCCCGTGATGGTCCTGTGGGGCGACTCGGACGTGATCCTGCCCGCCGGCCACCTGGCGGAGGCGCGCCGGCTGCTGCCCGGCGCCACAACGCATCTCTTCGAGGAAACCGGGCACATGCCGCACCTGGAACGAGCCCGGGAGACGGCCGAACTGATCCGGGAGTTCCTGCGCTGACGGGCCGCGCTATCCGGTGACCTGCGAAGTCTTCGAGTTCCAGGTCAGGCGGCTGTGTTGAAAATTAGATGCCCGGCCGACGGAAACCCAGAACTCGTCGCTGGTCGGATAGCCGAGCCGGCCGCGCTCCCAGCCCAGGGACGCCCATCTGTTGCGGATCGCACCTTTGACCCAGTGCGCCCCGGTCTTCGGCGACCAGTAAATGGAGTTCCCGGCCGCCCCGGAGAAGTGGTTGTACCGCCCCACGCCGTCCGGCGAGCCCATCTCATCGGTGATCGGATAGCCCAGCGGTCCCCTCTCCCAGCCCAGCGTCGCCCACTTGGTCCGGATGGCACCCTGGATGGAGTGCGCCCCTGTCTTGGGAGACCAGTAGATCGAGGACCCGCCCGCGCCGGAGAAGTGGTTGTACCGCCCCACCCCGTCGGGTGAGCCCTTCTCGTCGGTGATCGGATAGCCCAGCGGTCCCCGCTCCCAGCCCTGCGCCGCCCACTTGGTCCTGATGCCACCCTGGATGGAGTGCGCCCCGGTCTTCGGCGACCAGTAGATCGAGGATCCACCCGCGCCGGAGAAGTGGTTGTACCGCCCCACCCCGTCCGGCGAGGCCTTGGTGTCGGTGGTCGGATAGCCCAGCGGTCCCCGCTCCCAGCCCTGCGCCGCCCACTTGGTCCGGATGGCACCCTGAATGTCGTGCGCCCCGGTCGCCGGCGACCAGTAGATTGAGGACCCGCCCGAGCCGGAGAAGTGGACGTATCGCCCCCCGCCGTCCGGCGACGCATTCTCGTCGGCGGTCGGGAAGCCAAGAGCACCGGCGGCGCCCCCCGCCGCCTTGTAGCGTGTGTAGATCCCCCCGCTGACCGAATGCACCCCCGTCTTCGGTGACCAGCAGATGATCCCCCGGATATAGTCCTGGCACTTCCCGTCGGCCACGGTGTATTCCAAGGTGAGCGACCGGCCGAGAGCAGAACGGGGATCGCCCGCGCCGGCCTTCCACGCATAGGCCGCAATCGGGTCGTCGGTGCCGTTCCCCGCCAGCATCACCTTCAGGGCGCCTTGGCCGTCGTCCGCGGTGATCAGGTAGAAGGTGTCCAGCGTCCCTGCCTGCCCGACGGCGGTCGGCGTAAAGGTCACGCTCTGGTACGCCGAGTCACCGGCGGGAATCTTCAAACCCTCGGCAATGGGGGTGGTGGTTGAAAAGGCGCCCTGCGGAGCCTTGGCTTTGGTGATGGTCATGGGCACGTTGCCGGTGTTCGTGATCTGGAAAGCCTTGGTGGCCGACGTCCCGACGGGCACGTCACCAAAGTTAAGTGAACTCGGCATCTGCAGGTGTGCAGCGCCGTCGACGGCGGTCGCGGTCACGGTGACGGTCACCGCGCCGAGGTCGCTGGCGACAACGAGCGAGTCAGTGACGGGAGCCGCCGCCGTAGGACTGAAGACCAAGGACACCGCAATTGATGAGAGTGGTTGGATCGTCTGCCCAACCACCGGCGTCGTGGCGGGGTCGACGCTGAGCTCCGCACTGACCGGCAAGGTGACACCGGTGACGTTGACCGCGGTTGTGCCGGTGTTGACGATGTTGACCGTCGCCCGGCTGACGGTGTTTGTCGGTACATCGGTGAACAGGACCGCGGCCGGAGTCGCGCCCAGACCGTCCTTCGTGCCGACTCCGTGCACGCCGAGGAGATCGGTTTCGCCGTCCGCTGTGGTGACGGTCAGGGTGCCGTCGGCCTGTCCCGGGGCCGTGGGCGAGAAGTCCACCGGTACCGTCATGCTTCCGCCCTGCGCCAAGGCCACGGGCAGCGCGAGCGCGGTTCCGACCCTGAATGGTGCGACAGCCGTGACCGAGCTGATGGTGACGGTCCGCGACGCGGTGATGGTGACCGTTCCGGTGGCGGTGGAACCCACCTCTGCGCTGCCGAGGTCAGTGTTCTGCGCCCCCACCGCCGACGTCGTCGGGGCACCGAACCCCACAACGTGTCCGTCCCGAGTTCCGACATACACGCGACCGTTGTCCGTGGCCGCCGTGGTGAATTTGGCTGCCGTCCCCAGCGGGGCGCTGAACACTTCCTTGAGGTTGCCGGTGGTGTCCGGGAGCGCGCGGTAGGCGCGCAGTTCCGCACCTGCCCCGGTGCTGCCGCTGGCGTACACCACCCAGACAAGGGCGGAGGTCCCGTCCGTGCCGGCGGACGTCACCACGGGCGCACCTGAGGTGTACCCGAAGGTGCCCGCGGACGTCCCGACGGCGGCAAGGCTGATCCCGCCCGTGGCCCCTGCCACCAGCTTGAAGGCCCGCAGGTACCCGTTGTTCTCAACGATGTAGAGGTAACCGCCGCTGCTCGTCCCGAGGAATGCCGGCCGCCCCCACACCCCGCTGTAGGGGCCGGCTATGTCCAGGACCGCGTCGGTGCCCCCGGGCCCCTGCGCCATGCCCCCCAGGTTGTCCCGGTCCAGCAGGTACATGTGGCCGTCCTTGCCGATTTGGGCCATCAGGTGCGGGTGCGCGGCGGTCCCGTAACCGTCCGGGATCGCGACCGGGGAGCCGGATCCCAGGTCGGCGTCGTTTAGGTTGAGTTTCGCGTTGTTCGCTGGGCTGAAGAAATCGGTGGGCGTCAGGTTGCCGTCGGTGCCGACGCGGAGCCGGACCACCGATTCCGCCAGGGTGGTGGGGGGCTTTGTGCCCGGGCCTGGATTCGGCGAGATGCCGTTCCCCGTGGTGAACAGGATTTGACCGGGCCCGTCGGACACCAGGCCTCCGCCGGACTGCCAGATGCCGCCCTCGGCGGTGCTGTTGCCGGACTCGGTGGCCCACATGGTCGTCTGCAGCCCGGTGGTCGACACACCGACGACGTAACCGACAAACGGCGTGTAGTCGCAGTGGCTGGCAAAGCCGGCGTACACCACCCCGTCCAGCAACAGCAGCCCGGGCCGCTGCATCGCGGTCATGGCGTTGAACGGGCGGTTCGGGTCGTTCGTCGGGGCACCATCGATGACGACCGGGAACCCGGGCTTCTCCGCCCCTGTGACCACATCCAGGGAGTGCATGTACCAGTGTGGAAGCTGGGCCGTCGCTCCGTCATTCGTCTTCGCAAGCATGAATACGCTATTCGTCGCGGGGTCGTGGACCGGCGTCGAGGTGATTCCGATGTTAGGCGTAAGGTCACCGCAACCCACGGTTGACGCGGGCCACGCCGGCCCGAGATTGCGCGTCCACTTCGCCGTGCCCGTGGCACCGTCCAGCCCGTAGACGGCGTTGTTTTCCGTCGCCGCAACCACGGTGCCGCCAATCACCAGCGGCTGGGCATAGACCTGGCCGTCCACGGTCGCGGAGAAGAGTCTGCCGAAGTTCGAGGACGCGACCGCCGCCGGCGAGAGCGCGGGCTCATTGTTATCCCATCCCGTCCGCAGCGAATCGTGGGCGATGGTTCCCACGTCCGCGTCGGCGGCCCCGCCCACGGACACCCCGGCCAGTGCGAGCGACGTCGACAGCAGAGTAGCCCAGGCGCCTCGGGACCACGGGCGGAGCCGGGACGAGTTGCCGGGGACAATGGCCACCCGGTGCCGTGGAATGTGCGGCGCCCCACCCCAGCGTCCGCCGCGGACACGGCCAGCAAGATGGCCGGAAAGCACCCGAGATTCCGCTTGATCACGCATGGTTGAGACCCATTTCAGACCACTACATCGACTTCATTCACCCAGTACTGAGGAGCTTAAAAGCCGGTACGGAATAGCGCGCGAGTGGGGCCTACTCGTCTTTTTGGGGGCGCTACTTGGCCGCCGCGCGGGCGAACGCGGGCGGTTACCCGGTTCCGGCAGCTGGCATGAGGGCAGAACGGAGGTTCACGGGGGCGTAACCCGCTCCTCGCTGAAGGCCTCTGCTACCGGTGGGACAGTGCGTGCAGGATCGCAGCTCCCAGTGGACCTGCCGGGGCCAGCATCAAGAAGCTGACGGCCGGAACGCCGAGTAGCCAAGCCACCCGGCGCCGTCGAGCCTGATTGACCAGACGCCGGAGGGCGGCGAATTTCTGTTTGAGTTCCTCCGCGTTGCCGGGCGACGCCGGTTTCGTGTGCCACGTTCGGGCCCTCGTCGCGGCGGAGGCGATGACCTGCACCTGTGCGGCGTCCAACACGGCCTTGCGCCGCTGCAGGGCGCCCAGGAGTTGCCGTTCGGTCAGCACCATCACCTGACGTGGCAACTCCCGGATCGTGAGTCGCCGGGGATCCACGATCACCAGGACGCCCGTAACATCGACGGCCACGCCCGCTGCGGTGCTCAGCAACTTGGCGGCCCGTGCGGCCTCGTGCGCCGAATTGTAAAGATGGCGTTGTTTGTTGCCCGCCACCATCAGGGTCTGCCCGGCCACCCAAACCGACTGACCCGCGTGGTTCTTGGTGTTGAGGGTGAAAACACCGGCCGGACCGATCAGGACATGGTCGATATCCGACCAGCCCGAGCCGACGGGGACAGCATGGAGCACCAGCCATTCGGGCCCCAGGCCCGCCAGAATCCGGCCCACGGCGATCTCGCCCAGCGCGCCCTTATACCAGGGCCAGCTGGCATCGCTCAGCGGGCTGGCCCCGAATATCCGACCGAGCCGCGAACGCGGCGGAACGAGGTCTTGGAGAGTCAACAGTTCTTCAATCACGGACTGGGCCGCAAATCGCTCCGTCAGCGGTCGTGGCGCCGGCCCTGCGCTCATGACCGGTGCTGTGTTGTGGGACGCATGCGAGGAATCCTAGCCGGACAACCCGCACACAGCGGTGCGCGGGGACCGGCGAGCCGGAATTCCTGCCCCATGCTGTCGGAAGCCGGAGTGCGCGGGCGGCCAGGGCCGGGCATCCTGGGTCCCCGTCTTATTCGCCGTCTTATTCGGTGGCCGTGCCTTGCCCCGATCCGAGCTTCCGCCGCTTGCGCCGCCGCCAGACGATCACCAGGCCCAGCGCGACGATGGGAACCAGCACCCAGCCGCCAATGTCGAGGGCGTCGCCGAGGGCTTGTGCGAGAGCACCGGCCACGTAGGCGAGAACGCTGAGGCTCGCGACCCAGGCGATGCACCCCGGGATGGTCCACAGCAAGAACTTGGGCCAGGGCATCTTGGCAGCGCCCGCGGCAATGGCGCCCCAGAGCCGGACGACAATGACCCAGCGGCCAAAGAACAGTGCCGTGCCGCCGTGCCGTTCGAAAAAGGATTCCATCTGTTCGATGCGGTGTTCATCGGCATGAAATCGTTTGGCGAGACTGAGCATCAGCGGACGTCCTCCAATCCGCCCGAGAATGTAGCCGATGGTGCTCCCAATAATGGCGCCGAGGCTGCCGAAGGCGATCACGGCAGCAAGGTTAAGATCTCCGTGACGTGCTGAGGCGTAGGCCCCGAGCAGGACGGCGACGGCGGGAAGGGGTACGCCGGCGCACTGGGCGAGCACGATCACGAGTACGCCGAAGTAGTACGCCCATTGGTCCCCTATCCCTGCTTGCGCAGCGGCGAAGCCGGCCCAGCCAAGCGCCAGGGTGCGGAGCGTGCTTAATCCGGCCATGGCTCACCTCACTCCCCCGGGGCCGCCCGCAACGACACCCGGATGGCCCTTGTCTACCCTTGCCGCCCGGCCGCGTCAAGATGGCGCCTCGATCACGGTCCTGGCTGCCGCGGCTGCGCACCTTCGGATTGCGCCGGCCGCTCGCCTCGGCGTCGCGTTAGGCTGATCGCATGTCCCCTGATCGCTACCTGGCCGAACTGGCTGGCTCCCTGGACCGTCTCTGCACGCTCGCCCGCCTGCCGGAGCATTTGCTGGCCCGTCCCGTTCCGGCCTGCCCCGGCTGGACTGTTGACCAACTCTTCGGGCATGTGGGGTCGATCGAGCGGTGGGCCGCCGCAGTGGTTCGTGAGGGAACATTTGTTGGGGAACCGGTTCCCCCGGCGGAGGGTGCCGCCGCATGGTTTCTCGACGGCGTGGCGCCCTTCCTCCAAACGATGACGGCACTTGATCCCGGGACAGCGTGCTGGAACTTTGGACCGCCGCCGCGCACGGCCGGGTTCTGGCTCCGGCGGCAGGCGCATGAACACGCCATCCACCTCATCGACGCCTGCCAGGCGCTGGGTCTGGAGATCCCGGCTCCCGGCGAGGACACCATGGCCGACGGAGTCGACGAAGTCCTGACAATGTTCGCGCCGCGCCAGCTGCGGCTGGACCGGATGCCGCCCTTGGACAGGGCCGTGGCCTTCCACGTGCCCGGGACCGGGCGCTGGACGCTTGGCCCGGGCCCGGCCGTGGCGACGGTTTCCGCCCCGCTTTCCGGCATGTACCTCGGTTTGTGGGGCCGATCAAACCTCGAAGACACTGCCATCATCGAAGGCGACACCGCATTGGCCCGGCGCGTGCTTCGAGGTCCGCTCACACCTTAGGACCCGGATCGGCGCTCCGGCCCTAGCCTGGCGGCAGCGTGCGGAAGCTCACGCGCGCCCTATGAGCTCGGCCACGCGGTCGAGCTCTTCCTCCAGGTTGTAGAAATGTACCGCCAGGCGGATCCTGCCGCCGCGGACCGATGCCACCACGTTCGCCTGCCGGAAGCGCGCCAGGACCGACTCCGGGTCGCTCACCGGCACGGAGACGATGGTGGAGCGGTGCTGCTCGGCGAAGGGCCGGAAGGCAGAGCCCTCCGCCGCCAGCGCGGACTCAAGCCGCTGTGCGAGCCGGGCGTTGCGATCGAGCAGGTCCGTGATCCCGAAACGGCCAAAGATGCCGAGCCCCGCCTCTTCTGCCAGGGCAGGAAACCACGCCAACGACGCATCGAGCTTTGACGCGGTAGGCGACAGGTCCATGCGCGGTCCGTAGAAGCTCTCGGTTGGATTCCGGGCGGCCTTCCAGCCGGGCACGATTGGCTGAAGACGCTCCAGCAGCCCGCGGCGGACATAGAGGTAGCCCATGCCCCTTGAGCCGAGCAGGAACTTGTGGCTGGCGGCGGCCAGGAAGTCGACGCCGTCGCGCACCACGTCCAGCGGCACCGCCCCGGCCGCCTGGCATGCGTCGACGAAGAACCAGGCGCCCGAGCGGGCAGCGACCCGGCTCAGCGCGGGCAGGTCTGCCCGGTAGCCGTTGGCCGAATGCACCGCGCTCACGGCGATCAGGCGGGTGCCGCCGTCGGCCGCGTTGCCGAACGCCGCGGCCTGCACGCCGTCGCCGTCGGGCGCCACAGTGCGGACCTCGTAGCCGCGCTCCCGGAGCAGGAGCCACGGGAAGTAGTTTGAGGTGAATTCGTTCTCGGGGACCACAATGTTTTCCCCGGGCTTCGCGGGCGGAAGGTTCGCGGCAACGATCCCGGCGCCTGTGCTGACCGCCGGAACGATGGCGATTTCCTCCACTGTGGCGCCGATGATCGCCGCGAACATGGCGCGCGCCGCCTCGCCCGCGCGTTCGGCTGCCATCCAGTCGAAACGGCCGGCCGACCAGTTCCGGACGGCGAGGTCGTAAGCCGCCTTGGCCGGGGCGCTGCCGACACTCATGGTGGCGGTGTTGAGGTAGATGGTGTCCTTGAGCCCGGGGAAGAGCCGGCGGAGGTCGGCGGGGTCCATGGCGCCCCTAGCCGGTGGTGTGCCCGGTTTTCAGGCCCCTGGCGTACGCCGCCTGCCCGGCATGCTGGAGGCAGTCGGCAACACTGCTGACCAGCCGCACCCCGAGCGTGACGGGCGGGTCCCAGCGGGTATCGACGATGCGGTCGAAGTCGTCGTCGCCGAGGTTTTGCAGGAATCCGACGGTCTGCCGGTGGACGGCGTCGTAGTAGTCGAGCAACAGCTCCGGCGACGCCTGGACCGCGTCGACTTGGCTGCTCGAATGACCGTAGCCCGTGTCGCGTTGGGCAAGCGGCAGGTTGAACCGGCCGGCAAAGCCCTGCGAGGTCCACACCTGCTCCAGGCCCGCAGCGGAGGCGAGCTGCGCGTCCTCGACCCGGCTGAGGTGCCAGATCAGCCAGGCCATCGAGTTCCCGTTGCCTGCCGGCCGGCGGAGTAGGGTCCGGTCGTCGACGCCGTCAAGGGCGGCGGTGACGGCCTCATGGATCCGGCTGAAGGCGTCCAGCAGCAGTTCGTTGGATTTCATCGATTCTCCTCGCTGTAGATCGTCATGGTGCATCGTCACGGTGCATCGTCGCTGAGCCCATGCTTGCACGGAGGCGGCACCGGCGGATAGGGCCCGGTGATGACGGCCGACCGCACCCTCCCCGGGAGGCGTTTTTGCGGGCACCGGAACCACCCCGATCGGGTGAGGCGCCGGTTGGCGGTGCGACACTAGGGTCAGGACATGGGACTAATACGGCACCGCCACGACGAGCCGGCAGGGCAACGGTTTCAGATGCGCGAGAAACTGCTGTCGATCGGGGATGACTTCTGGATCGAAGATGACAAAGGCAACCGCTCCTACAAGGTCGACGGCAAGGCTGTCCGCGTCCGTGACACGTTCGTGCTGGAGGACGCCTCGGGCAACGAGGTGGCGCACATCCAGGAGCGCAAACTCTCGCTTCGGGACAAAATCGCGATCGAGCGCGGAGGCGACACTGCGGCGACCGTGCACAAGGCGCTGATCGGGCTCCGGGACCGCTTTGCCATTGATGTGAAGGACGGCGCCGATCTGAAGGCGCACGGCAACATCGTCGACCACGAGTACCAGATCGAGCGCGACGGCCACACCATCGCCACGGTCTCGAAGAAGTGGTTCCGCGTGCGGGAGTCTTACGGCGTTGAAATCGCGGCGGGCGAGGACGTTCCGCTCCTCCTTGCAATCACCGTGGCAATCGACTCGCTGACCTAACCTGTTCAGGCACCATGACGCCCAGGAAACGCACCGGATCGCTAGTAGCCGCGACCCTTTTGCGGCTGTTCGGCTTCCTGACCGCGAGCGCGGTCTGCGGGGTCCTGGCCGCGGGCCTCCTGGTCCCCACCGTTGCCGGGGCCGGCGTCGCGGTCAAGGAATCGATCGTGCTGTTCAACAACCTTCCCTCCGAACTGACCGTCGATCCGCCGTCGCAGTCGACCAGGGTGCTCAGTGCCGACGGGAAGCCGATTGCCACGTTCTATGCGGAAAACCGGGTGAAGGTCGGGCTCGACCAGATGTCCCCCTACATCAAAGAAGCGATCGTCGCGATCGAGGATCGCCGCTTCTATGAGCACGGCGGGATCGACCCGCAGGGCATTGCCCGGGCGCTGGTGTCCAACCTGAGCAGCGGCAGCAAGCAGGGGGCCTCGACCCTGACCCAGCAGTACGTGACCAATGTGCTCAATGAATCGCTGGTGGCGACTGACCGGGGAGACCAGATTGTCCTCAACGGGCAGAAGAGCATGGCTGACAAGATCCGGGAGATGAAGCTCGCCGTCGAATTGGAAAAGAAGTACACCAAGGACCAGATCCTTGAGGGGTACCTCAACATCGTATTCTTCGCCCAGGACGCCTACGGCATTGAAGCGGCGTCGCGCTATTTCTTCAACACGACGGCCCTGGCCCTCACCCTGCCCCAGGCCGCGCTTCTCGCCGGCCTGGTGAACAGCCCCAGTTTCTACAATCCCGACGTCCACCCAAGAAACGCCGTCGCCCGCCGCAACCAGGTTCTCGACAAAATGCTCAGCCAGGGCTCCATTACGCAAAAGCAACATAATGCCGCCGTCGCCGCCCCGGTGGGCCTGAAGCTCACGCCGGGGCGGCAGGGCTGCGCCGGCGCACAACTGGCACCGTATTTCTGCGACTACGTGTCCCACCTCATCCTCAACAACCCGGCGTACGGCGTCGATCTCGCCGAACGTGAGCGGAAGCTGTTCCGCGGCGGCCTGACCATCACCACCACGCTGGACAGTCGGCTGCAACTGGCCGCGCAAGCGCAGGTCGATGCCACGGCCGGGGCCAACCCGGACAAATGGGGCGCGTCGTTGGTCTCGATCGCTCCCGGCACGGGCAAGATCCTGGCGATGGCACAAAACACCGTGTTCCTCCCCGAGCCCGGGAAGTTCGACACCCAGCTGAACTTCAATGTCGATTCCAGGGACGCCAACGGCAAAGACCTCAATGGCGCCGGCGGATTCCAGCCCGGCTCCACCATGAAACCGTTCACGCTGGCCGAGTGGCTCAACGAGGGCAAGCCCCTGACCGCCATAGTGGACGCCTCCCGGCGTTCCTATCCACTCGGGTTTCCGTGGAGGTCCAGCTGCGGCAGGGTCCTCGGGGCCTACAGCACGGCTCAGAAGAGCCTCGGCGCGGCGGACGACCTGCAGAACAACGACGCCGGCTACTACCGCCGTATGCAGGTGGACTACGGGGTGTACAACTCCATTAACACCGCAACCTTCGCCGAGGCCGCCCAGCTCGACTTCTGCGGGATCCAGAAAATGGTCGACGCCACGGGGATCCATAGCGGCGTGGACAACGCCCGGGTAAACATGCACCAGCTGGGCAATCTGCTCGGTGCCATTGGAGTGGCGCCGCTCCATCTGGCGAACGCCTTTGCCACGTTTGCCAATGACGGCAGGTACTGCGCACCGATCGCCATTGTGGCTGTGACCGATGCCGCGGGACGACGGCTCCCGGCCGAGTCCAGCGCCTGCCATGACGCCATCAAGCCAGAGGTGGCCCGCGGCGTCACGTCGGTGCTGCAGGACGTGCTGAAACGCGGGTCCGGCGTCTATATCCATCCCAAGGTTCAAAGCCGCTTCCCGACCGCGGCCAAGACCGGCACTTCCAATACCAACGGCGCGACCTGGGTGGTCGGTTACACCAGCGGCATTGCCACCGCGTCCTTCTTCGGCGATGCCCTGGAAGGCCAAAAACGTCCCGGCCGGAACATCACCATCAACGGCAAGTTCTACAAGGCCATTGACGGGTACATGCTCGCCGGCCCGCAGTGGGCGAACTACATTATGCAGGTGGCCGGATACTATCCCGCCGCGTCGTTCCCGAAGCCGCCAGCGTCCATGACGAAGACGCGCCCGCAGCCCTCCGGGACGGGCTACTCGAGCCGGTGGCGCTACACGACCCGGTGGCCCTACACGACGCGGTGGCCCTACACGACGCGGTGGACCTGCTTCCGCCGGTGTTGATCGTGCGTCCTCTCATGAGCACCGGCACGCCGACCACCGCCCCGAAAATGGTCCGGGATCCACGCCTGGGCCCTATGCCATCGGGCCCGGAGGCTCTATTCTCTTGCCATGGGAGACGGGGGCAAGTGCCGGCAAGGGGAATCGCGCCACCGCGCGCGAGTGGCTCGTGAATTCCGATAGCGCCCGGCCCCACGACAATTACGACGCGTTCCTGTCGAGGCTGGACGCCGCCACGGCCAGCCTGACCACCCGCGCCGAGTCGCTGAACAAGGCCCTGGCAGCCGTCTCGTTGCTCTTGGAACCCTATGAATCGGCCGTCCGGCAATGGGAACGACGGCGGTATTACGTCAGTGAGCAGCTCGGCGCGCACTCCGGGTCGCCGCAGTCCTACACCGCGCTGTGCGAGCTCCACGTCGTGGCCGGAAAGATGGAATCGATGCTCCGCGGCCGTGCCGAGCGCATCACGGCAAAGCTCGCGGACATTCAGGGCCGTCGGGAGGCCATCGACAAGTCACTGCTTGAGCTTGAGCTGAGCAGGATCAAGCTGACGTCGTCCCGGATGCTGGCCCAGGACCGCCAAGAGTTGAGCAGCATCTTTTCCGAACTCGCCGGCTCCGCCGTGGCCGCCGGAGTCCCTCCCGACACGGGGCTGCTGGGCGATCTCAAGGAAGCACGCGAGGCAATCATCCTGGCCGAGGCGCTGATCGAAGTGAAGGGATACTAATCATGGAAATTTCAAGGCGCGATCAGCCCCGCAAGAACACCGTCGTTCTTGTCCGTTGGTCAAAGCAGCCAGGCGAACACCCCGTTACCAAGTTCATCATGTCCAGTATCTTGGGCATGATCCTGTCCCTGTTCCTGATGATCTTCCTGTCCGGCCTCAGAAGTTTCGGTGCCGCGCTCCTATTCTCGTTCTGCTTCGCCGCGTTTCTCACGCTGCGCGCGGCATCGGCTCAGCGAAGGTTTCTCAAGGGGCTGACCAAAAGGATCAACATCACCATCGCCGAGGTGACGAACAGGCCTGGCGACCAACTGTCGGTCAAGCAGTTTCGGCACCTGGCCAAGAGCGGCGAGAGGCTCCCGCTCGACGTCAGCGGCGTCCCCGGGTTGAACCTTCATGTCGCCCGGGCTTCCACGCTGGAGAAGCATGCCCCGGAGAAATGGGTTGCGGTCTTCACCGTGGTCCCGGCCGAGAATGGGACCGCGAGTTTCGACCGCTTGGTGGCGGCGGCCATTAATGCCGGCCCCGGTACCGCTGGCACAAACGTCGCCTAGCCGCCGCCCCTCAGGGCACGCAGTCAGCTAGTAGACGCCACCCGGAGCATAACTTCCCGCACTCCACTCGCGTCCTTGAGGGTCCAGCACTCTCGCACGCCTCGCACCCCAGTCAGTGTCTTCGGGCTCGATCACGCTCGTCCCGCATCGTCACTCGCCACCATGAGCACGGCATCACCGAGCCGGACTTCTGCGTGCAGGACCAGGCCCGAGGCTCAAGGTTTTCCTAGGTTCTGTGAGGATCATGGGCGACATTCCCAGACCCCCATGTGTACGGCCATGATCAGCCTCGGAAGTCCAGACTTAGGAACGAGAAGGGACCTGCAGATGACCGGCAGCCAAAACAAGCAAAGAATTGGACGCCTGCGCCACATGGCCTTTGCCGTGGTGCTGGTGGCAGCCGGGATTGGTGCGCTCAGCGGCACGGCGCAGGCCGCTCCCGGCCACGACGAGCCCCGCTATACGGCGGGCGCCCCCGGCAGCGGCGATGAGTACTTCCCCTACGCCGGCAACGGCGGGTACGACGTCCTGCACTACGACCTCGCGCTTCGCTACGCGCCGCCGTCGGACCCCGCGGTGCTCGCAGGCCGGCTCAGCGGCGTCGCGACAGTCACCCTCCGCGCGACGCAGGACCTGCAATCTCTCAACTTCGACTTGCGCGGCCTCGACGTCACGTCGGTCCGCGTTGGCGGCACGGCCGCGGACCATGGAAAGTCGCAGGGCGGCGACCGTGCCGAATGGTCGCAGAACCAGGACGATGCGAACCGCATCTGGGAACTCACGATCGGGCTGCGGCCGAAGCTGAAGGCGGGACAGACCACGACGATCGTCATTGAGTATGGCGGGACCACCGGGCGCCCGCTCGACACCACCGGGGCGCTCTACGGCTGGGTCACCACCGCTGACGGGGCGATGGTGGTTAACGAGCCCGAGGGCGCGGCGACCTGGTACCCCGTGAACGACGATCCCGAAGACAAGGCGACCTACACGTTCCGCATCACGGTGCCGGCTGGCAAGACCGCAGTGGCGAACGGGCTGCCGATTGGCCGCCCTGCGACCACGGCCGGATGGACGACATGGACTTGGAAGGCCTCGGACCCGATGGCCAGCTACCTGTCGACGGCGACTGTCGGTGACTTTGCCCTGTCCCGCGATGTGGGCCCGCGCGGCCTGCCAATCATCAACGCGATCGACGCGGGCGTGACGGGCCAGGCACTGGCAGAGACGAAGGCATCCCTCGCGCTGCAGCCGAAGATGATCACCTTCCTGGAGAGCCGGTTCGGGCGGTATCCGTTCGAGGCGTTCGGCGCAATTGTCGACGACGACACGGTCGACTATGCGCTGGAGACGCAAACGCGGCCGGTCTACTCGGGGGTCGCCGACGAATACACGGTGGTGCACGAGCTGGGGCACCAGTGGTTTGGGGACGCGGTGAGCCCGTCTGATTGGAAGGACATCTGGCTGAACGAGGGCTGGGCGACGTACATCGAGTGGCTGTGGGCCGAGCACCAGGGCACGGCGACGATGCCGGAGCAGTTCGCGGACGCGGTGGCGTACCTCGACGCGAACAACCGCTGGGCGCTCAACATCGCAGACCCGGGCCGCGACAACCTGTTCGCCGGTCAGGTCTATGTCCGCGGCGCGGCTGCACTCCAGGCGCTGCGCGCGAAGGTTGGCGACGCGGCGTTCTTTGCGGGCGCCCGCTTGTGGCTGAGCCGCTACAACGATTCGACGGCGACGACGGAAGACTTCCAGACCGTCATGGAAAAGGCATCGGGTCAGCAGCTCGACGCGTTCTTCGACGACTGGCTGCGTGAGGGCGACCGCCCGGCGATGCCATAGCTCCAAGCCCAGCTCTCAGCAAAAAAACATATTGGCGCGGGGCGGCCGGCGCGAGGGTGCTCACGTCAGAAGAGGTCTGCCAGGTCCTCGTTGACGTCTTCAAGATCGAAGGCTTTGGGGTCCAGTGTCTCGCCCGGCAGCATTCCCAGCCACTCCCGGTACTCCTTGTGTTCCTCGTGGCGTGGATCGTTGACGGCCTCGACGATGTTCGCCCAGCCCCACGTGCCGCCACTGTCCTCCGCCGGCGCGGCACCGCGCCCCGCGGTGCACCGCGGGAGTTGCCCGCCGCCGTCGTCGGAGGCCAGAACTTTCTCCAGCTTGATGGAGTGCACCCAGTTGTCGCCGAAATCATACGTGTAGGTCATGCTGCTGCCCGCGCCCGGGAGTAGTTCGCCGACAGTCACGGTCGCTTCGTCGTGGGAAGCATCGCCATAGAAGTCGTCCTCGCCGGTCAGCGGCGCATACGCGGGGCCGCGGAATCCCCCGGTCCGGAACTCGTGCAGATGGTAATCAAACCAGCCGAACAGTGTTTGGATAACCGTGTGCAGCTGCGGCAGTGGCATTCCGGCAGGTACGAGGACCCGGCGCCAGATGGGCGGCTTGGATCCGTTGAGCATGATTTTGAGCTGCAGGACGGGCGTTTCGGTCTGCGGTGTGGGAGCTGGCGCCTTCGTCATTTCCGGCGCCGGCGCACCAGGCACAACATCCGGACCGTCGGCGGCCGGCGCGAGGCCTAGTTCTGCCAGCAGCCGGTCGTCATCGAAAACAGTCGCCACGCAGCGGATCAGGGCCGGCGGCACACGGAAGTGTGTGTTGATTGTCAGCAGCCCCAGCTCGGCGAGGGCTTCCATGCGGCTTATGGCCATGCCGGTTAGCAGACCAGCCATTGCTTTCTCCGCCGCCGGCGCCTGGTCAGCGGCGGCAAGGACGCGTTCCAGCGAGGGCGGGTCCTCCGTTGCCGCCGCTATCAGGAGCGATGTCTGCAGCCCGGCGAGAGTCCGCTCCCACGGCTGTGCCGGATCGTAATCGAGCACGGCCGCGACCAGGAACTGGTCAACATAGAACGCCATTTCCTCCAGCCTCGCCGAAGGGCCGCCGGCCAAGAAGTCCTCGGTGCCTTCGAACGGCACCACCTTGGTCGACGTGATCTTGATCAGCTCGGCGGTTTCGAGAGCAGCCCACATCTGCGCCAGGAGCGGCACCTCGTACATGCTTCGGACCGTGGGCACGTCGCTGGCCGAACCTGCGCTGTCCGGCGTCGGGGAACCTGCCCGCTTGGAGCCGCCCCTGACGGCCACCCCGACGCAGGCAGCCGCCGCTTCAATATCCCGCAGGCGGAGCGCACCGGTTGCCGTGACCGCCCGGCCATCCCCAATCCACTCTAGGAGCGCCGTTGCCCGCCGGATCAGCGGCAGGCCGGAAAAGACGTCCAAAGCCTGTCCTTCGGGGATGTCCGGCACGTCGACGTAACCCCATCCGGCGTCGTCTTCCGCGGTGGTGTCGAGAAAGTCCACGATTTCAGCCAGCTGATCCACGGAGCCGCTCCACCTGTCAGTTTCCACGAGAAATCCAACGAACGCGTGAACGGCGTCAACGACGAAGTTGGTGCTCTCGACGGCCCCCACGTCGAGGGCGGCGTCACCGGCCAGAGCGGCAATGGCGTCCAGCGTGGCCACAAGTTCGTCCGAAACAGCGGCGGCCAAGGCAGCAGCATCGAGGCGTGTCACGTCCGACGCGGCCGTGCGTTCCATATAGCGACCCATGACGGCTTTGATTAGCACCAGGCTTTCCAACGCGGCGGCCGCCGAGCCGGGTGAGCCCTCCTCGAACCACCGGACGTAAGCTGGCGTGAGAGCGTCCACAGCGCGTTCGGCACGGAAGGCACTCAGCGATTGGGCCGCGGAAGCCCGGCTACCAGCCCCGCCCGACCCGGCCGATCCCTTGGCCTTGTGCCGGTTCCTGCCGCTCTTGCTCATGGTGCCCCTGCCTGTCTGCGAACGTCTTGCTTACGACGACGGTACTGGCCCATGGGACGGCGTGCCAGTTCTGCCCGTGGCTAGGGGCGGCCGTGCCGCCGTAAACCCTTTGGGGAGCCGGCGCCCGCGTCACTCCCAGCCCAGGGCGGGACGGACGTCGCGGGCAATCGACTCGAGCACCCGGGCGTTGAAGTCGACGCCAAGCTGATTGGGGACGGTGACGAGCACGGTATCCGCCGCGGCCACGGCTGCGTCCCGGGCGAGCTCCTCAACCAGGCGGCCGGGATCGCCGATGTAGCTCCGCCCAAAGCGGGCCAGACCGCCGTCGAGGTAGCCCACCTGGTCCCGGGCATCGGCCTGGGCGCGCAGCCCGAAATAACGCCGCGATTCGTCGTCGATCAGCGGAACGATGCTCCGTGATACGGACACCCGTGGCGTGTGCGCGTGGCCGGCGGCTGCCCAGGCCTCCCGGAATCCGGCTATCTGCTCGGCCTGCAACTGGTCGAAGGGAACCCCGGTGTCCTCCGTCAGCAGGGTCGAGGACATGAGGTTCATCCCCTGCTGCCCGGCCCATCGGGCGCTGGCGCGGTTTCCGGCACCCCACCAGATCCGCTCCGGAAGCGTCGGGGACAACGGCTGAAGCGGGACCAGCCCACTGCGACCGCTGACCTGCGGATTTCCCCTGGCCATGCCCGCCCCCGCGATGGCGCTCCGGAAGCGTTCGGCGTGACGGCGGGCCATGTCGGCGTCGGACTCCCCCGCCGCCGGAACGTGCCCGAAGGCCTCGTAGCCCGCAAGCACCGACTCGGGCGAACCGCGGCTGATCCCCAGCTGCAGGCGGCCGCCACTGATGAGGTCGACGGCGGCGGCCTCCTCGGCCATGGAGAGCGGGTTTTCGTAGCGCATGTCGATGACGCCGGTGCCAATTTCGATCCGAGCGGTGCGGGCGGCAATCGCGGCGAGCAGCGGGAACGGCGAGGCTTGCTGCTCGGCAAAGTGATGAACGCGGAAGAATGCCCCGTCGACGCCGACTTCCTCCGCGGCCACGGCCAGCTCAATCGCCTGCAGGAGCGCGTCCCTGGCGGACCGCACGCGCGATCCCGGGACGTCGCCCCAGTGGCCGAAGGACAGAAAGCCAATCCGTTTCATAAGAACTCACACCATCTCATGAGCCGGAACTTCCGCCAACCGGGCCACCCGGCACCTAGTTGTAGACCCGGATCCAGTCGACCTGCATCTGGCTTGGCAGGGTGGCGGTCCCGTCCGGGAACCAGTCCAGCTGGATTGTTTGGTGCATCCCGACCGTGGGCTGGTGCGCCGGGTCCGTGTCGGAGAACCATTGCACGCCATCGATGTACCCGGTGATCCCGGACGGGGTCCACTGGACCGCGTAGTTGTGCCACTGGGTAGTATCGATCGGCTGTGCTGCCTGCGTCTGGAAGTTCGAGCCGCTGCACGCATAGTGCAGGAAGAACTTGATTCTGGACGTATCGGAGGTTCCTTCGGCGTAATCAATCTCCGCGCAGTTGGGGGACGTGTTGTTGTTGGGCCAGAGGATCAGGACCGGGTGGTATTTCGGATCCCGGGCACTGGTTCTCATCCGGGCTTCCCAGCGTCCGTATTGCTGCTGGGCAAACTTGGCTGACATGCCGCCGGTGGTGCCGGCCGAGTCGCCGCTGACCGTGACGACGTTGCCGTCCACGGACCAGGCGTTCGGACTCCGGATCCCGTTGCCCGCATGTCCCGCACTGTTGTAAACGTTCCACTTCAACGGATTCGGCGCCCCAGTGTAGGAAAACTCGTCCCCGTTCACCACCGGACCCCAGCCGAAGACGACGGCGGCCTGGGTACCGTCCGGCGACTGGGCCGGGCCCACGGTGATCGTGATCGAGGGGGTGACCGCGTCGGGACTGACGCCATTCGCCGCGGCTACCGTGAACGTCGCAGCCTCGGCCGCCGTCGGGGTCCCGGACAGAACACCGGTGGTGGTGTTCAGGCTCAGGCCTGCCGGCAGTGCACCGGAATTCACCCGGAACGTCGGCGCCGGACTACCGCTCGCGGCGAACGTGTAGCTGTAGGTGGCACCAACCGTGGCCGTCGCCGGCGGCGTGGACGCCGTGAACACCGGAGCCGACTGGGCCTGGCCCACGGTGATCGTGATCGAGGGGGTGACCGCGTCGGGACTGACCCCGTTCGTTGCGGCGACCGTGAACGTGGCGGGGCCGGCCGCCGTCGGGGTCCCGGAGAGAACCCCGGTGGTGGTGTTCAGGCTCAGCCCGGCCGGCAGCGCACCGGAATTCACCTTGAACGTCGGCGCCGGGTTACCGCTCGCGGCGAACGTGTAGGTGTAGGCGGCACCGACGGTGGCCGTCGCCGGCGGCGTGGACGCCGTGAACACCGGGGCAGCTGGCCCGGGCAGGGAGGGCAGGATCTCGATCAGAGACATATTCCACTTATCGTTAGTCGGAGCGGTGTCGTTGATTATCACGGTAGAGGGCGCCGTCGCTGTGCCGGGCGCAGTCTGGCGTTGCGTCCAGAACGTGTCGCCGGTGCTGGCAAGGAACTCATCGACCTTGGTTTGCCCACTTCCGACGGTGCGGGGGGTGGCCCTGGTCCAGTCATTTCCCACACCCCAGACCCAGGAACCGGTGCGGGTTGTCGTAAGTGAGGCCGTGGGCGCTCCCGTCGGGCCGTTCGCGCCCCCGACCGCTCCATCGGTGGACGTGTCCGCGCCTGTGAAGGTGGCGACCGTCATGGAAGCCTGGTACGACCCGTTGTGTGTAGCTGTCACTCTCACGTTTGTGAGGATGCCGCTCGAAACTGCCTGCCAGATTTCGGCCGTCCCGTACTGAACGTTGGTCCGCTTCCGCAGGCGCCAGGTAAGCCCGCCGCCTGTAACTGAGGTGAATTGCTGGGACCCGGTTGTGGCCGGGCCATCAGAGGTCACAAATGCAACCAACAGTTCGTTGTTTTGGCTGGTTGTAAAGGCTGGCGAAACCACCGACCGAGAAGATGAGGACTGGTGCGTGCTGACCACCTTGTCCGTGGCTACTCCACCAGCTGCTTTGGCGGGCAGGGGCACCAAACTGAGACCGACAATTGTGGCGATAAGGACTAGCCGTGCAAAAATCGGTCGCCGCATGATTTCCTCGCAAAGTCGTCATTGACATGAAATGTGCCCTGCCGGTCAACGGTAAATTACCCGCCATGACCTATTTGAGATGCCGCGGAAATGTAACGCCTGCGCCGGTCATCGCAACGCGGACTAAGGAGCCAGACAACAACGGCGGCGCGCGCCGCTGGAATCTGAGGGCGGCGACTGGACCGTGATTCGGGACAAGGGCCCTGACTGCGGCGGCTTAAAGTTATGCCGCCGAATTCACCCGGCCCAAACCACCAGCCCGGCAGAGCCCATCGTAACGACTGCGGAGCAGCGAAACCCTGAGTGGAGGCTACCTGTTAAAGTCCGGTTTTTACTTGATAGAACCTTCGCGGTACTCGCCGCTGACACCACAGGTGTGCCGTTTCGCTTTCTTCCGACAGCGCTGCAACGGAAACGGTACTGCAACGGAAGTAGCCACGCGCCCGGAGGGCTGCGTGGCTACTTCCTGGACTGCGTGGCCCTACCTCAACGACGGTTGAGTGCCATCGCGGATCCGCCGCCGCGTCTTACCGGCTCGGCGGCCGCGACCATGCCGCCGTCGGGCCGGAATTCGATGGCGGTCGCGGCGCCGATCTCCGCTGCCGAGGTGAAGGCATCCCCCGACGGCGTGAACTGATGGCCAAAGGGTGTCAATTGGCTGCCATAGGCGGTGATGAACTCAGGCTCGGCCGTGACTTTGGCCGTGTTGCGCTGCGAGGCACGCGGTGCGGCGATCGCCTCGGAGATGGTCATGCCCAGGTCCACCCGGTTCAGGATCGTCTGCAGGACGGTGGTGATGATCGTCGAACCGCCGGGCGAGCCGAGAGCGAGGAACGGCTTGCCCTCCTTAAGGATGATGGTCGGCGCCATGGACGAGCGCGGACGCTTCCCCGGCTCGATCCGGTTCGGGTCGGCTTGGTTGTAAACGGTCGAGAAGTCGGTCAGCTCGTTGTTGAGCAGGAAGCCGCGGCCGGGGACCACCATGCCGGACCCGCCGGTCTGCTCGATTGTGAGCGTGTAGTCCACCACGTTCCCCCACTTGTCCGCGACGGTCAGGTTGGTCGTCGAGATGTTCTCCGTGTCCTTCTCAGCGGCGGGCGCCACGGCGGCAGCCGGGCACGCGCCGTCGTACGAGGACACGTCCCCCGGCGCAACGGGCTTCGCCGCCGCATGCAGCGGATCGATCTGGCAGGCGCGCTCCTTGCCGAACAGCGGGTCCGTGAGCGCGGCCGTGGGGACGTCGGCAAATGCGGGGTCACCCACGTACTTGCCACGGTCCGCGAAGGCCAGCGCGCTGGCCTCGAGGTAGTGGTGCAGGGCGTCCGGCGTGGACATCCCGGACAGGTTGGACGGCGCCAGGATGTTCAGCGCCTCGCCGACCGTGGTGCCGCCGCTGCTGGACGGCGCCATGCCGTAGACGTCCAGGTCGCGGTAATCCACGTGCGTGGGCGCCTGATCCACGGCGCGGTATGCGGCGAGGTCCGCCGTCGTCATGTGGCCTGCGGGAACCGGCAGCGTTGTGCCCGCAGTCTTGGGCGGAGTCTGCACCGTGGCCGCGATCTCGGTCGCGAGCGGGCCACCGTAGAAGCTTCCCGTGCCCTTCTTGGCGAGGAGCCGGTATGTCGCGGCGAGGTCGTGGTTCTGGAAGACACTGCCGACGGCGGGAGCATCACCGCCGGGGAGGTATAGGTCGCTCGTTGATTTGAATGCCTCGAACCGGGCCTTGTTGTCGAGGGTCTGCTGGCGGAACGTCTTGTCCACCACGAAACCTCGTGTGGCCACGTTGATGGCCGGCTTGAGGGCATCGCCGAGGCTCAGCGTGCCCCACCGGTCGAGGGCACGGGCCCAGGTGGCCGGGGTGCCGGGGACGCCTACGGAGACGCCGCTCGTGACGAGTTCGGGTGTGAAGTTGTAGGGCTTGCCGGTCGCCGGGTCGATGAATGCGTCGTGCGGCATTCCTGCCGGTGCGGTCTCGCGGCCGTCGATGGTGCCCACTTTGCCGGTCTTCGCGTCGTAGAACACGAAGTAGCCCCCGCCGCCGATTCCGGCGCTGTACGGCTCGGTGACGCCAAGGGTCGCGGCTGCGGCGACGGCGGCGTCCGCCGCGTTGCCGCCCTTCCGGAGGACTTCGATCGCCGCAGCGGATGCCTCCGGATCCACGGTGCTAACCGCCCCGCCGTAGCCGGTGGCGGTGGCCGTCTTGGCAGTTTGCCGCGGCTCGGCCTGCGCGGGGGCGGCGACTACGCCGCCCGTCACGCTCAATGCCAAGGCCGCCGTGACGGCCACCAGCCCACGTGTCATATATGCCATGATCGCTCCCGAGTCCTTGTGATGCGTGTTGACAGTGGTTGTCACGCTACTATGCCGGGCTGTGACACTCAACACTCGCGCCAACGGTATTGGCTGCCTTGGGTGGCGATCAGAAATGGTCTGCCCGATGCTTGTTGACGCCGTCAGTGCCTGGTTGACGGCGTCAGGATTCTGCCCGCCTGACGTTGCCTCGCGGCCTCGTGGTCACCTCATTGTTTGTCGGTGCCTCCACATAGTCTTTGAGTGTGAAGAGCAGGGCAGCGTGGGTTACTGAAAACAGCGAGGCGATGGAAGCCGTCGCCGCGTCCGTTGCTGCGCTTGCTGCCGTCATCGGGGCCGGAGTGGACCATGCTGATATGGCCGGCGCCGATCCCTTGCGGGATGCTGATCCGCTGCGGGATTCCAATCATTCGTTGCTCGATGCTGATCCGTTGCGGGAGCTGGCGGATGCTGCCCTGGACGGGCTGGCCGAGGTCGCCCGGCTGGAGGCCCGGACCGCCGCGCTGAAAGTAACGCTGGCCTCCCAGTACCTGCAGGCCTCCGCGGCGCTGGCCGCACCGGCCGGATCCCCGCACGACCGCGCAGCCCAGGCGATGGCCGTGGTCGCCGAGGTCGCCTGCGTCCTGACCGTCAGCGAACGCGCCGCCGGGGCCCTGCTGGCCGACACCCGGGCCCTGACCACGGCGCTGCCGCTGACCCTGGCCGCCCTGGAGGCCGGGACGATCTCCTGGGCCCACGCCCGGATCCTCCTCGACGAAACCAGCTCCCTGGACGCGGCCGGGGCGGCCGGG
>NZ_JBFRCV010000019.1:0-43998 GCF_052113245.1 Arthrobacter sp. YAF34
TCGCGAACGATCAGCGTGGCCCGCCATTCGTTGAGGATCCCGGATTCCAGCGCCGCGAGGGTGTGCGGCATTTCGGTGATCAGGGCCTTGGCCAGGCCCAGCAGCCGACCGCCCTTGGCGGGGGATTCGCGCCGGGCGAGGGCGATCTGCGCGCCGACCCCGGCCCCGAGTTTCGCGGCGGGCATGCCGGCGGCGGCCTGCTCGCGGCGCTGCAGGAGGTCGAAAGCCACAGCGATCCGGGCCTGCCGGGCTGCGATGGCGGATTTCAGGTCCTCGAGGTCCCGGAGCTGGTCGATCAGCCCGGCACTGTCGGTCGCCGCGGGGACGGCGGTCACCAGCTCGACGGCCGCGGTGAAGGACCGGCCGTCGTGCCCGGTGGCGGGCCGTGGCGCGCAGTCGTGTCCTGCGCGCCTGAAGCCAGTCCCGCCGGGTGCTGCCGGAACCACGTGGGGCCCCTGATTGCCGTCCACAAATCCAGTGTGTCAGGCACCTCTGACAAGATAAGAGGCACCGAATTCGCGCGCCATTGAGCAGCGAAGGAATGCCCCGTGCCCCGACCCAAGGAACCCATGCCCATCAACGCACAGTCACTGAAACAGGACGGGTTCACCGGTTTCCGGCCGCTCCGGGACCTGGAGATCAACCGGATCCCCCAGAAGCCCGGGATTTTCGCGGTGTTGCGGCCGGAAGGTTACCGCCCGCAGTTCCTTGCCAGGAGCACGGCCGGCGTTTTCAAGAAGAAGGACCCCACACTGAAAGCGGAAGCGCTCGACGCCGAATGGGTCGACGGCGCCGACGTCCTCTTCGTGGGCAAGGCGGGCCCGGGGAGCAAAGGCAACCGCGGGCTCCGGCGGCAGATCCAGGAATTCGTCGATTTCGGCGAAGGCAAGCCGCCGGGCCACTGGGACGGCCGGTTGATCTGGCAGCTCGCGGCGCCCGAATGGCTGATCATTGCGTGGAAAGAACTTCCCGTTGAGCAACTCAACGCGGCCGAGGCCGGGTATCACGCTGCGTTCGTGGAAGAGCACGGCAGGCTGCCGTATGCCAACCTGGTCCAGGCCCGAGTTAAAGGCACCTAACAGGCTACGGCCTTACGCCAGCCAGACGCCGTCTTCACGCCGGCTATCCGCCGTCATACGTAAACCGTCCCGCCACCAGCGTGGCGGCCACCGGCATCGCGGCAAACTCGGCGTCGGAAACCGTCAGCGGGTCGCCGTCGAGCACTGCAAGATCTGCAGGATCCCCGACCCGTAGCCGGCCGCGGCCCCGGGCCGAGGCCCTCAAGGCCTCTTGCCGCGTCAGAGACTGCTCGGCATGCCACGGCCCGCGGCCGTCCTGCCGATCTCGGGTTGTGGCGGCGGACATGGCCGTCCACGGGTCCAGCGGAGCCACCGGGGCGTCGGAGCCCAGGGCCAGCGTCGCGCCGGCAGCCAGCAACGAACGAAGCGGGAAGGCCCGCTCCGTTCGGCCTGCCCAGTTCGCCTCCGCGGCGTCCCGGTCATCGAGCGCGTGCGCCGGCTGGACGCTCGCGGTCACGCCCAAACGGCCGAAGCGGACGAGATCTTCGCTCCGGACAAACTGGGCATGTTCCACCCGCCCGGCAATACCGGCCGCCTCGAAGGCGTCCAAGGCGACCTGATTGGCGGCGTCGCCAATGGCGTGAACCGCCGGGACGAACCCTGCCGTGTGCGCCCGGACAAGCAGGGCGAGCAGTTCCGTCCCGCGCACCGTCAGCAGGCCGTGGCCGCCGTCCGGATAAGGGTCAACGCAGAACGCGGTGCGGGTATTGAGCGAGCCGTCGATCAGCACCTTCAGCGGGCCCACGGTCAGGAGCCCGTCGCTGCCCGCCACTCCGATCCCCGTCCACAGCCCCTCGGCCACGGCCCGGTCCAGATCCTGCGGGTAGACCCCTGCCTCCACCCGCAGCGCGGCGAAGCCGTCGGAGATCCGCCGAAGCCAGACGTCGCGGTTCCATGTCATTTCGAAGTCCACGATCCCGACGACGCCCCGCGCGGCAGCAGCCTGCCCGGCCTGCTGCACCCACGGATCCACGACCCTGGCCGGCAGCCGGCCCAGTTCGCGTGTCACGACAAATGCGGGCTCTTCGCGGAGCAGCCCGTCCGCGGTCACCGGCACACCGTAGCGTCGGGCCGCCGCGGAGTTCAGCCAGACACAGTGAAGGTCGTGGCTGATCAATGCGGCCGGCCGGCCCTGCGTCACGCTGTCGAGGAGGTCCAGGCTGGGCACATCCGGCCAGACGGCGTCCCGGAAACCGGCTCCCACCAGCGTCGTGGCATCTTCCGGAGACGCGTTCCCGTCTACCCTCGCTGCGAGGCAGGCCCCGACGACGGCGGCAGCATCGCGCGCCGATCCGGCGCCGGAGAGATCAAGCCGGTTGGACGCCAGCGCCCACTGCGTCATGTGCACATGTTCATCCCATAGCCCTGGGATAACAAAGCGGCCGCCAAAATCCACCATCCGGGCGGCAGGCGACGAAACGCCCGGACTAGCACCGGTGGGCGTAATCGCTGCCACGGCCCCATCTCTTATATGCACATCGGAGCATGCATCGTCCCCGGGCTGCCGCACGGAAGTCAGCACGAGATCCGGCGTACCGGGTGGAAGCGGTTCAGACATAGGAAACAGGCTAGGCGCGGACCGGGCGAAGCACCTAAACGCTCGCAAGGGACTTTCGCCCCTTACCCCCGCAGCGCATGTCCCCCCAAGCTAAATATGGGGGCGGTTCCTGCACGGCCAGTTGGGGGCCACACGTTGGGGGAAGAACCGCTTCGAAGAATGCAGTACCGGTCTCGCGGCAAATTGGGGAAGGAAATGGCGCTTTGCACTTTCCGGCTTCAGCAGGAAAAGGCAGGAGACCACGGCCAAATGAACAACTACAGTCCGCCTACGGGATTGTCCGCCTCCCGTGAAACCGTTTGGGAGCTCTGACGGTTTCATGCATCACCATATTGGGGACCCCAAACTTAAAGTTCTGATTCGCCTTGACGCTGACGCCGAAACGGCGCGGATCGAGGTGCACGGCGTGGTGACGGTGGCTAACGTGCGGGCACTCTACGTTGTGTGCCGCCGGGTCACGAGCAAGCTTCCGGGATTCGAACTTGTGCTCGACCTCGCCCACGCCCGCGTTTCAGCCGCCGCCATCGATGAGCTGCGTGAGCGTGCCCGCGTCTCGCGGCTCTATTCGGGAATCGACGCCACCGAGACGCCGTGCCGGCTGCGCCTCGTAGACCCGCTAGTCATCCTCAAAACCAAGGAGCACGCATGAAAGCACTCGTCTATGGCGGTCCTGGCGAAAAATCCTGGACCGACGTCCCCGATCCCACCATCCAGAGTCCCAGCGACGTGATCGTCAAAGTGGACACCACCACCATTTGCGGCACCGATCTGCACATCCTCAAAGGCGATGTTCCGGCGGTGGCCAAGGGACGCATCCTGGGCCACGAGGGGGTCGGCACCATCACGGAGATCGGCGCGTCCGTGACCAGCCTCAAGGTCGGAGACCGCGTCATCATCTCCTGCATCAAGTCCTGCGGCCACTGCGTCAACTGCAAGACCGGGCTGTACTCCCACTGCATGGGGGACGAGGGCACCTCCGGCATCGGCTGGGTCTTCGGACACCTGATCGATGGCACCCAGGCCGAATTCGTACGCGTCCCGTACGCCGAGAACTCCTTGCACCTCCTGCCCGATGGCGTCAGCGACCAGCAGGCCGTCATGCTCTCGGACATCCTTCCCACCGGTTTTGAGATCGGCGTGCAGTACGGCCGGGTCAAGCCCGGCGATACGGTCGCCGTGATCGGCGCGGGTCCGGTGGGGCTGGCAGCGATCTCTACCGCCGGCCTCTACGGTGCCGCCACGATCATCGCCGTCGACCTTGACGCAAACCGTCTCGAGAAGTCCCGCGAATTCGGGGCCACCGATGTGGTCCTCTCCAGCGATGCGGACTGGAAGGAGCAGGTGATGCTCCTGACCGACGGCCAGGGCGTGGACGTGGCAATCGAGGCCGTCGGCGTTCCGGCGACGTTCAGCATGTGCACGGACATTGTGCGTCCCGGGGGCAACGTGGCCAACGTGGGCGTGCACGGCAAGGCCGTGGAGCTGCACGTCGAGGACCTCTGGATCCGCAACATCAACATCAGCATGGGACTGGTCAATACCAACACCACACCCATGCTGCTCAAGCTCGTGGCGCAGCAAAAAGTCCCCGCTGACAGTTTCGCCACCCACCACTTCACTTTTGACGAGTTCATGGAGGCCTACGACACCTTCGCCCGCGCCGCGGAAACCAAGGCCCTCAAAGTGGTGATCACGGCGTGAAAGCGTTCATCGTCCACGAACTGGCGTTCGGCAACACGAAGGGGCCAAGTCCCCGCTGACCCCGCCCTGGCAGTAGCGGGCGCCCCGGCGCCCCCACCCCCGGAAGTCCCGCCCAGCCGGGCGTGCCAACGGACCATCTGAAAGGACGGCGGCCATGAAAGCAGGCCGGATAGTCATGCTGGTGATCGGTGCGCTGTGCGCGCTAGTCGGCCTGGGGCTGTTGGCGGGCGCCGGGGTTGCGGGGTGGGCCAACTACCAGCAGCGGGACGGCAGGTACTTCACCACGCCGCAGGCGCCGTTCTCCGGCGATTCCTACGCACTCACCACTCCGCGGCTGAAGATGATGACCGGAGGCGGGCTGCCCGAGGGCACGCCCGCAGACATTGCGGGCAGCGTACTTGTCCGCGGGTCCACCATCGACCCCGCCAAGGAGATCTTCATCGGCATTGGCCCGCGGGCCGACGTCGCGGCGTATCTGGCCGGTGTACGGCACACGGAGATCGTTGACGTCAGGTTCGACCCCTTCCGCGCCTTGTACCGTGAAGTGTCCGGCACCCAAGCCCCGACTGTTCCGGCGCAGCAGAGCTTCTGGGCCGCAACTGCCGCCGGCCGGGGGGAGCAGGATCTGACGTGGGACCTGCGCTCCGGAGACTGGGCCGTGGTGGTCATGAATGCCGATGCGAGTGCCCCGGTGGCGGTGAACCTGCAGGCCGGGGCGCGCTCTGATCTGCTCGGGCCGGTCTTCATCGGCCTGTTGATCGGCGGCCTGGTCATGCTGCTGATCGGTGTGCCACTGATCGTCCTGGGCGCCGTAGGCCTGGGCCGCGCCACGGGACCCGGCCGCGGCGGCCCGGGCAGCGGTGTTCCTCCCGGCCACCTGCTACCCCAGCCCGGCCAGCCGTATCCGGTGGGCATGTACCAGTCCGGGGCCGCCATGGGGTCGCCCACCGGTGCAGCAGCGCCGGCGGGGGGTTACGCCGCCCCGCCGGGAACGCCGTATCCGGTGTCGCCGGGCGCTCCGGTACCGTACGTGTATCCCTCACGCCTCAGCGGTTATCTCGACCCGAACCTGTCCCGTTGGATGTGGCTCGTGAAGTGGTTCCTGGCCATCCCGCACTTCATTGTCCTGTTCTTCCTCTGGTTCGCTTTCGGCGTGGTCACTCTTGTGGCGTGGTTCGCGATCCTGTTCACGGGCCGGTACCCGCGCTCGCTGTTCAACTTCAATGTCGGTGTGATCCGCTGGAACTGGCGCGTGGCCTTTTACGCCTACAGCGCGATCGGCACGGATGTCTATCCGCCTTTCACTTTGGCCCGCACCGATTATCCGGCGGATTTCGACGTCGACTATCCCGAACGGCTCTCACGCGGCCTGGTGCTGGTGAAGTCGTGGCTGCTGGCGATTCCGCACCTGTTGATCGTTGGCCTGCTGACGGGGACTGCGAGGACGTGGGAGGTCCGTGACGGCCAGTGGGTGCAGGAAGGTGTGGGTATCTCGCTCCTGGGGTTGCTGGTCTTCATTGCCGGAGTGATCCTGTTGTTCACGGGGCAATACTGGCGGGGATTGTTCGACCTCCTGCTCGGCCTGAACCGCTGGATCTACCGCGTCATCGCGTACGTATCCCTGATGCGGGACGAGTACCCGCCGTTCCACCTCGATATGGGTCCCGCTGATCCGGGCGATCTGCCGGCACTCGCCTACGCCCGACCAGTCCCCGGACTTGGACCCGCAACAGGCCTCGCGCCCAGCCCCGCCGCCGGACCTCCCACCGCGGCACCGTATTCGCCGCCCGGGGGCGCCCCGCCCCAAGCCCCCGCCCCGGGCCCCGAAGCGCCCGGCGGCACACCGACCGGGCCAGCTGGCGGTGAGCCCGGCTTCTATGGCATCGGCGGCCCTGCGGCCTCCATCAACCACGAGGCGCCTGAAGCCGAGGGCGGCCCGGGCCGACGGGGTGGCGACGGCGGCCCGAACCCGGCGGCCGGCCGCGACGGAGCAGGCCCGGAAGAGCCGCTCGCAACCTAGCGTGGTGCCGGGCGGGTGAAGCAACCCGGGAACGCCGCCCCGGGTCCGGTCACGGGAGCCGGTTCAGGTCGAGCTGCTCTTCGGCGGCCAGGAGGAAAGCCCGCTCTCCCGGCGTCAGCGTCCCGCCGGACGCAAGCTCAGCGTCCCAGATCTCAACGATCATCCGGTGAAGCCGTTCCCGGACAGGGGCGGCCGGGTCACTTTCGAGGAGGCGGTGGTCGCCAACAAGGTGCAGGACCCGTTCCCTGATGGGTTCGACGCCGGCGAGGGTGTCGGACGCCCAGCGGGCCTGCTGCTTGAGGCGCGTATGGCCCGCCACAGCGGGCACCGTCAGGCCCGCCCCGCCCAGGATGAGGGTGAGCATCTCCATGACCCGGATGACGGCGTCCGAGGGCAACGGGACGGCCAGGAGCCCCGGGATCGGGACCGACAGTAGCCCGATCGTGAACTTGATCGCCACGAACAAGCCGAGGACACTGGCGGCGCCGACCATGGTGAAACCGACTTTGAAGGAGCGCCGCATCCGCGGGATGTATCTGAAGCAGGCCACGCCGACCCCGGCGCAGACCCAACCGATAAAGACGATCAGCACGGCGGAAAACAGGGCGGCGGGCAGGCGGTCATGGTAGAGCCCCCAGCTGTCGGTCGTCGTGGTGCGGCCAGTCAGGATGAAGAACATCAATTGCAGCGCCAGGGTGAGGATCAGCGGCAGGGAGCGCACCAGTGCCCGGCGCGTGTCGGCCGGCACGACCGCCTCAAGGACTGCGCGCCGGAGGTACCAGAGGCTGACGATCATCGAGGAATGCAAGGCGAGGTTCGCGAGATTGATACCGCCGATGCGGTGATCGATTGTGGCGTACACGTCCGGCGACATCAGCACCGAACCGGCACTGGCGAACAAGGCCGAAAGGAACACCGTGTCGCGGCGGTTCCGCATCAGCGCCGGGATCCGGGCCGCGGCAAGGATGAGAAGTACCGCAGCTGCCAGGAGCTGGATCATCCGAAAACCGATCCGAAGTTCCCAGGTTGGCCGCCCAAGCGGTCCTGGGAACTTCTAATTCGTGCGGCGAGACGGTCAGCCAGGAGCTCCGCGGCGACCTCGAACTCGTTGAGGAAGTCAGCCCGCTTGAGCGCTCTGACGACGCGCCCCGGATCGAGATCGGGGAAGAACGTGCCGGCGTATTCGGCGGACACGATTTCCTGCTCGTGGTGCAGGATCATGTGGGCGAACTCGTGGAGGACAATCTGCTGCCGGTGGATTTCCGAGGCCGCCCGGGCGTGCAGGATCAGGTCCATATGGTCCAGTCCGAACCACAACCCGCAGACCTTGTCCGTTGCCCCTTCGATGGGTTTGATGACGATCGTGCGGTTCCGCTGCCGTTCAAGGTGCCCCTGAATTGATGCAAGGGAGACCGGCTCGCTGAGGGACAGGCCTGCTTCTGCTTCCCGTGCCCGCGAGCGGGCGGCGTCGTAGTCCATGTACGGGGTCCTTGACTGTTGATAGAGCGTCAGCCTGGACCGCCACTTCCTGACGGCCAAACCTCGGCTGAAGCATATCAGCGCAGGTCAAAGCATGGTTGGTGGCATACGGTTAGGGCTGGTCCGGCTCCCCGCGGGAGAGTTGTTCGTCGATCAGGTCCCGGATTTGGAGCAGGGTTTCCGGGGAGAGCCCGTCCAGTTGGCGGGCGGCAAAGTTGCGCACCTTGTTGGCCCGCATGGAGGCGAGCAATTCCAGCTGGGCCTCCACCCGCGGCGGAAGCTCCTCGTCGCCGTCGATCAGATAGTTCTCGCTGACACCGAAGAATCTGGCCAGGTTCTGCAGGAGGACGACCTTCTTGACGGCCGGCCCGGTGCCCGACCGCATGTAGTGCCACCGTGCGCGCGAGAGCGGCGTACCGGCAGCGGCCATGGCGTCCCGGACGTCGGTAAAGGTGATTTTCCGGCCCTCGGCCTCGGCGGTGTCGAGGAGGATGTTCAGCTTGCGGGCGAGGGCTAGGCCTGGCGCGGAGGTCGTCTGGTCGCTGCTCACGGTGGCCTCTTTCGTCAATCGAATTTCATGCGATCCGGCTTGTCACGAGATGTCAGTTCGCCTGCAATTCTAACAGATTAGACATGTCTAATCTTTCCGGGTACGCTCAGGGCGAGAAATTGGACGTGTCCAATGTCTCGTCTGCGGGGGACGGCGGTGAGCCGCCCGATGCGTCGCGGTTCGGCCAGGAGTTGTGCATTGGGGGGACGCCTGGCCGGGTCCCGGCGTGGCCGCGAACCTGGCCCGCCGCCCAGCCGCGTCGATCCGCGGGCCCCGGTCCTCTTGCCACCGGCCGCAATGCAAGAACATAGTTGAGGGAATTCACGAACCCCGCGGCACGAGGCAGGCGACCATGCTGAACAACGGTCTTCCGGAAAACGGCTTGCTGGACGGCAAGACCGCCCTGATCTACGGCGGCGGCGGGGCGGTCGGCGGAGCCGTGGCGAGGGCCTTCGCGGCCGAAGGCGCCACGGTCCACATCGCCGGAAGGACCGAAGCGCGGCTGGAGAAAGTGGCCAGCGATATTCGCGAAGCCGGCGGCGCAGTCGAAACCGCCGTCGTCGATGCCTTGGATGAAGAGCAAGTGGACGCCTTCGTGAACCGGGTGGCGAAGAAGAGCAAAAGAATTGACATCTCTTTCAACGTGATCTCGTTCGGCGACGTCCAGCAGCCGCTCATGGAAATTGACGTGGATGACTTCACCCGGCCCATCACCCTTGCCGCACGTACTCACTTTCTCACCACCCGCGCGGCGGCCGCGCACATGGTCAAGCAGCGCTCCGGCGTCGTGCTCATGTTCGGCGGCTCGGGACCGCAGACCACCCACGGCCTGGGCGGGTTCAAGGTGGCGCTGGACGCGATGGAAGGCCTGCGCCGGCAATGGGCCCTCGAGCTGGGCAAACACGGGATCCGGGTGGTCACCATGGTCACCGGCGGCATCATCGAAACCATCCCTTGGCAGGCCGAAAGCCGGGAGGAGATCGTGGTGGAGATCGCCAGAACCGCCCACCTGAACCGCACGGCCACCCTGACGGACGTCGGGAACGTGGCCTCGTTCATCGTCTCGGACAAGGCGGCGGCCATTACCGACGCGACGGTCAATATCTCCGCCGGCGCGATCGTGGACTACTGAGGCTGCTCCGGCCAACACCTCGGCTGCCACAGGCCGGCACAACGCCCGGGCCCGGCGTCTTCCAAGGAAAGGCGGCTAACATGGGCCCGTGCCGCCCCTTGATGTACTTCTCACCGCCTGGCAGATCGACTGGGCTGCCGCCGTCCTGATCAGCGGGTCGGCGGTGTTGTATGCCCTCGGCCTGAGGGCCGCGACGGCCCGCGGCCACCGCCCGGCCGTGTGGCGGACGCTGGCGTTTTACCTCTTGGGCCTGGGATCCCTGACCGTGCTGACCTGCGGGTTCCCCGGCGTCTACAGTGCCCAGCTCCGGTGGGCGTTCACGCTCAAGATTTCCCTGTTGCTCTTCGTGGTGCCGCTGCTGATCGGTTTGGGAAAGCCGATCTCCCTGGCCCGCGCGGCTCTCGCGCCGCGGGGCGTCGACCGGCTGAACAGGGCGCTCGGGCACCGGGCCGTTCGGCTGGTAGGCAATTCCATGGCCGCCCCGCTCCTTGGCCTCGCGCTCTTCTCGACCTTCCTCACCCCGGCGTTCTACACCCTCCGCACGGCCCCGGCGGCAGAGGCGCTGCTGACATTTGGTGTGCCGTTGCTCGGCATGCTGATGGCGCTGCCGATCATCGAGGAGGCAGATTTCCGCCGCAGCAGCGCGTTCTTCACCTTGGAATTCGTGTTCGTTTTCATCGAGCTGCTGGTCGACGCCGTGCCGGGGATCCTGCTGCGGCTCAACGGCCAGGTGCTCGATCACGTCACGAGAGCGCCGTCCGCGCTTGGCTGGTTTCCCGACGCCCTGCGCGACCAGCAACTGGCGGGGGATGTCTTGTGGTTTATCTGCGAAATTGTCGATCTGCCGCTGATCATCCTGATGTTCATCCGGTTCTCCCGCAGCGACAAACGCGAGGCGAGCGGATTCGATGACCTCACGGATGAGGAGCTCGACGAACTCAATGCGGAGCACCTGCGGCGCGGCCGTTAGGTCCCTGCGCCCGGCAGCTCCACGCTGACCTTGATCCGCTGGACCACGTTGTTGCCCATGCCCTGGTAGTTCCACACCTGTTCCAGCGGCTGCACCGCGCCGCTGGAATCGGTGGCACGGCAGGTGAGCTCGTGGTCGCCGGGATCGGCCACCCACGGTATCGACCACGCGGACCACGCGAACGGCGCGGCCGGGTGCTCCAGGTGGGCCGGGGCCCACTTGCCGTCGATCCCGACGTCGACGCGCACCACGGCGCCCTGCCCTGACCAGGCCCGGCCCGCCAGCATCACCGGTCCCGGGGGCACAACCCGGCTCCGGGTGAAGAAGTCCGGAACCCCCGGAGGAACCATCAGCGAGCGGATCTTCATCCACGTGACCGGGGCGCCGGGGTCTTCCGCGTCCTGCTGGTAGCGGTAGGCCACGGCCTGCTGATAGCCCTTATAGGGTTTGCTCAGGACCTTGATGGAGGACAGCCACTTCACGCTCGCCATGCCGTACCAGCCCGGTACCACCAGCCGGAGCGGGTAGCCGTGCTGCGGCGGCAGGTCTGCGCCGTTCATCCGGTAGGCCAGCACGACGTCGGGCCGCAGGGCCTCGCTGATCGGCAGGCTTCGGGCGAACTGCTGGGCGACGCCGCCCTGGATGCCGGCGTCGGCCCCGCTGAAGAGCACCTCCACGGCGTCGTCCTCCACCCCGGCCTGGGTCAGCAGGTAGGCGAGGGGGACACCGGTCCACACGGCCGTGCCCACCCCTTCCAGCATCCACGGCTGGCTCAGCGGGCGGGGCCGCAGCAGCGACCTGCCGTTGCCGGCGCATTCCAGCGTGACCGGGATGGTGATGCTCGGTGCCCGAAGCAGGGCCCGCAGGCTCAGCTCCAGGGACCGCTGTACGGCGCCGCCGATCTGCAGATGCCAATGTTCGGCGTCGATGAACGGGATGTCGAAGTGGGTGAGCACGTAGTGCAGCCCGGCCGGCGTGGTGTCTTTCCGCAGGGCCTCGAGCGGCATGGAATGGTTCCGCACGGCGAGCTGGAGCTCTTCCCCGGTCAGCGGGCCGTGGCTCGGATCGCCGGGATTTGGGCCGGCCTTCCCGGCCTGCCGGCGCGGACTCTTCAGGACAGAGGAGTGTCGGGACATTTGCTTTGGCATGGCGCGCCGCAATTCTGCTGAAGGACTGGCCCGGTTTTGGCCGGTGCCACCTGCATTCAGGTCTACGCCGCAGCCCGGAGGCCGTCAATACTGGGTTCTGTGAGTCCAGTGCCGCGCCCTAGAGCGTGTGCGACTCCGCCAGGAACTGCTCAAGGCTCAGCGGCTCCCGGCCCGTCAGCTCATGCACCGCGGACGTCGGGCCGGCCAGTTCGCCGGCCGCTATGGCGGTGTAGGTGCTCACCCACGCGTCCACCTGCCAGGGCGGCGCTCCGTAGGAAGCGCGGGAGGCGTAGGCCTCCGCCAGGGTCTCGTTGTGGAAGGTTATGGTCCTGCCGGTTCCGGCGGTCAGGAGTTCCGCGCCGCGAGCCAGGGAGATGTCTTCCGGGCCCGTCAGATCGTAGGTCTGACCCTCATGCAGGGCGGGGCTGCGCAGTACGGTGACGGCTGAGCGGGCAATGTCCGCGCGTGCGACGGCCGCCATTACGCCGTCTCCGGCGGGGCCGCGGATGACGCCGTCCTCGCCGGCCAGCAGCGGCAGGAAGTCCAAGTAGAAGTTGTCCCGCAGAAAGGTGTAGGCCATGCCCGAGGCCTTGATCCGTTCCTCCGTGGCGAAGTGGTCCCGGCCAAGGGTGAACGTGCAGTCCGGCGCCGCACCGAAAAACGAGGTGTACACAACATGCTGGACGCCCGCCGCCGCAGCTGCGTCGACGAAGGTGTAGTGCTGCTGCAGCCGGTCCTCCGCCTCGGCCGCGGACACCATGAACAGAGTTTTCGCGCCGGCCAGCGACGCCTTGGCCCGCTCGGCGTCGGCGTAGGTGGTCACGAAGGGGATGGCGCCCTCGAGCTCCGGCGCCCGGGCGGCGTCCCGCACCAGCAGGCGTTGCTCGCTGCCGGCCTGGGCCAGCAGCCCGGCCACCATGCCGCCCAGGTGGCCGGTGGATCCGGTGACGGCGAGTTCTGGCGCGTCGGACACGGGCCTACGCCTCGCGGGAGGCGGGGGACTTGGTCTGCGCGGGGTCGCGTTCGGCCAGCGACCCGACGGCGGCATCGATCTTCTCCATGATTGCCGGATCCAGCTTCACGCCTGCGGCTGCCACGTTCTTCTCGATCTGCTCCGGCCGGGAAGCTCCCATGATGGCCGAGGCCACATTCTTGTTCTGCAGCACCCAGGCGATGCTGAGCTGGGCCATGGTCAACCCGGCCTCTGCCGCGACCGGCTTGAGCTGTTGGACGCCGGTGAGGACGTCGTTGGACATCCAGCGCTCGATCATCCGCGAGCCGCCCTTCGTGTCCGTAGCGCGGCTGCCTTCGGGTGCCGGTTTTCCGGGGTGGTACTTGCCGCTCAGCACGCCCTGCGCCATGGGGGACCAGACGATCTGGGACAGGCCCAGCTCTTCCGACGTCGGAATCACCTCGGCTTCGATCACCCGCCACAGCATGGAGTACTGCGGCTGGTTGGAGATCAGCTGGAAGCCCAGTTCCTTGGCGAGGTGGTGGCCGTCGCGGATCTGGTTGGCCGTCCACTCGCTGACCCCGATGTACAGGGCCTTGCCCTGCCGCACAACGTCCGCGAACGCCTGCATGGTCTCTTCCAGCGGTGTCTCGTAGTCGTAGCGGTGGGCCTGGTAGAGGTCCACGTAGTCGGTTTGCAGCCGCTTCAGGGAACCGTTGATGGACTCCATGATGTGCTTGCGGGACAGGCCCAGATCGTTGTGGCCCTTGGGGCCGGTGGGGCCGAAGACCTTGGTGAAGATTTCCAGCGACTCCCGGCGCTCGTCCTTGAGGGCTTCGCCAAGAACCGTCTCCGCCACGGTGTTGGCGTAGACGTCGGCGGTGTCGAAGGTGCTGATACCGGCGTCGAGCGCGGCCCGGACGCATTGGGTGGCGACGTCGTTCGCCACCTGGGAGCCATGGGTCAGCCAGTTGCCGAACGTGATTTCTGAAATCTTGAAGCCGCTGTTCCCGAGGTATCTGAATTCCATGGGTTCCAACGTAGCGGACTTGCCCGCCCGGGGTAAGGGCTCAGCCGGCTTTGCGGTCGTGGGTCGGCTGGTTGACCTTCGCGGCCTGGAGGCCGCCGTGCAGCGATACCAGCGAGCCGGTGTCCAGCAGGGACTTCGCTGCGGGCATGGCGGGCTTTTTGAATGCCCGCGGGACGGCGCCGCTTGATTCAGCCGCTTCAGTGGCCGAGGCCACGAGGGCCGAGACTTCCGTGATGTCCCGCGCCGGCGCCTTGGGGCTCGGCAGGTTCCGGACGGACACCTGGAAGGCCGGCCCGGCTTCGGCCCTCGCCCTTGCAATGGCGCGGGCATCTGCCCGGGCTACGGCGGCGGCCCACTCCGGCGAAAGTGCGGGTTCCTTTTTGCCGGGATTCCTTGCGGGGCGGCGCGGTTTTGCCGTCTTCGCAGTCTTCACGGGCTTCGCAGTCTTTGCTGTCTTTGCAGTCACGGCGGGGCGCCCGCTGAAGACCCTTGCGAGGGCGACGACGATAACGACTGCCAGCCGGCCGATCCCGGCAATCACCAAGGTCACGGCGAACACGATGAAGAGACCGAGGAACATGATGAAGGCGACGCCGAGGGTCCCGAAAAAGGTCAGATGGAGCGCAATGGTCGTTGGATCCTCCATGTCACCTCTCCTTGCCGGCCTGCTGCAGCGTGGTCCCTGCCGCAAGCACGTGGCCGGCAGGAGCCCCCTTAACAATACGTACTTTTCGGCCGACCCCGTGCCGCCCCGCGCGGTCCGGAAGGAGATCCGGCGAAGATGTGACAAAGATGTGTCGAAGCCGTTGTCCACGAGCGGTTCGAGGCACCGCGGACCGGGCGTCTATAGTCAAAGACAGCCCCGCCGGTACCGTCCGGCCCGCCGGAAGGACACCGTGTGACGCACGCAGCAGCAGCCGATTCCGCGCCCGATTCCGCACCCGACGGCGTGCTGCCAGCGGACCCCGCCGTGGGTGCGCCCGCCGGGGCGTATCTGGGGAACTGCCCGTGTCTGTCCGGCGAGCAATACGTCCTGTGTTGCGGCCGGTTCCATCGAGGCGACGCCGAGGCGCCGACAGCGGAGCAGCTCATGCGCTCCCGGTACAGCGCCTTCGTGGTCGGGGCCGCGGGCTACCTGCTGCGGACCTGGCACCCGGACACGCGTCCCGGGGAACTCGAACTGGACCCCGGCTTGCAGTGGCGCCGCCTGGATATCATTTCCACTGTCCGGGGCGGTCCGCTGGATAGCGAAGGAGTGGTGGAATTCGCGGCGCACTACCGGCACGACGGCGAACGCGGCGTGCAACGCGAAACCAGCCGCTTTGTGCGCAAAGACCGCCGCTGGTACTACCTCGACGCCGTCGTCTCCGGCTGACCCGCCCAGCCAACGGTTGCGGGGTCGGGAGTCCCGGGTTTAAGTGTTCTGGCTCAGGAGTTCTCGACTGACGAGTGACCGACCGGACGCTCCTCGGCCACCGGCGCCGGGGCGAAGCCCGCCCGGTCCACCCTGCGGTGGAAACGCATGCCCGCAAGGCCGCCGAGTACCGCGCCCACCAGCGCCACCACGGCCACGACGATCGCGGCGATGATGCTCATGGTGTTCAACTGGCCCTCGTTGACCGGGATGCGGGGGAAGCTGTTCAAGCTCGCGAGGATGTTGAACCGCTGCCCGGCGACCATGCCCAGCACGGCAACCACGATCGCGGCGATCAGGGCCCAGACCCAGACCATGAACCCCTGCCTGGCGCCGTTGAAGCGGGCCATCCGGCCCGCAACGTACCCGCCGCAGTAGTAGGCGACCAGGAGGATCACGAGCAACACGATGATGCTGGCCAGCCCGACGGTCTGGTTATTTGAAGCCTGGTTTACGGCGTCGTTGACATCGGTGTTGGTGGCCAGTCCGACGGCGGTACCGCCGGCGGCCACCAGCGCGGTGAGCAATACGGCAGTGCCTGTGGCAGTTAGCCAGCCGAAGAATGCTGAGCCGACCTTGATGCCGCCGAACTGTTCCTTCTCCCGGGCCACGACGGTTTCGCGGGTGGGAGTCTCGGCCGCAACGGGATCGACGGCAGTATCGCGGACGGCAGTGTCGCGGACGGGCGTGCGGCCGGATTCCTCGTGTGTACGGACTGCCGTCACCGGTGTGGTGGACACCGGCGTTGTGGACGCGGGTGTCTTTGCCACCGGTGTGGTGGACACCGGCGTTGTGGACGCGGGTGTCTTTGTCACCGGTGTGGTGGACGCAGGCGTTGTGGACACCGGTGTGGTGGTGTCCTGGCGTGCGTCGTATATGCGGGCGTCCCGCGTGGCGGAGCCGGCCTCCGGCGCGGCATGGCGGGGCGTCGTGTCGTCGGGGCCTGCGGTGCTGCTCATGGGGACTGCTCACTTTCGCTGAATGAACGGGGATGCCGGTCTCGGCTCCACCTAACCATGCGGGAATCCTGATAGCAAGGATGCTTACTATCGTCAAGACCGCCTCAGCCGCGCATCAGCGACCTCTCAGCGGCCGGGCAGCGGCCGGGCAGCGGCCCGTCAGCGGTAGGTGCGGTGCAGGTCTTCCTTGACTGAGGCGCCCGTGCCGGCGTCCGCGATCCACGGACCGGTGCCTTCTGACTGGTCGAGAACCCCGGCTTCAAGCCAGGCATAGTCGCCCGCCAGCGTCTTCCGGGCCAGGGCGTGGTCGGCGTCGTCGGTGTTGCGCCACAGCCGGTCGAAGTATTCGTCCACGCGGACACGGGCCTGTTCGCAATAGGCCTCGGCGAGTTCGTAGGCGGAGGCGCCGCGTTCGGGCTGCGTCCGCAGCAGCATCTCGGCCCGGGAACAGCACGCCGCCATCGCAAAGAGCTCGGCGCCGATGTCCACGATCCGGCCCAGGAATGCCTGCTTGTGCTCAAGCTTTGCCTGCCAGCGGCCCATCCCGTAGAAGGTCTGGCGTGCCAGCCGCCGCGAGGAACGCTCCACGTAGCGCAACTGCTTGGCGAGCCGGCCGAAGTCGCTGTAGGACCTGGGGTCCATGCCGGCGCCGGCCACGAGTTTGGGCAGCCACTTCGCGTAAAAGCCGGAGGCGCCCACGGCGGCCTTGGCCTTGTCCGCGAGGCGGGCGTCCTCGGAGGCGAGGTCTCCCGCCGCTGCCAGGTGTGCGTCCACGGCTTCTCGGGCGATCAGCAGCTTCATGATTTCCGAGGACCCCTCGAAGATCCGATTGATCCGCAAATCCCGGAGCTGCTGTTCCGCGGCAACGGCCCGTTCGCCGCGGGCTTCGAGGGAGTCCGCCGTTTCGAAGCCGCGGCCGCCGCGGATCTGCACGAGCTCGTCCGCGATAAGGCAGCTGATCTCGGTGCACCACAGCTTGGCCAGTGCCGCCTCGATCCGGACATCCTTCTGCCCGGCGTCGGCCATTTCCGCGCAGAGCTCGAACACCGCGTCCAAGGCAAAGGTGCTGGCCGCGATGAACGCGATCTTCTTGCCCACGGCCTCATGCTGGCCGATCGGCCGCCCCCACTGGGTGCGGGCGTTGGACCATTCGCGGGCGATTTTCAGGCTCCACCGGCCCGAGGCGACGCACAGGGCAGGGATGGAGAGCCGGCCGGTGTTGAGCGTGGTCAGTGCGATCTTGAGGCCCTGGCCTTCGCGGCCCAGCCGGTTGGCCGCGGGGATCCGGACCTCGTGGAAGCGGGTGACGCCGTTTTCGAGCCCCCGGAGTCCCATGAAGGAGTTGCGGTTCTCCACAGTGATGCCGGGGGAGTCCATTTCCACCACGAACGCGCTGATGCCGCCCTTGTGGGCTGTCCCGTCCGGGTCCACGTGCGGCGGAACAAGTGCCATGACCACGACGAGTTCGGCGATGACACCATTGGTGGTCCACAGCTTGACGCCGTCCAGGACGTAGGAATCGCCGTCGTCGGAGCGGACCGCGGTGCAGCCCATCCGGGCGGGGTCGCTGCCGACGTCGGGCTCGGTCAGCAGGAACGCCGTGATGGCTCCGGCGGCGCAGCGGGGCAGGTATTCCTGCTTCTGGGCGGGGGTGCCGAAGACCTTGACCGGCTCCGGGACGCCGATCGACTGGTGCGCGGACAGGAGGGCGCCGAGGCTCGGATGCACCGAGCCCAGCAGGGCAAGGGCGCGGCCGTAATACACGAGCGTGAGGCCCAGCCCGCCGTATTCCCGCGGAATCTTCATGCCGAAGGCGCCGAGTTCGGCGAGTCCCCGGAGATATTCGTCCGGGATCCGGTCCTCGCGCTCAATGGTGCGGCCGGACATCGTGCGGCAGAAGGCCGTCAGGCGGGCCATGAATGCCTCGCCGCGTTCGACGTCGTCCGCGGGAGCCTCAGGCCATGGGTGGATCAGGCTCACATCGAAGCTGCCCAGATAGAGGCCCTTGGCGAAACTGGGCTGGTTCCAACTGGTCTCGCGGGCGGCCTCTGCGATGGCCCGTGCGTCGGCAGCAGTTGCCGCTGGGCCTATGTGGTCCGGCGCCGGAGTGCCGGGGGCGGGAGTTTGGGGAGCGGTGGCGGGGTCTTCAATGGCGGAGCTCACTGGGCATCTCCTCTAACCGGGTGGCCGGTTTGAGCCCTGGATCCGCCGCGGGTGGAGGACCCTTCAGCTGTCCCGCAATACTACTCGCGGGTAAGTGCCAGTGCTAGGGGCGGCCTGCCCTTGATAGTCGGCCCGGAAGTCCGTGACGAAGTCGACCTGGAAATCGCCCGGCAACTCCACCGTTGAGGCGTGGTGGACCAAGCGGTCCCAGCCGTGGTTGATGCCGCGGACCGAGCCCACCACCGCGCGGGCGAGGAGGTACCAGGCGAGTCGGGCCAGACCCACAAGAACCATGGCTGAAAACACGGACACCATCATGAAGAGGCCGATCAACAGGGCGAACACGAGGGTGCCGATGACCACCATCGTGCCCGTTTCTACTGCGCTTAGGTCGAACTGCATTCTTCCCCCTGCACCGTTGCTTCGGTTGACTCAGTAGCCCGAGCGTAGGGGGCCGAAGGCATGCTGAACTAGGGTCCTTGGGATGTTGCCCGCCTCTTGATACGGGATCGAAATGCTACCGGGGCGTAGGTCACGGCGCGGTCGCGGCGCCCTGCGTTAACCTTGTACCTGGCGGTTTTGCGTTTCCGTTGCCCGCCACACCACCCAAACCAAGCCCTGGAAGTCGAAGGAGAGTGCGTGTCCCGTTCCGCCGTGTCATCAGCCGACGCCATGAGCGCCCGGCTTCGTGACCTCGAGCTCCTCACCAAAGGGCCCGCCTGGGCGCTAACGCGCTCGGCGCCGTGGGTGATCGCCGTGCTCCAGGCCTCCTTCACGCGCACCCGAGCCCAGCTGCCGCTGGAAGAATTCCATGCCGACGTCGACGCTTTCCTTGAGCAGCTTCGGCGGCAGGCCCCCGCGGGAGAGCAACAGGGCGTCACGGCCAGCGGCGCGACCTCCGGTAGAAAATATGCGGACGAGTGGACCCGCAAGAACTTCCTGACGCGCCGGAACCAGTCGGGCCAGATCATCTACGAAGTCACCGAGCCGGCCGCCCGCGTCCTCGCCTTCCTGGACAGCCTGTCCAGCGAACGATCCACGCTGAACGGCTCCCGGCTGGGCACGCTGCTCGGCGATGTCGAGAAGCTGGCCAACGAGACCAACCCGGACCAGAGTGCGCGGCTTGAGTCCCTTGAAGAGGAGATCGACGATCGCCGGCAGCTGATGGAGGACATCAGCTCGGGGGACTTTGACGGACTGCTCGACGACGACGAGGCCGTCGAAGCCGCCGGCAACATCCTGGACCTCGCCGCGAGCCTGCCCGCGGACTACAAGAAAATGCGTGACCGGATCGAGGAGCTCGTGGGGGAGCTGCGCAACCAGATCATCGAGGAATCGCTGAGCAAGGGTGCCACCATGGCCCAGGTGCTCGAGGCCGACAAACGGCTCCGGCAGAGCCCCGAAGGCCGGACCTTCCGCTCCTTCACCGCGTTCCTGGAGGACCCGCAGCAGCAACTGAGGTTCCGGTCCGCGATCGGCGAGGTGCTGAGCCGGCAGTTCGCGGACGAGCTCAGCCACGACGAGCGCGAGACCCTCAAGAACCTGGTGGCCGAACTCCGCAGCCAGCACAGCCAGATCCAGCGGATCTACGGCAAGCTCAGCGAGAGCCTCAACACGTACGTCCAGAGTGATGACTTCCGCCAGTCTGTCCGGCTCCGCAAGGTCCTGCGGGAAGCGGAACAGGCCATCCGGTCCCTGCCATATGAGCGCGAACGGCCCGGCCTGGTGCCCGGCCCCGTGTTGTTCAGCGCCGGCTTCGAGTCGCTGGCCATGGTCAAGCTCTTTGACCCCGACGAGTTCGCGGCCCCGCCCAAGCTGGCGGACCCCATCGCCTTCTCGGAGTCGGACCGGGCCCGTTCGCCCCGGACCGCCAAGGCCAAGCCGGAGGCCATCCGCGCCGCGCTCGCCGGCGCCTCGACCCTCACCGAGGCCTGGGCCCAGCTCCCGGCCGGGGAGCGCCACATCAACTCCATCCGGGCCCTTCTCTCACAGACCCTCCACGACGGTGCCGGCTTCGACCGCGGGACCTGGGGCCCCATCGAATACGAACAAATCGACGGCACCACACGCACCGCATACCTGCCCGTCGTCACGCTCACGAAGGATTGAAGATGACTGAACTCGCCCAGGAAGAGCCTGACGCGGTAGACGCCGGCGCAGCCACCGAGCCCGCCCACCAGGGCGACCATGTGCGGAGCGACCCCTTCACGGTCACCCCGCGGGACACATTCGTGGACGGCGCAGCCCTCTTCCCGGGCGACACGGGCGTGCTTCCCATGAAGGTCCGGCAGGCCCTCGTGAAACTTCTCAAGGGTCCCTACATTGACGGTGGCCGCGACGAGAAACTGTGGACCACGCTCCTGGACAACCAGCTGATCCTGCGCAGCCGCCTCTCCGAACTGTTCCTGACGCTGCAGCTGGACCACGAGCGCAAAGTCGCCGTGCTGCGCCCCGTGGACCCCGAAGCGATCGGCGGCAGCACCCGTTCGAGCATCCTGCGGCAGCAACGCGCCCTCAGCCGGGTCGAAACCATCGTCCTGCTCCGCCTGCGCCTGCTCCTGGACCGCCACGTCACCGCCCAGACCGACCCCACGATCACACGCGAGGAAATCGCCGAACTCGTCGCCCACTATCAACCCGCCGGACAGCAGGACGCCCTGCGCGACGCCGACGTCGTCAACCGCGCCATCACCAAGCTCCTGGCCCGTCAACTCCTCCTAACCACAGGCCTGGACGAGGTCTACACGATCTCCAACGCCCTCCCCCTGGCCCTCCCGTTCGAAAACATCGGCGACATCCCGGCCCAGATCCAAGCCCTGGTGGCAGCCAGCACCGACCAGGCAGGAACGGAGCCCCTGATCGAACTCGACGCCGACACGGCAGTCCCGGCCGACGATGACAGCGACGATGACGGTGAACTGAACAAGGAGGACGACGCCGATGTCGTCGACGGCGACCTGAACACCGACGACGACGGCGATGTCGCCGGCGGAGGCGACGATGACAATGACGCAGCAGCCGCTGCGGACGCCCGAGGCGACCTGACTAGCGACGACGACGGCGATGCCGCCCCGGGAGTGGCATCGGGCCTGTCGGAGCCGGCAGCATCGTCCGCAGGACGAATGCTGTCCGGCGAAGGGGCGGGGGCGGCATCGCCGTCGGCGTTACCTGACCACACCGGCGCGCAGCCGAAGGTAACGACAAACACGGAGGCAGCCAAGTGAGCATCGCAACCATGCTCCCGCTGGGTGAGCTCACGAACCCCGGCCAGATGCGCCTGGCCCTCGTCCAGGTGGTCAACTGGGGCACGTTCCATGGCGCCCACACCATGCACGTGGACCGCAACGGCACCCTGCTGACCGGCAACTCCGGCGTCGGAAAGTCCACGCTGTTCGACGCCATGCTTCGGGTCTTCGATGCCCGTCCGCGCTCCAACGAAGCCGCGGCGCAGCGTGCCGGCGGCGCGGTTGAGGACAAGCGCACCACGTTCACGTATATGCGCGGGAAGGTAGGCGACAAGGCTGTCGGGGAGGGCTCGGCCAGTGCGTTCCAGCGCCCCGGGGCGACCTGGTCCGCCGTCGCCCTGACGTTTGATAACGCCGCCGGCACCCGGGTCACGGTCTCGGCGCTGTTCGACCTGCCCAAGAACGGCACGGAATCCAGCGTCGGCCGGTTCTACCTGATCGACAGCAAGCCGCTTGACCTCACGGCGATCGAGGGCATCGCGGACAAGCGGTTCACCAAGTCCGCGCTCGATGCGATCTTCCCGGAGGCCCAGGTCTTCGATGTCCACAAGGCATTTGCCGAACGCTTCCGCCGCCTCCTGGGCATCAACTCGGATCAGGCCCTGCCGCTGCTGCGCGTCATCCAGGCCGGCAAGGGGCTCGGCGGCAGCGTCAACACCTTCTTCCGCGACCAGGTCCTCGATGCTCCGGCCACGCTGGCCGCCGCGGACGACGTCGTCGAGGAATTCAGCAACCTCATGTCCATCCGGCAGCGCCTCGAGGACGTCCGCCAGCAGCGCGACCAGCTGGCCCCCGTACCGGGGCTGAACAAGGACTACGCGCAGGCACTGCTGGACGCGAACCGGCTGCGTGAGCTCTCCGGCGGGGAATTCGAGGCCTATAAGCAGCAGCTGGCCGTCACCGTCCATGAGAAGTCCCTGGCCCGGCTCAAGGGGCTCGCCCAGGCGAAGGCCGGCGACCTGGCAGCCGAACGCGGTGTCCGCGACGGCTTCGCCAAGGAGCTCCGTCAGCTGGAGGCGGAGTACAACAACCAGGGCGGCAACGCGATTTCCGCGATAGAACAGTCGCTGGAGAACGCACGGGTGGGGCTCAAGCTCCGCCAGGAGGTCGAGGAAGCGACCCGCAAGGCGCTGTCCGACGCCGGGCTGGACCTCCAGTGGTCGGCCGCCGGTTGGGACCAGGCCCACGCCCATGCCGCGGCGCGCTCAGCCGAACTGCAGGACGACTCCGAGGCCCTCAGGGAGCTGAGGTTCGAGGCGTTTGACGGCCACGCGACCAGGAAGCGCGAACTCGCCGCGGCCCAGCAGGAGCTTGTCTCGCTGAAGACGCGCAAGTCGCTGCTGCCGCCGTCGAGCATTGAGAACCGCAGCGCCATAGCTGCGTCCACCGGGGTGCCCGAAGAATTCATGCCCTTCGGCGGCGAACTGATCGACCTCGCGGAGGGCCAGGAGCAGTGGCGGCCGGCCGCCGAGCGCGCGCTCCGGAGCCTGGCCACCACGCTGCTGGTGCCCGGGGAGCACTTTGCCGCCGTTACCCGGTACCTCAATGACCACTCCGTGCGCGGGGCGCTGCGCGCGGTGGACGTCTCCAGGCCGCTGCCCGGCGGCGCGCTGGCTGTCGAGGACGTGGCTGACGGGGACCTGCTGACCAAGCTCAGTTTCCTCACCGACGCCGGGCTGCCCGCCGGCCCCCAGGCCCAGGCGCTGGCGGACGCCAGCGCTTGGTTGCGTGAACGGATTGCGCTCGACTTCGCCTACCCGTGCGTGGAAAACCCGGACGAACTCGCCGGCCTGGACAAGGGCCTGAGCCTGGGCGGGGTGGTCAAGCGCAACCGCCACACGGTGGAAAAGGATGACCGCTTCACCTCCCGGCAGGACTACGTGCTTGGATTCGACAACGCCGCCAAGCTGGAGCTCGTGGCAGCCCAGGTCGAGGACCTGCAGCAGGAGCTGGCCAAGGCCGCCGAACTGGCGCAGAGCCGGGAAGAGTCCCACCAGGGGATGACCCGGCAGCTGGATGCCCTGCGCCGCGTGGCCGACGACCACCGGCCCTGGGAGCAGGTCTCGGCGGCCGTCGCCGCGGAAGAGCTGAAGCGGATCGAGCAGCGGCTCAAGGATGCCCTCGCGGCGCAGGCCGACCTCGAGCCGCTGCGCGCCAACGTCGAAGCCGCGCGGCAGAAGCACCAGTCCAGCACCGAGGCGGCGGCCGTGCTGCAGAGCGAGTACAAGGCCCTCGACGCGCGAATGACCGCGGCTGATTCGCTGCTCGACGCCGCACGCGGCCGCCTGGCCCAGTCGCCGCCGTCGGAGGCCAGCATTGCCGCGCTGGAACCATACTTCACCGGCTTCGGCGACGTCCTGGAGATGCACGAACTCGACAACCTCGCCAACCAGGTCCGCACCCGGCTGCTCGCCGAACTGCACGGTGCCGAGTCCCGCGGGCAGGCCACCTCGGAGCGGCTCACCCGCATCTTCGAGGGCTTTGTCCGCGAATGGGGCACGGCGATTTCCGCGGATCACGGCACGTCGATCGGGGCGGCGGGGGAGTTCGAAGGCCGCTACCACGCGATTGTCAGCGACGGTCTGCCCGCCCAGGAGGCCGAGTTCCGTCAGTTCTTCAACCAGCGCACGCACGAGTCCTTTTCCACCCTGCTGCACCTGCTGGACGAGGAACGCCGCGCCATCACGAGCCGCATCCTGCCGCTGAACGGGATCCTGTCCGAGGTTAACTTCCACGAGGGCAGCTTCCTGGAACTGGACATCAAGCAGACGCTGCCCGCGACGGCGAAGCAGTTCAAGGACGCCATCCAGAATGCGCTCAAGGTCCGGCACGCCCGGCCGGCGAAGGCGGTCACTGCGGCGTCCGCCGCCGTGCCCGGGGCGGCGGGCACGGAAACGGACGAGGACGCCGAGCTCACCAACCGCTACAAGTCGCTTGAAACGCTCGTGAAGCGGCTCGGCTCGCAGACCCCGGAGGACCGGCGCTGGCGGGCGGAGGTGCTGGACGTCCGCGGCCACCTGTTCATCCAGTGCAAGGAGCACCGCGAGGTCCAGGGTGCCGGTTCCAAGGGTGCCGGCGCCAAGGCCGCGGGGACGGGTGCGAAGAAGACTGAGGTCTTCATGCACGCGGACACCGGCTCCATGTCCGGCGGTGAGCGGCAGCGCTTCACCGCGTTCATCATGGCAGCGGCGCTGAGCTACCAGCTGGGCATCGCCGAGCAGGGCTTCACCACCTACGGCACCGTCATGATGGACGAGGCGTTTGTGCTTGCCTCGGAGGAATTCGCCGGTGCGGGCATCAAGGCGCTGCACGAGTTCGGCTTCCAGCTGCTGCTGGCCGCGCCGGAGAACGTGATCGACCTTTCCCGGCACCTGGGGTCAGTGACGGAGATCCTGCGGGACAAGCGCACCAACCGCTCCGGCGTCCTGACCGCCCCTGTGATTACCCCTCGCCCCGGTATGGAAGGCACTTGGCGGTCCGAGGCGAACCCCGTGGACATCGTGCTGCGCTGACGCTTACGCGCCGGACGGGGCGCGGCCGCCCCGGAGATAGACGGTGGTGGTGTGCGTGTAGAACTCCTTGGCGCTTTGCCCCTGTTCCTTGGGTCCGTAGCCGCTCTTCTTGGCCCCGCCGAACGGCACATGCGGATCGGCGCCGGCGGATTCGGAGTTCACGTGCAGGATTCCGACGTCCAGCTCGTCCATTCCCTCCAGCGCGACAGTGACGTCCTGTGTGAAGAGGGCAGCGGAAAGCCCGAATTCGCTGTCATTCGCCAGGTCAAACGCGTCCTGCGTCGAGGCCGCCCGGCGGACGCTCAGCACGGGGCCGAAGAGCTCATTGCGCCAAATGTCAGCATGATGTGCCCCCGTTAGCTCCAGGATCGTGGGGGCTACGAAGTGGCCTTCGGCTCGGGCTGCATCTTCATAGGGGAGGCCGCCCGTCAGCAGCCCGGCGCCTTGGTCCACCGCGGTGACGACGCCGCGCTGGATGGATGCCCGTGCGTCGGCGCTGACCACGGGTCCCATCTGGGTGGACGGGTCCGCGGGGTCGCCCACCTGCAGGGATTGGGCCTTGGCCGCCAGCCCGGCGAGGAATTCATCGGCCACGGCGTCCGCCACGATCAGCCGCGACGTCGCCGTGCACTTCTGCCCGGCGGAGCGGAACGCTCCCAGCATGACCTGTTCCGCGGCCAGTTCCAGGTCTGCATCGGCCAAGACGATGGCGGCATTCTTTCCGCCCATCTCGGCCTGGATGGGCACGCCGCGCGCCGCTGCCGCGGCGGCCAGGGTGCGCCCCACGCCGGTGGACCCCGTGAAGGACAGCCCGTCCAGCGCCGGGTGTTCCACCAGGCTGGTCCCAACGGTCCCGGGTCCAATCAGCAGATTCAGCACCCCGTCGGGCAGCCCGGCCTGTTCAAGCGCCTGGGTCAGCCGCATGGCCAGCAGCGGCACGGTGCTGGCCGGCTTCCAGACAACCGTGTTGCCGTACGCCAGTGCGGGCGCGATCTTCCACGCCGGGATGGCGATGGGGAAGTTGAACGGCGTCACGACGCCCACTACCCCCAGCGGCTTGCGCGTGACGAAAATCTTTTCGCCCCGGCGCGGCGAGGAATACACCGCCCCGGCCTCCCGGTCGCCGTCGTTCCCGTAATACCGGAAGATCTGCGCGGCGCGCAGGACCTCGCCCTGGCCCTCGGCCAGCGTCTTTCCTTCCTCGCGGGCCAGTTCCAGGCCCCAGGCCTGCGAGTTGTCCTCCAGGACCGCGGCGGTGCGCAGCAGCGCGGCACCGCGTTCATGGGCCGGAGTGCGGGCCCAGCCATGCTTGGCGGCCACGGCGCCCGCCATGGCGCGTTCGACGTCGGCCGGTCCGGCCTGCAGGCCACGGGCCACCGTCTCGGCCGGGCGGGCCGGGTTGGCGGAGGTGATGATGCCGCCGTCGCCCTGAACCCAGGTGCCCGAGATGTAATGCCGCACTTCCACTGCTGTAGTCATTGCCTTGTTCATTTGCTGGGGTTCCTTTGCTGGGTTCCTTGCTGGCGCTCCGGTGCTGGCCGCGGCTAGCGGAAGGCCGGGATGCCCGTGATGTGGTTGCCGAGGATCAGCGTGTGGACCTCGTCGGTGCCCTCGTAGGTGCGGACTGATTCGAGGTTGTTGGCGTGCCGCAGCGGCGAATAGTCGAGGGTAATGCCGTTGCCGCCCAGCATCGCGCGGGCGTCGCGGCAGATCTGGATGGCCTCGCGGCAGTTGTTGAGCTTCCCCACCGAGATGTGGTGCGGCTTGAGCTGGCCGGCTTCCTTGAGGCGGCCAATCTGCAGCGCCAGAAGCATGCCCTTGTTGATTTCCAGGGCCATGTTGACCAGCTTTTCCTGGGTCAGCTGGTACCCCGCCAGCGGCTTGTCGAACTGCAGGCGTTCCTGTGAGTACCTGACTGCAGTCTCGTAGCTGTCCCGTGCGGCGCCCATGACTCCCCAGATGATGCCGTAGCGGGCCTCATTGAGGCACTCGAACGGACCGCGGAGGCCTTTGGCGTTCGGCAGTATCGCGGCGGACGGGAGCCGGACCTCGCTGAGTTCGATGTCGCACTGGATGGAGGCCCGCATGGAGAGTTTGGGCTCAATCGGGGTGGCTTTGAACCCGGGGGTGTCGGTGGGCACGATGAAGCCCCGCACGCCGTCGTCGGTCATGGCCCAGATGATGGCGATCTGGGCGATCGAGGCGAGGCCGATCCAGCGCTTGGAGCCGTTGATGACCCAGTCCTGCCCGTCGCGTCGGGCGAAGGTCTTCATGCTGCCCGGATCGGAGCCGGCGGTGGGCTCGGTCAGGCCGAAGCAGCCAACGACGTCGCCGGCGGCCATCTTGGGCAGCCACTGGTTCTTCTGTTCCTCGGAGCCGTGCTTGTAGATGGCGCTCATGGCGAGCGAGCCCTGCACGCTGACGAAGGTGCGCAGGCCTGAGTCGCCGGCCTCAAGTTCCATGGCCGCGATGCCGTATTCGACGGCGGAACGGCCCGGGCAGCCGTAGCCCTTTAAGTGCATGCCCAGAAGCCCCAGTGCGGCCATTTCCTTGATGATCTCCACCGGGAAGACGGCCTGCTCATACCAGGAGGCGATGTTGGGCCGGATGGTGCTGTCAACAAACGACCGCACCTTGTCCCGCATGGCAAGTTCTTCCGGGCTGAAGAGGGAACCGAGGTTCAGCAGGTCAGAGGATTCGTTCACGGTGTTCTCCAAGGGTGTTCTCCAAGAGTGTGCGGGGCGGGGTCTTAGGCCGCCGACGGCGCCTGGCACGCGCGGCAGGCGCGGCCGGTGCCGCCCCGGGAATGAAGACGGCAAGGTGGCGGGTCCGGGGGAGGCTGTCGGCGGGACTCGTCATATACAACAAGGTAGCGGGCCGTTGGCCGTCTGACATTGGATGGTCTGCCCCCATTTGGGCGTGTTTTGGTTAGAATATACAAAGGATTCGCGTCTGCTCGGAAGGGGTCACCGCGTGATCAGTCTGGCCCAGCTTCACAGTCAACTCGGCCGCGATCTGCGCCCCGCCGCGGGAGGCGTGGTGGCGCGCCGACAGGTCTCGGGTGTGCACATATCCGAGCTCGACGATCCCACACCGTATTTGGAAGGCGGCGAGCTTCTCCTCACTACTGGCATCCCCGTTTCGGGCGCAGAGGCCAAGGTGCAGGCCTATGTCCGGCGCCTGGTGGAGCGCAACGTCGCAGCCCTGGGGCTTGGCTTGGGCGCCGGCGTGAATGAGGTGCCGCCGGCGTTGTTGGCCGCCTGCGCGTCGGAGGGACTGGAGCTGCTGGTGGTTCCCGACGGCACGCCGTTCATGAACGTGTCGCGCGCCTATTGGGACCTGGTGGGCCGGGAGGGGCAGGCGGATCTGGCTGCCAGCCTCGGCACGCAGACAGCCCTGGCCCGCGCGGCGACGCAGGCGGACGCGCTGCCTTCCGTGGTGAGGGCGCTCGCCCAGGCGCTGGGTGGCTGGGTGGCGTACCTTCCGGCGGACAACGGGGCGGAAACGCTGTGGCCGGCGGACAACCACGCGATCGTGAGTCAGCTGCGCCGGGAGACGTCGCGGCTGGACATGGCGGTGACGCATTCGGCCTCCACCTTCCAGATCCATGGCACAGACGTGGTGGAGTATCCCGTGCTGGTGGGGCGGCGGGTGGCGGGTTTTCTGGCCATTGGCGCCGGACGCAAACTGACGCGGGCTGACCGGCAGATCATCATGACGGTGTGCGTCCTGCTCTCGCTCAAGGCCGCCCAGGAGCAGGAAAGCGCCGCCACCGCCGCCGCGCTCGGCTCGGCCGTGACCAAGCTCTTTCTGACCGGATATGTCGATGCCGGCCGGGCGCTGGCCCCGGATTTGGGCATCGTTGTGCCCACCGGGGCCGTCCGGGTCCTGGTGGTGCGTAGCGAAACAGATGCCGCCGCAGCTTCCGCGGAGCTGGAGGCGCGGCTCCGCGCCGGGACCGGCTGGCCAGTGGCGGCCAGTGCCCTGCGATCCTGCCGTCTGCGCCATGCGGCCGGCACCCTGAGCTACTACCTGCTGGACGCGGAGCACGCCGACGCTGGCGGATCGGGCCACACGGCAGGGGCCGGCGGGACGGAACCGGACGACGTCGGCAGCAGCACGATCACTGCGGTGCTGAGCCGGCCAATGCCCCTAGAACGTGTGAACGATGAGGCCGGACAGCTGGCGGCCATGGTGCGTGCGCTGGAGGCCGGGCAGATTATCGAGGCCCCGGCAGGGGCTCTTGACCCGCGGGTTCAGGGCTGGGTGGCGGCGCTGCGCGGTTACCGGCGGGCTGACCTGGTCGGCACCATACGCGCCTACCTGCGGCACCGGGGTCAGTGGGAGGGCGCCGCCCGCGAGTTGGGGATCCACCGTAACTCGCTGCGTCACCGGATGGGAATTGCAACCGAACTGCTGCAGGCGGATCCGGACGATCCCGACGTGGCCGCTAATCTGTGGCTGGCGCTGCGCTGGGTGTAGCGCCGTATCGACCTGCACCGGCGCTCCCGGCACTGGCGCCGTCGGCAAGCCAGGCCCGGACGCGCTCGCTGTGTTCGCCCAGCGACGGCGGGGCCGTCGCTGGTGCCGGAAACGCCGGCGTCCAGGTAATGGGGTGGCGGATCTGCCGTCCGGCGGGCTGGCCCTCGGCGTTGTGGACCTCGATGGTTGGTTTAAGTCCAAGGGACTCGGCGTAGGCCAGACCCTCATCGATGCCGGCCACATGGCCGGCCGGGACGCCGGCGTCGATGAGCTTGTCCTGCCAGCTGAGGGCGGAGGACACGGAGAGGGCTTGCTCCAGCAGGGGCACCAATTCCGTGCGGTGTTCCACCCGCGCGTTGTTGGTGGCAAAGCGCGGGTCCCGGGCCAGGCCGGCAATGCCCAGAACCTGGGTCAACTTGGCGAACTGACCGTCGTTGCCGCAGGCCACCGCGAGCGGGGCATCGGCACACTCGAGCAACTGGTACGGCACGATCGAGGGATGCGCGCTGCCCATGCGGTGCGGAACCTTGCCGGCACCCAGGAAGGCCTGGCCCTGGTTTGCCAGCGCGCCTTGCAGGCTTGAGAGGAGGTTGAGCTCAAGATGGGCGCCGCGCCCCGAGACCGCCCGTGCCGCCAAAGCGGCCAGGACGCCAACGGTGGTGTCCTTGGCTGTCAGGACGTCAACCAAGGCCACCCCGGCCTTGGTGGGGCTGCCGTCTTTCTCGCCGGTGATGCTCATCAGTCCGCCCAGCGCCTGGACGATGAAGTCATACCCCATCAGGTTGGCTCCGCCCGCGCTGCCAAACCCGGTGATCGAGGCGTAAATCAGGCCGGGATTGCCAGCAGAGAGTTCCGCGTAGCCCAGGCCCAGTTTCGTCATGCCCCCGGGCTTGAAGTTTTCCACCAGGACGTCGGCGCGCAGGGCCAATTCCTTGGCCAGCTGCAGATCGCCGGGGTCGGAAAGGTCCAGACAAACCGATTCCTTGTTGCGGTTCGCGCTCTCAAAGTAGGTGGCCCCTGTGGCGGAGAACGGCGGCCCCCAGTTGCGGGTGTCGTCGCCGGCGCCGGGGCGTTCCACCTTGATCACGCGGGCGCCCAGATCAGCCAGCGTCATGGTGGCCAGCGGGCCGGCCAAGACCCGGGAGAAATCGGCCACCAACAGGCCGGACAAGGGTCCGGCAGAAGTGTCCCTGGGCTCGTGGGCGTCGCCCCGGTCGGCGGAACCGGGCTGCGGGCCGGGCCTCGAAGTCATGGGACTCCCTTCGTGGATTGCCCGCGGCGCATCCCCGAGCCGCGGGTACCTGATCAAGGATTCGAAGCCTAACAAGGCCCAACCCGCAGATCATTGGATAAACCATCCAGGCTTTGGCATCTCCGCACAATCATCATCCGACGGCAAGGGGATCATCCGCCCCACGCGTGCGGCCAACTCCTGCGGCGGGGGATCCGCGGCCGCTTCCCACCCGCGCCGGCGGGGCCGATAGAGTGGCGCTATGGAAGATCCTTCGGTCCGGGCCCGCTCCGAACGCCGTCGGCCAAAGGCGCTGCGGTGACTCGGGAACCAGTCGCCCCCGCGCCGTCGCGCGGCGCCCGAGCCGCCGTATTCGCCCAGCTGACCGGCGCCGGCAGATCCGAGCAGGTGGCCCAGCGGCTGACCGATGCCATTCTGCTGGGCGTGTTGTCTCCGGGTGATCGGCTGCCCAGCGAGGCGGAGCTGGCAAAGCGGTTTGGCGTGGCCTTGGTGACGGCGCGCGACGGTCTGGGGGCTGTCCGCGAGGCCGGGCTGGTGGAGACCAGGCGAGGCCGCGAGGGTGGCAGCTTTGTGCTGCCCACAGAGCAGACGCCGGAGAGACTCCTGCAGGCCCGGCTGCGCGGCCTCTCGCAGGTGGAAATTGCCGATCTCGCGGTCTATTTTGGCGTGCTGGCCACCGGTTGCGCGGAACGGGCGGCCGAGCTGGCATCCGCCGACGAGGCCCAGCGGCTCACCGCCTGGCTTGAAGGTGCCGATTTTGGTTCCGCCAGCGATTCCGGCCGGAACGCCGGCGGCTTCTACCTCGAAATCGCCGTGATCAGCCAGTCGCCGCGGCTCGTTCGGGAGCAGATCCGCCTTCAGGCGGAGTTTGGGCCCATGCTGTGGTTGTGTTTGACGGATCCCGCCATGCGGGCACGGGTCTATGCCCAAAACTTGCGAACCGCCGAGGCGATCACCGCCCACGACGCCGCCGCGGCCCGCACCTCCGTCCGGGGTCAGATCAGCGATCTTTCCGTGTGGCTGCTGGAAGCCAAGGAGCGGCTGGAACGAGGAGCAGCGGCTGATGGCTGACAATGACCTGACGGATCCCATTCAGGCCCGGGCGCAGGACTGCGCCGCGGCCATCGGAGCGTTGTTCAGCGGCGTCTTCGACACCCTGCAGCGGTGGCGGAGCCTGGTTGAGGCCTCAACCGCCTGGGGCGCGGGGGACATCGACCCCGCCGTTTACGCCATGGTCGAGCCGGAACTGACGGCGGCCGACCCGCGGCTGATCGGCGCCGGATTCGTCGCGGCGCCGGGCGTGGTGCGGGGCGGCGGTCTCCATTTTGCCTGGTGGCTGGGCCCGCTGGAGGACAACCCGATCCTGGGCACCACCACGGAGCCGAGCCGCCTCGATCTGGCGTCGCGCGAGTATGCCGACTATCTGCGGGACCTCAGCGCTCTCGAGTGGTATCGGGTGCCCGAAACCACGGGTGCCCGTCACATCACGGGACCCTATGTTGACCACTTGTGCACGTGCGACTACATCCTGACGCTCACCGTACCGGTCAACGTCGGCGGGTCCATGGCAGGGGTGGTGGGCGCCGACCTTCTGGTGCGCCGGCTGGAGCGGGACGCCTTGCCGCTGATGCGCGCCGTGGGGGCTCCGAGCGTGCTGGTAAGCGCCGCGGGAAGGGTGGTGGTCTCCACCGATCCGGCGCTCCCCGTAGGAACCCTCGTGGCCCCGGATGCCGCCCCGGATGCCGCCCCGGATGCCGGCCCGGCAGCCGGCGGCGTCATTGCCTGCCCCGGAACTGACCTCAACATCAGGATGCGGATAGACCGATAAAATAAACATCCCATTTCAGATGAATAAGGTGTATTCTCGCCATGTGGCCGTGAAGTAGGTCACATAGACGTGTGGTCCGCGGCGCGGCCCGGCCACCCACTTCATCGAAGGGAACCCCATGAGCGTGCGGAATTTGCGGAACTTCGTCAACGGCAAGTTTGTTGACTCGGCCGCCATCAGCCGGCTGGAGATCCACAATCCGGCCACGGAAGAGCTCATCGCCACAACGCCCGTTTCCAACGCCGATGACGTCGCTGCAGCGTATGCGGCAGCCGCGGCAGCGTTTGAGACCTGGAGCGAAACCACCCCGGCGGAACGGCAGCGGGCGCTGCTGCACATCGCCGACGCCGTCGAGGCCCGGGCCGAGGAGCTGGCGGACCTCGAATGCGCAGATACCGGCAAGCCCCGGGCAGGGATTGTCGCGGATGAGATCGACGTACTCGTGGATCAGATCCGATTCTTTGCCGGCGCCGCCAGGACGCTGGAAGGGCGGGCCACCGCCGAGTACCTAGCAGACCACAGCTCCTCCATCCGGCGCGAGCCGATCGGCGTCATCGGCCAGGTGGCCCCGTGGAATTACCCGCTGATGATGGCGGCGTGGAAGGTCATTCCCGCGCTGGCCGCCGGCAATACCGTTGTTCTCAAGCCCTCCGATTCCACCCCGAGCTCCACCCTGCTGTTCGCCGAGCTGGCCAGTGCGTTCCTTCCGGCGGGGGCGTTCAATGTGGTGCTGGGCGACCGCGAGACGGGCAAAGCCCTGGTGGCGGACGCAGCCCCGGAAATGGTGTCCATCACCGGAAGCGTGCGGGCCGGAATGGAGGTGGCCGGGGCGGCGGCCGCCGACGTCAAGCGCGTGCATCTCGAGTTGGGCGGCAAGGCACCGGTTATCGTGTTCGACGACGTCGACATCGCCACCGCCGTGGCGGGCATCGTCCCGGCGTCCTTCTACAACGCCGGCCAGGACTGCACCGCGGCCACGCGCCTGCTGGTGCATGAGGACATCCACGATGAGTTCGTGGCTGCGTTCACCGAGGAGGTGCGGCAGAACGCCAGGACTGGCGGCCCCGCCGAGGAGGGAATCCTGTACGGCGCGCTCAGCAGCGCCGACCATCTCCAGCGCGTCTCCGGATTCCTGGAACGGCTGCCGGAACACGCCACAGTTGAAGTTGGCGGCAAGCGCCACGGGGACGTCGGGTACTTCCACGAGGCGACCGTCGTGTCCGGACTGAATCAGGCCGACGAACTCGTCCAGAGCGAGGTCTTCGGCCCGATCGTCACGGTGCAGAAGTTCTCCACCGACGCCGAGGCCCTGGCCTTGGCCAACGATGTGGACTACGGGCTGGCGTCCTCGGTGTGGACCAAGGACCACACCCGTGCCATGCAGTTCGCCAAGCGCCTCGACTTCGGCTGCGTCTGGATCAACACCCACATCCCCCTGGTGGCTGAGATGCCGCACGGCGGATTCAAGCACTCCGGGTACGGCAAGGACCTGTCCATGTACGGGCTCGAGGATTACACCCGGATCAAGCACGTCATGAGTTACATCGGCTAGCCGGCGCCACCGCCAGCCGCTCAAAGGCGGCCACCCAACCGGCGGCCGCCGCCGGCACCCCCGCCGGAATCTCCCCCCAAAGTCGTCGGAAGGAAATCATGTCTACCGAACCCCGCGCCGAGCTAAACGATAGTGAACATCTTGCCGTCCTGGGCTACCAGGACTCGTTCGACCGATCCATGTCCCTGTGGGCCAATTTTGCCCTCGGATTCACCTACCTATCGCCGCTGGTGGGGGTGTACTCCCTCTTCGCCATCGCCATGGCGGCCGGCGGCCCGCCGTCGGTCTTCTGGATCTTCATCGTGGGGGCCGGACAGATGCTGGTGGCGCTCGTATTCAGCGAGGTGGTCTCGCAATACCCCATCCACGGAGGAATCTATCCATGGACCAGGCGGCTCTGGGGCAGGCGCTACGCCTGGATGGCGGCCTGGGTCTACATCTGGGCCATGATCGTCACCATCACGGCGGTGGCCGAATTTGGCAGCGGCTTCCTGGCCAGCCTGTTCGAGGTTGAGGTGACCCGGGAAACCACGCTTGGTCTGACGGTACTGCTCCTTGTTGTGGCTCTGGCCTTGAACTTCACCGGCACCAAGACGATGGCCCGAGTCGCCCGGATCGGGCTGGCTTCCGAGCTGATCGGCGTGATCGCCGTCGGCCTGTACCTGTTGATTTTCCAGCGCAAGCAGAGCTTCGGCGTGTTCTTCGACTCGATGGGCGTGGAGGGCGATGGCAGTTACCTGCACGCCTTTATGGGAGCCGCCCTGGCCGGTCTCTTCCTTTTCTACGGCTTTGAAGCCTGTGGCGACGTGGCGGAGGAAGTCGCCAGTCCGGCCCGGCGGATCCCGCGGGCCATGATCATGACCATCGTGGTGGGAGGCGTCTCCGCACTCTTTTCCTTCGGCGGCTACGTGCTTGCGGCGCCCAACCTGCAGGAGATCGTCAACGGCCAGGACCCGGACCCGATCCCCGCCATCCTGGAATCGGCCCTCGGCCCTGTGGGTGCCAAGATCTTCCTGGTGGTTGCCATCACGGCCTTCCTGTCCTGCGTGCTGAGCCTGCAGGCGGCAGCGAGCCGGCTGATCTTCTCCTTTGCCCGGGACGGAATGGTGCCCGGCCACCGCTGGCTGTCCAGGGTTTCCGGCACTGCCAGAGTGCCGGCGAACGCCCTCATCGTGGCCGCCAGCATCCCGCTGGCCATCTGCATCATCATCTATCTGGGCTCCGATGAACTGCTGACGCAGATCACGTCCTTTGCGGTCCTGGGCATCTACATCGCCTTCCAGTCCGTGGTGCTGGCATCCCTGCGCCAGCGGCTCAAGGGCTGGCGGCCGGCGGGCCCGTTCAGTCTGGGCGCCGCTGGTCTCGCGATCAATGTCGCCGCCCTGGGCTACGGCATCTTTGCCATGGTGCTGCTGGCGTGGCCCGGATCGACGGGCGTCTTTGTCACGGACTGGACCGTCCTGATCGGCCTGGCCGTGGTGGCGGGCACCGGTCTTCTCTACCTCTTGCTGGCCCGCCCGGACGCGAAGTCGACGGCGCCCACCGGTGACGCTATTGAGGTTGCCGCCCTGCTTCGTGCCGGCGGTGTCCGGCCGAGCAGCCCTACTGGGGTCTGAAGGCGAGGGGTTTCCTTCCGCAACGCGGGGTCATTTACGGTCCATAAACGCCGTCATAATGGGCCGCAAGTGACCCCGCGTTGCCTGGTGCCGGAGCTACGTTCCCTGTGTTCCCTAAGTTCCCTGTACGCGCTGGACGAACTGGGCGGTCCGTGCCACCAGGCCGTCGATCTGCCGGAGCACGACGGCGGCGGGGTCCGGGTTGATCTCGTTGGCCGGCGGCTCCACCCGCACATTGCGGCAGCAGACGAAATCGGCGCAGATCAAGGTGCCCAGGGTGTTGCCGTTGCGGCCGGACTGCCCTGCGCGCCGGGCCACCCACAGCACCACGTCGTCCTTGGAGAACACGTCCCGGCACAGCTCGCAGAGCACGGAACGGTTCTTTTTGGCCCCGCCTTCAGGTGCCCGGAGCATGATGCCGGTGGGACCCTTCGGCCCGGGAACCACGAGATAGCCGCGGAGCGGCATCTTTTCGTCCCGCCAGGCCAGGAAGTCGATGCGTTCCCAGTCGAGGGTGTCGAAGTTCTTGGGCAGATTGAGTTTCGCCGCTTCTGACCGGCTCGCATTGATGAAGGATGAGCGAATCTGTTGCGCCGTGAATTTATGCATGGTGGTAACTTTCGGAATCGGTTGGCTCCGGCTCGCCCGAGCGTGCGGCGGGACAGAGCGGAAAAGGGGCAGAGCGGTGCCAGCCTGTGATTCCGGTGGGGACCGGGCGTCCGCGCGGGTTTAGCCCGCAGCGGGGCGGGATTGCACGGGAAGGGCTGGCAGCGGCGCGGCCGCGTAGCAGGCCAGAACGGCCACCCCGCTCACCGTGGCAGCAGTCATCGTTGCGATGCCCATGCTCACTTCCCCCGTTTCAACAATTCGGTTTCAACAATGCGTTTCAACAATGCGCCGGTTCCGAGTCGCCGGCGAGCCTATCCTTGCAAAGCGCAGGATGGCTGTCCAATTTCTTCCAGGACCCACCGGAGGATGCCCCACTTGTTAACCCGGGTTTTCCCTGTTGGCCGGGTGGGATGGCTAGCGTGGCCGGGTGGAGAACTTCCTGACGCCGCGCCCGGACGGGCGACGGCTCTATGTTGCCTTAGGGGATTCCTTCACCGAGGGGGTCGGGGACTACGATCCGCGTCTCCCCAATGGGGTGCGGGGCTGGGCGGACCGGGTCGCGGAGAAGCTGGCAAAGGCGCAACCGGGGTGGGAGTACGCCAATCTGGCGATCCGCAGCAAACGGCTGCGCCACATCACCGCCGAACAGCTCGGGCCGGCCCGGGCCATGGAACCGACCCTCATCACGCTGTACGCCGGAGGCAACGACATCCTCGATTTCGGCACGGACATCGGATCCCTCATGCAGGATTACGAGTCCTTGGTGGCTGCGCTCGCCGGCACGGGGGCAACAGTCGTGCTGTTCACCGGCTTCGACGTCAAGGTGTCCGCCCTGTTGGAACCACTGAAGAAACGCAACGCCTTCTACAACCGGCGCGTCCGCGAGATCGCCGGACGATACGGCGCGGTGCTGGTGGACTACTGGTGCTTCGATGCTTTCCAGGACCCGCGGATGTGGGATTCGGACCGGTTGCATATGTCCAAGGCGGGCCACAAGTACCTTGCCTCACAGGTCCTGGATCATCTCGGCGTGCCCCACAAAATCAAACCAAAAGAGTGGGAGCCGCCCGTGAAGCCGGGCCTGCGGGAGTGGGAGCGTCGGCAGCGCCACTGGGTTCACGATTGGGTGCTGCCCTTGTTCGGGCGGAAGATCCGCGGGGTCACCCTCGGTGACCAGCTTCGGCCACGCTGGCCCGAGCCCGTGAAGGTCCCGCGCAAGGGCGGCCTAAAGAAGTTGGTACCGCCACAGCGCGCCAGCTGAGGCGGCGGGCTGGGTCCGCGCCGGCAGGGCCGGCTGCGGGCGCCCGGCCCGGCTCAGCTGTCCAACAGGTTTTCGTACCCCGGAGCCACCCTGTTGGCATGGAACTCCATGACCTCGAAGTCGGCCACGCCGTTGACGTAGAACGGGTCCTTGGCCAGGGCGGCGTCAAGGCTGGCCCGGTCCGCGTTGGAGAGCAGGAGGCCGCCGGTGCGGGGGATTTTGCGCCCTGCGACCATAAAGACGCCCTCATCGAAGGCCGCCTGCAGCCACGTCACGTGCGCCGGGAGATGGAACTCGACGATGTCCTCGGGGACCTTATAAGTCAGGGAGACTACGTACATGGGGTCAGCCTACCGGTAGCGGGCGCGGACCGGGCGGGGACCTTTCCGGAATTTCCCGGGCCGAAGTTGAATCGTCAATCTTCGAGTCTCCTAGAATGTAGCCATGACCGAACCGCGCTGGCTGAACGCCGACGAACGCCGGGCCTGGCTCGCCCAGCTGAGCATCAACACTCTGCTGCCGGCCGCCCTGGATACCCAGCTCCACGCCGCGGGCAAGCTCTCCCTGTTCGACTACAACGTTCTGGCGATGCTTTCCGAGGCCGAGGGGCGTTTCTTGCCGATGAGTGAGCTCGCGGCGCGCACCAGCGCTTCCCTGTCCAGGCTCTCCCATGTGGTCACCAAGTTGCAGAACCGCGGCTGGCTTGAGCGCCGGCCTCATCCCGGCGACGCCCGTGTCACCACGGCGCACCTGACCGACGCCGGCATGGCGACGATCGTGAAGCTCGCCCCAGGCCATGTCGAGGCCGTCCGGTCGCTATTCCTCGACGCCCTGAGCCCCAAGGATGTCGCGGACCTGGCCCGGATCGGCGAGAAGATCGTCGGCCGCCTCGCCGACGACCACTGGATCCTGCGCGACAGCTGAGCGCCCACCGCCGGTTCCTTCGCGTCTTTGTTGCTCGCGGCAACTGCTGGCAGACTGGATTCATGGATTTCACGTCCCGCTATGTAGCCCTTGGAGACTCCTTCACAGAAGGCGTCGGCGACGACGACCCCAGCCGTCCCAACGGCGTCCGGGGCTGGGCGGACCGGGTGGCCGAGCAGCTCGGCGCCGCCGATCCGGGCCTCGGGTACGCGAACCTCGCCATCCGCGGCAGGAAGCTCCGCCAGATCATGGCAGAACAAGTCGATGCCGCCGTCGCGCTCAAGCCCACCCTTGTGAGCATCTACGCGGGTGCCAATGACATCCTGCGGCCCAAGATCGACATCGATGACCTGCTCGCGGAATACGACGCCGGCATCCGGAAGCTCACGGCTACCGGGGCAACCGTCGTGATGTTCACGGGCTTCGACGCGCGCGGCTCCAAGATTTTCGGCACCATGCGCGGCCGCACCGCTATCTACAACGAACTGGTGCGCGGAATCGCCGGTGACCACGGTGCCCTGCTGGTCGATTACTGGCGCTTCAGCGAGTACTACGACTGGGGCATGTGGGCCACGGACCGGATGCACATGTCCGCAGCCGGCCACGCGAACATGGCCAAGCGCGTCCTCACGGTCTTGGCGCACGAACACTCGATTGACGTCCCGCCCATGACCCCGGTGCCGGAGTTGAGCCGTGGAGACGCCATCCGGGCCAACGCTCGGTGGGTCCGCGAATTCGCCGCCCCGTGGGTTGTCCGGCGCGTCACCGGCAAATCGTCCGGAGATGGCCTGACACCGAAGTACGGCCAGCTCACGCACCTCTAGGCCGCTAGGGCGGAGGACGGCAGCTTAGGCGCGGAATCCCGGCGTCGCGAGCAGTTCCCCGTCGCGGCGCACGGCGAGCACATCGATTTCCCAGCCGTCCGTCGCCCGGCGCAGCATTGCGGGCCCGCCGGCGACGATCGCCGTCGCGAGCACGTCTGCGGTGACAATGTCCGCCGCGGCGACGGAGACCTGGCTAAACTCGGCGCCGGCTGCGCCCGCTGTCCAAATATGGTCACCCCGCTCTGCCGAACCCGACGTCGCCAGGGCCCGCCGGGTGCCGCGGCCGCCGAGTTCGTATACGGAAAGCAGCGCCGCCCGGTCGTGCGGGTCGACAATCCCGGCCGCCCACGCGGCCCCGCTGCCCGGAACGGGCGAGCCCATCACCAAGACGTCGCCCCCGGCATTCAGGCACCAGTCGGTGATGCCACGGGCACACAGCGCCTCACCGGCGTGCCTGATCGCATAGCCCTTGATGAGCCCGGAAAGGTCCAGCACGCCGTCGGGCCGTTCCGGGGTGAACGCGCCCTCCGTCATGAGCCGCCAGCTGAGCGCATCCGCGTAGCGGTCGCGCATCCCGGCGGATGCTTCCCGCAGCGAATACTCCCCGCGCGCCAGCCGGCTGGCCTCGGAATCAGCGCGGTACAGGCTGAAGGTTTCATCAAACACGGTAAACACCCGTTCGACGGCGGCAGTTGCGGCGTCGAGCCCGGCCCCGCCGGCCGTTCCTGGGTCTGACCCGGCAGGAACGGTCAGGCTGATGACGGTGCCCATGGAGCTAAACGTCCGGGCCGTCAGGGCCGAACCGCCCGCCTCAGAGGTGGGCTGCATCGAGGGCCGCCTGCAGAGAGGTCAGGTATGCGTCGGAAGTCACCGTGGCGCCGCCGATGGTCTGCACGTTCGCGGATTGTGCCTGAAGCACCTCGTCGCGCAGAAGCGGGGCCGCCTCGTTGCTGATCTGCACGGACCTGCGTTCGGCGTCGGTCAACTGCAGCGCCGTGACATCAGTGATTTTTCCGGCCTGAACCGTGATCTGCACCTGGACGGAGCCGTACCGCGTCTGGACGACGGCGCCGGCGTAGGTCCCGCCCGCCTTGGCCGAGGCCCCCGTGGAGCCTGCCGCGCTCGACGCGCCTGATGAGCCCGCGGAACCTGTTGATCCGGACGTTCCCGTGGACCCGGAGGAACCAGCAGAGCCGGACGCTGAGCTCGAGCCCGCGGAGCCTGCGGAGCCCGTGGAGCCCGTAGAGCCGGTAGTGTCGGCTGCCGTGCTCGCGACGGTGCTGCCGGTATTGGCGACGTGGACGCCCGACTGCCAGCCTGCAATGAGGATGCCGGCGGAGGCCAGGGCTGCTGAAACTGCTGCGCGAGTTCTCACCAGTCGAACCTTTCGTAATGGAGTTGGTCTTCCCGGACGCCGGCGGAGCGGGCATCCTCGAGCACGTTTTGCGCCCAGCCGGACGGGCCGCAGACGTAGACGTCCGCTTCGGCGACGTTCGGGATGTAGCTGGCCAGACGGTGGCCGGCGCGCTCGGAGTTCTCCGGCTGCCAGGTCCGGACTCCGGCCGGGCGGGAGCCAGTCAGGTGGAATAGTGTGGCGCCGCGCCGACGGCAGAGTTCAAAGATTTCCGCGCCCAGGTAGAGCTCGGATTCGCTGTGTCCGCGGAGAATGACCGTGGCGTTGCCGGGCTGGAACGGCGTGCTCTCCAGGAGGGCGCGGATCGGCGTAATGCCGATCCCGGCACCCACCATGACCACGCGGCTGCGGCTCCGCGCGGATGTGCTGAACAGCCCGTACGGACCCTCCACAGCCACTTTGGTGCCCGGCTTGAGCGAAGCCAGCTGTGCCGAACCCCGGCCGAGGTTGCGGACGGTGATCCTCAGCGTGCCCTGGCCGGATGCGTCGAACTGGACGGGCTCTGCGGACAGGCTGAACGGATGCGGATGCCACCACAGGCCGGGGGCCAGGAACCGCCAGATGAAGAACCGGCCGCCGCTGCCTGCCAGTTGATCCAGGTGAAGGCCGGTCATCTCAATGCTGACAACTCCGGGGGCCTCCCGCACCACCCGCTTAACGGTCAGCTGGTGCCTGAAGGTTGCCACCAGGGGTTGGACCACGCGGTAGTAGAGCAAGGCGGCGCCTGTAGCGATGCACAGCGCCAACCAGTACCAGCGCTGCCATGTGCCCTCGGCGAAGAGCCCGCCCACGCTGAACTGGTGGGGGAGGGACGTCAGGACCGCAGCGTAGGTGAGCAGGTGGACGGCGTACCAGAATTCGTAAGGGAACCGACGTCGGACAGCCACCAGGGAGGTGACCACGACGGCGATTAAGAGGAGCGTGGATATATAGGCCAGCCACATGTCCGGCACGAGGACCCACAGCGCAACCGACTCGCTGACAGGGTCCAGCCCCTCGGCCATGCCGTAACCGATCGCAATGAGGATTCCGTGCGCCAGCAGGAGGTACAGGGCAGGTTTGCCCAGCTTGCGGTGGAACTCAAGCGCCCGGTCGTGACCGACGGTTTGGTCGATGATGGGAATGCGTGCCGCCAGGAGCAGCATGAGAAGCACCAGGTCCATGCCGGCCAGGCCGGCCACAATTCCCAGTGCGGTGAAGGATCCGGCGGGAGTCCGGAAGCCGGCCGCTCCGCCGTCGGCCAGCCACAAAGCGACGGCGCCCGCCAGGGACGCCCAGAAGAGGACCGTCAGCAGATCCGCTCGCAGCAACCGCCGCCGATGCTGCCCCTTAAAGGGGTTCGCGGCGCCACGGGAGCTGCGGCGAACCCCGGGACGGGTCGTCAGAAGTTGTGTGTTCATGTATCCAGAATCGCGCGCCCGCCTTTCATTTCGCTGTGAAAATGCTTCGTCCGGCATATGACTTACATGGGCCAGGCCCCTTGCCGCGGCCCGGTTCGCGCGCACCGCCCCATACACCATGCAACGTCGGATTGGTCTTTAATTCATCGAACTCGTAGACTTGGTAGGCGCTAGGTGGCGCGGAGCGTGTGCAATTGCTCCGGTTGGCAGGACCCGTGGAGAGAAACCGGGGTCATGGCGGCCGGTAGTTAGGGGCTCAAGTTGCGCGCATTCCTGTATTCGCCCAGCATCCCGGCACATCGCAATGGCTGTCCCACAGACCGCCAAAGCCCGGTGCCCGTGGCCCACAATCTTCGCCGCAATGAGGAAACAGCCGGTTTGTGCCGTCTGCCAAGAATCCTGCGGAACTGTCGGTTGGGGGCGGGAGCCGGATGCGGACGCCGCCAAGCGCACGGCCAGCGGGAACTCCGCTAGCCGTTTCATTGAACTTTTGAGGAGAGTCGTCATGGCAGCACACTGCCAGGTGACCGGAGCCGAGCCGGGCTTTGGACACAGCATTTCGCACTCGCACCGTCGCAACAAGCGCCGGTTCGACCCGAACATCCAGAAGAAGCGCTACTGGGTTCCGTCCCTGCGCCGTAATGTCACGCTGCAGGTTTCTGCGCGTGGCATCAAGACCATCGACGTACGCGGCATTGACGTAGTCGTCGCCGCCATCCTGGCACGAGGAGTAAAGCTCTAATGGCAAAGGATAAGGACGTACGTCCGATCATCAAGCTGAAGTCGACCGCGGGCACGGGCTACACCTACGTGACGCGCAAGAACCGTCGTAACGACCCGGACCGCCTGGTCCTGAAGAAGTACGACCCCAAAATCCGCCAGCACGTCGAATTCCGAGAGGAGCGCTAAACACATGGCTAAGAAGTCAATGATCGCTAAGAACGAACAGCGTAAAGTCATCGTCGAGCGTTATGCTGCAAAGCGCCTCGAACTTAAGAAGGCTCTGGTTGACCCCAACTCAACCGACGAAGCACGCGAAGCTGCACGCCTCGGCCTGCAGAAGCTGCCGCGCAACGCCTCGCCGGTTCGCCTGCGTAACCGCGACATCATCGACGGCCGCCCCCGCGGCACGTTCCAGAAGTTCGGTATCTCCCGTGTTCGCTTCCGCGACATGGCTCACCGCGGTGAGCTCCCGGGCATCACGAAGTCTTCCTGGTAATTCAGCACCCCTGAACCCAGTGGCTTGAAGGAGGGCCGGCAACCAATTGGTTGCCGGCCCTTCTTGCGTTTAAGGCCGGCCGCCACGCCTCCCCTGGAACCCCCTCCCGCGGTGACGCACCACACAACGTTGATTTACGACGCCGGGAGCCGGGTTGGGCGCTTCAGGGGTGGTTTCGGCCCGTGGCGGCGGGGTTTTGGGATGGCGCCGGGGCGGGTTTGCGGTGGGGGCGTGGTGGGTGTATTGTTTTCTAAGTCGCCGCGAGGGAGACCAGCGGAAAGCTGGGAACCGGAGGCGGCCAATCCCCTAAATTTCGAGACCGGATCTGGTCGGCGTTTTGTGCGCTCCGGGTTCGGGTGGGGCGGGTTGGATGGTTTGCGGGTCGCGGAAACGCTGATTTGCTAAGCGGTCCGGACTCGGGTAAGTTTGAAAAGTTGCTCCGGAGCGATCCGCGACTGTTTGTTGGTTGTGGTGGTGCCGGGTGTGTCTGTTGTTTGAGAACTCAATAGTGTGCCAAGTTTGTTGATACCAATTTATTGTATTGAATTGGTTGATYGTGCCGGGCCCGCCACCCCGTGGTGTGGTCTGGTGTTTTTAGCTGGTTTCAAATTTTGTGCATTGTGTGCATCCCGTTTTCCCGGGGGCGCATGGTGTGTCTGTTTTACTTCAACGGAGAGTTTGATCCTGGCTCAGGATGAACGCTGG
>NZ_JBFRCV010000020.1:0-30596 GCF_052113245.1 Arthrobacter sp. YAF34
GGGCCACGGCATGACGGACCTTGATATCAGGTTGGGGTTTGCTCATAAGCAGCAGCAAACCCCACCACAGTGTCCATGGAGTCCTGAGACAGAGTGTCTACGAGGTCATGAGACATAAGTGTCTATTAAGTCATGAGACTCCACAGCCGTWTTGAGCGCKSAAAACGGCCCCTGCTGCTAGTYAGTTGGGTGTGCGGGCAGGCAGGACTGGGGGCTAGGCAGGGGTGCGGGCTGCGGCGAGGGACGCCAGGGTGGAGACCAGGAGCCGGCGCTCCACGACCTTGATCCGCTCGTGCAGGGATTCCTCAGTCTCGCCGTCCTCGACCGCCACGGCTTCCTGCGCGATGACGGGGCCGGTGTCCACCCCGGCGTCGGCCCAGTGCACCGTGCAGCCGGTGACCTTCACGCCGTAGGCCAGGGCGTCGCGGACACCGTGGGCACCGGGGAAGGACGGCAGGAGCGCCGGGTGCGTGTTGAGGTACTTGCCGCCGAACGCGTCGATGAAGCCCGCGCTGACAATCCGCATGAAGCCCGAGGACACCACCACGTCGGGGGCATAGGCGGCGACCGCTTCGGTCAGGGCCGCGTTCCAGGCCGCCCGGTCCGGGTAGGCCTTGAAGTCCACCACGAACGTGGGAATCCCGGCGGCCGCGGAGCGCTCTACCCCGAAGGTCCCCGGCCGGTCCGCGCCGACGGCGGCGATCTCGACGTCGAGCGCACCGGACTTCACGGCATCGATCACTGCCTGGAGGTTGGAGCCGGTGCCGGAGACGAGGACTACGATGCGCATGGTCCTAGCTTATGGGGCCGCTCGCGTAGGCTGGAAAACATGAACTCCCCCACGGACTCCGGCGGCAGCCAACCAGGCAGCCAACCAGGCAACCAGCCGGGCCGGCAGCCGGGCGACCCGGCGGCCAAGAAATCCGCGCAGCTGACCCACACCCTGTTCCGGCTGTTCGTGGTCGCGGTCCTGGCCTCGTTCCTCGTCTTCCAGCTCGACGTCAGCTACCTGTGGCTGACCGCCCTGCTCACGGCGGGCGCGATTGCGCTGGGCATTGTGCTGCTGATCCGGGCGGTGAAATACAAGGAGTCGCGGCTGGTGCTGTTCGGCACGATTTCCGGGCTCATCGTCTCGGGGGTCATGCTGCTGGTGATCCTCGCCTCGACCCTGTTCTTCACCCAGATCCGCGACTACCAGCACTGCGTCCGGCAGGCCCTGACGGAGGAGTCAACGTCCGCCTGCAGGACGCAGCTGCAGAACTCCATGCCCACGCAGTTCCGCTAGAACCCGGCTGGTCAGCGGCTGTTGACCGTCTCGAGGTCCGCCTCGCGCAGGTTCTGCCGGCGTTCCAGCCAGGGACCGGCCGCGTAGCCGATCACGACGCCGATCCCCACCTCCGCGGCCACGAACAGCGCCGTGCGGAGCGGGTCGGGCCCGATGTCCGTCAGCCTGCCGATGCCGGCCGAACCGCGGGCAAGCCAGGCCAGCCCGGCGGCGAGCAGCCCGGCGACAACACCGATTACCGCGCCCAGCACCAGGGTCGACGCAACGGCCGTAAACCAGCGGGCCCGGATCTTGATGGACAACCATTCGTCGAAGTGGTTCTCGCCTTCGCGCAGGAACCACCAGCCGGCCAGGACACCGCCGAGCACCGGCACCACGAGGGCAACGGAGCCAAAGTCCAGCGCCCCGGACGGCAGCGCGGCGAACACCGGAATGGACGGCAGTGGCCCCACGGCGGTCCCAAGCGGGCCGGCCAGCGAACCGGCCCCCAGGGCGAATCCGGCGCCGGAGATCCAAGCCAGGGCAAACACCACGAGGTTGGGCAGGAAGCCCAACTGCACAATGGTGAGGACGGCGCCGCCGGTAGCGCCGGCGTCGAGCCCTTCGTAGACAGCAACCACAAGGTTCCAGTGGATGAAAAGGTCGACGGCGAGCAGCGCCGCGGACATCGCCAGGCTCGCCATGAGCGCCACCCACCCGGCCTTGATGGCCGAGCCCAGGTAGGAGCCGGCCCAGCGGGAGTGCTGGCTGGTGCGGGAAAGCCAGGCCACGGCGTCGACGCCGATCAGCCGGCTCCACGAGCCGGCCTCGCGGCGCGCCCCGACCACCATGCCCAGCCCGAACGGGACGAGCGGAATCAGGGCGGCGGACCAGAGGCTGATGCCGACGTCGTCCGTGCGGCAGACGAAGCCGGTGGCGATCCCGAAGCCCGCATACACGAGCCAGGAACCGAGCAGCGCCTGCCAGAGCTGGTCCGTATAGGAGGCGCGGGCGAGCCGGCGTCCGGCGCGCCAGGCGAGCAGGAACGGGATGAGGGTCAGCCCGAGGGGAATAAGGGAGAGCGTGCCGGGCTCCGGGTGCGCGGCCCCGCCGACCCCGGGAGCGTCCAGCAGCAGGGGCACGCCGTGGATCAGCAGCCAGGCCTGGCCCGCCAGGCGCGCCAGGACGTCAAAGCCGCTGTTCTGGAATCCGGCGGTGACCCAGACCGTGACGATCGGCGCCACCACCACGAGCGCGGAGATGACCGCGGCCTGGGCGGATTCGAGGGCGCCCTGCAGCCACAGGGGCATGGGGAGGCCACGTTGTCCGGTCTGATCAGCGCGCAGTTTCATCGAGATCCATGGTGCCACGCGCCCGGCATCCGGCCCGTTACCGACAGGCACTAAGCCCGGATCGGCGGAATTCGCCCGGCCCGGACGCCCCGGACGCCGGAGCTTTTTCCACACCCGGGCCGTAAAATTGTAAATGTCCGCAATCAGTGGTTGGAGGCAGCAAATGACTACCGCATCTCCTCATGCCCATGGCGTTCATTTTGGTCGGACAGATGTGCAGAACGTTGGCATGGGTGTAGGTATCGTCCTTATCGTCGTGGGCATCCTGGGGTTCATCCCGGGCATCACAACGAACTACAGCGAACTCAGGTTCTTCGGGCCCGATTCCAAGGCCCTGTTCCTGAACCTGTTCCAGGTGTCGATGTTGCTGAACATCGTTCAGCTCGCGATCGGCGCCACCGGCCTGACCATGTCCCGGACGGCCATGGGTGCCCGGAATTTCCTCATGGGCTCCGGCCTGCTCTATATCGTCCTGAGCATCTACGGGTTCATCGTCGGCGTAGATTCGGCGGCCAACTTCCTGTCGCTGAACGCCATGGACGCTTGGGCCTTTATGGTGATGGGCATCGTAATGGCCGGCGCGGGCTGGCTTATGACAAGGCATCTTGAAGAAGACGTGAAGACCCGGTCATCAACCCCCGGGACCTAGGGAGCCGCGAATGAGTAACGTTTCATAGATTCGAAAAAATTCGTACTACCTGCTGGTGCAGTGGCTTAGCGGAAACGCGGCGGCTGCACCAGCTTTCCTTTGCACCCAACTGACTAGCAGCAGGGGCCGTTCTGAGGGCTCAAAACGGCCCCTGCTGCGAGTTAGTTGGGAGGATGCGGGTGCAGCCGGCGCTGGCTCGTTAGGTGGATGGTTAGGTGGCGTGCTCCCCCACCCGGGGCGGGAGGGTGTCCCACTCCGTTTCTGTGGCACGCATCCAGGGTAAGGGCAGCAGGTCCTTGATGCTGACCTTCCCCACTTTCCCCTCGGCGTCGACCAGGACGGAGGTCTCGGCACCGTAACTGCGCAGCAGTTCCCGGCAGAGGCCGCAGGGGTTCGTGACCTGGGGCTCGCCCCGGCCATCCATGCTGACGGCTACCACCGAGTGAATCGACGGCTCCTGGGCCATGCGGGCATTGGCGAGGGCGCTGGACTCGGCACACACATTGAGGCGTTTTGAGCCGATGTGCAGTCCGAAATAGATGGCCCCCGACCCGCCGCGCATGGCCACAGCCACCCGGTGGTTCTCGCTGTGATAAGCGGTAAGCAACATGCGGCGGGCTGCCTCGTAAAGCTCCACGTCAGGTTCGCTGAGTTCAAATGAGATCACGGTTGCCTCCAAGGGTTGCGGACTTGTGTTCCTACCGGCCGATGAAGATGCCGTTTTTCTTCCGGGCGAGCACATAGAACACGATGCTGAGCGCCGACAGGACAGCCACGTAAACCGGGAAGATCCAGGACGCGTTCATGGACTGGAGCCAGACCAGGAGGTAGGAGGCTGTGCCGCCGAAGAGGGCGACGCCGAGACCGTAGCCGAGTGCAGTGCCGGCGCCGCGGCAGCCCTTGGGCATCAGGGAGCTGGTGACGACGTTGTACAGGGTCATGTTCAGGACCAGGACAACCGAGCCGCCGAGGAGGACGGCAGCGAAGCCGGCGATGCCGGGCTTGACGTACATCAGCATCAGGAAGACGGACGGAATGGCCAGGGCGCGGGTGATCAGGAACCACTTGGACATCGACTTCCCGTCGGCAACCTTGCTGATGATGAGGCTGCCGACGACCAGCACGACGCCAAGAACGGTGGTGAGCGCGAAGACCGCGGTTGCGTCCTCCTTGAAGCCGGTGCGGGCCGCTGTCGGCAGGCCGGTGTTCCAGGCGTAGTTGTAAGCCTGCGCCGCGCCGACGACGAAGGTGATGGCCAGCACGCTGAGCCAGTGCTTGCGCACCCCGCCCCAGACCGTTTTCGCGGAGTTGTTCGCCAGTTCTTCGGGCTTCATGGTTTCCGGAAGCGTCCGGCGCAGGTAGACGACGACGAAGCCGAAGGCCGCGCCGACGACGAACGGCACCCGCCACCCCCAGTCGGCCATGACGGCTCCGCCGAGCATCAGGGACGAGAGGTAGCTGACCAGCGAGGCGAGCAGGATGCCCGCGTTGACGTAAAAGGAAATGATGCCGGCGACAAAGCCCTCGCGTCCCTCGGGGACAAGTTCGACGGCGTGGGCGGTGGACAGCGGCGCCTCAACGCCGGTGGAGATGCCCTGGACGATGCGGCAGACCAGCAGGATGATGCCGGCCGCGGGACCGATCTGGTCATAGGTCGGCGACACGGCAATGATCAGCGTGGTGACCGCCATCATCATGATGGACCAGACCATGACCCGCCGTCGTCCGATCCTGTCGGCGAAGGTGCCGAGCAGGATTCCGCCCAGCGGACGGAACGCGAAGCCAACGGCAAAGACCGCCAGTGCGCTCAGTGTTGCGGCAACCGGGTCCTGGGACGGGAAGAACTTGGGTCCGATGAAGGCCGACAGCAGGCCAAAGACCATCCAGTCGTACCACTCCAGCGTATTTCCGAGTCCGAGGCCGAGCAGTCCCCGGCGGATTTCCGGAGATAGCCGGGACTTCCGGCCTACCTCCAGGTCAGTCTTGACGACGGTGTCAGTCATGATTTCTTATTCCTTCCCCCGCACTTTCGGGGTGCGTGAGGGTACGGATTACCGGCGGGCACCCCGAATGGGGTCGCCGGCAATCGAAACTATCGTTTGGCTTGGTCCGCGGGGCGGGACCGGCTCACCACATGGGAGGCGAGTTAGCCCAGATAGCTACGCATGCCTCTTCGTAGCGCTTGAATGCAAACGGGCCATCCAGCTCGGCAACAAGAAACCTCATCTTCGTTGGCCGGCCAACATCGTGGTCTGCGGATGGCTTGGCAGATGTCACGGCTGCACTACCCAAGAAAGGAACGTGCTCACGGGGAGGATGCGCCTTCCGCCAGAAGGCCATGCGTCTCATCCTGCTCGAAGCGTTCTTCCCAAAGTGTTGCGGCTCACACAACTATATTGAAGATCTTTACAGAGTCAATGGTTTCCGGAGAAGTCCCGGGCCGCTGCCGGAGGCCGGCGCCAGGCCGCCCAACAAAGCCGCACGTCAGGGGCGAATCCGGGTGGAAAACCTAAAAAAATCGACCGAAACCTTGATTCGCTAAAAGTTTTCACTATAGTTATGTGTGTTAGCTCACCAAGAGAAAGTCTGACCATGGCCAACGAGAGCGTCCCGGGATCTTCCCCCGCCGGTACGAGCGTCCTTCTTGCCACCGTAGGCAACAAGGTCCGCAATATGCGTAAAGACAAAGGGATGACCCTGGCGAAGCTCTCCGAAGTCACTGGCCTCAGCCCGGCGATCGTCAGCCAGATCGAACGCGGCCTGGCCAATCCGTCATTCACCACCTTGGCGCAGCTGGCACACGGCCTGGACATCCCCGTGGGGAAGTTCTTCCTCGGACAAGAGGAAACCAGGTCCCCCGTGGTCCGCAAGGCCGAGCGGCGCAACCTCAAGGGCGTCACCAAGAAGTCTGTGGGTGAGGCGGTCTATGAACTGCTCACCCCGGACCTCAACGGTGCGCTGGAGGCCCAATGGATTGTGAGCCCGCCAGGCCACGACACCAGCGCCACACCTTTCCGGCACAGCGGCGAGGAGTTCGGCATCGTTCTTTCCGGCCGGAAGGACATCTTCCTGGACGGCGAGAAGTACACCCTCGAAGAAGGCGATTCGATCACCTTCTCGTCGGATACGCCCCACTGGTACAAAAACAGCTACGAAGAGGTATGCGTAGCGATCTGGGTTAACGCACCTCACGCGTGGTGATCCGCCGGCCCTAGCCGCCGTCGCCATTACCCGGCTCCGACACCACGGTGTCCGCCGGTCACCATTCCACACCCCGCAGCAAGGCCCGCGACGGGCCGCGCTGCGTCATACCCTCTGCCGGGTGGATTTTCGCGGTCAGCGTCGCTGCGTGCTCCCCCTTGCGTCTTCTGCCTCACGGCCGCCGTTCCATCGGCTCCGTATCACCGGTACCGCAGCCGGAAAGTAAGGATCCCCATGAACTCCCTTGAACTCAGCACCACGACGGCGGACCTCACCGCCCCCGTCATCTCCCGCTCCGACGTCCTGGTGGTCGGCGGCGGCCCCGCCGGCGTGGCCGCCGCCGTCACCGCGGCGCGCTCCGGCGCCTCCGTCACGCTGCTGGAACGTTACTCGTCCCTCGGCGGTCTGGCCTCCGGCGGCATGGTCCTGGTCCTCGATGACATGATCAACGGCCAGGAAATCACTGTCACCGGCATCGTCTCGGAATACGTCGAGAGGCTGCAGAAGCTCGGCCTGGCGATCGTCCCGCCGGCCGATGACCGCAAGGCCTCCGAGGAGCTGTGGAACAAGTGGGGCCGCTTCGGCACCTTTGACTTCCACACCCACGTCAATCCCAAGCCCATCTGCTACGCCGCCGCATTCGATCCCGACGGCTGGAAGCGTGTCTCCAACGACCTCGTCCGTGAGGCCGGCGTCACCCTCCGCCTGCACTCCTGGTTCTCTCGCCCGATCGTGGACAACGGCGTCATCAAGGGCGTCATCTGCGAGACCAAGTCCGGCCCGCAGGCCTTCATGGCGGACGTCGTCATCGACACCACCGGCGACATCGACGTCGCCTCCCGGGCCGGCGCCAGCTACGTCAAGGACAGCTACCTCACCACGCTGGTCTTCCGCCTCGGCAACGTGGACACCAACGTCGCGGAGGCCTTCGAACAGGCCAACCCCAAGGAAGCCCGCGCCATCAACCGCACCATCAAGCGCCTCCTCGGCGGTGCCTGGGAACTGTGGTGGCTCAAGACCCCCATCGACGGCGTCGTCTGGTGCAACGCCCCCCACATGACCGGCTACGACGGCGTCGACCCGGCAGACATGACTGCCGCCGAGTTCGCTGCCCGGGACCGGATCACCGAGGCCGTGGACTATGTCCGCGCCCACCTGCCCGGCTTCGAGAACTGCTACATGCTCGACGTCGCGTCCCAGATGGGCGTCCGGCAGACCCGCCTGCTCGAAGGCGAGTACGTCATGACCAAGGACGACATCACCTCCCGCCGGCACTTCGCCGACACCGTGGCCCGCGGCCGCGACTACTACTACCCGTACCGCTCGCTGCTGCCCAAGGAAGTGGACCAGCTCCTCGTCGCCGGCCGGCACTACTCGGCCACTCCCGAGGCGCAGAAGATGTCCCGCGAGATCCCGCCCTGCATGGCCATGGGCCAGGCCGTGGGCGTCGCCGCCGCGCTGGCCATCCAGAACGGCACCCTGGTCCGCGACGTCTCCGCTCTGGACATCCAGCAGGGCATGCGCCGCCACGGCGCGGACCCGGGCGACGTCCCGTCGTCGAACGCCAGCCTTGACGCGGACGCGGTGGTGGGAGCATGAGCACGGTTATCGACGACCTCTTCGCAGAAGACACGACAGCGGAAGGCACCACACCAGAGGGCACGACGGCGGCCCCCGCCGCTGAAACTGCCGGCATGCCGCTGCCCGCTAGTACCCCGCTCCCCCTGGACGGCATCAAGATCGTGGACTTCACCCAGGTGTTCATGGGCCCGTCCTGCACCCAGCTGCTGGGCGACTACGGCGCAGACATCATCAAGGTCGAGCGTCCGGGCGCCGGGGACATCTCCCGCAACTCGTTCCCGGACAAGGACGGCCAGGACAACCCGATCTTCCTCTCCATCAACCGGAACAAGCGCAGCATCTCCGTGGACACCCGCACCGACGAGGGCAAGGACGTCCTCCGCCGGCTGCTCTCCGACGCCGACGTGGTGGTCAGCAACTTCCGCTCTGGCGTGATGGAGCGGATGGGCTTCGGCTACGAGGACCTCAAAGAGCAGAACCCGGGCATCATCTGGGCCTCCGGCACAGGTTTCGGCCCCGAGGGCCCCTACTCGCACAAGGGCGGCCAGGACGCGATCGCCCAGGCCTACTCCGGCGTCATGTGGCGGCGCGAGTCGGACGACGTGAAGCCCTCGATCTACCCCACTACCCTGTGCGACTACATCACCGGCATGCACCTGATGCAGGGCATCCTGCTGGCGCTCCGCACCCGGGAGTCCGCCGGCGTCGGGCAGAAGGTGGAGGTGACCATGTATGACTCCATGCTGCACCTGCAGATGCAGGAGGCCTGCATGCAGCTCAACCGCGGCTACGAGGTCAACTGGGGCGCCATGCCGCTCAGCGGCGTCTTTGAAACCACGGACGGCGCCGTCTGCATGGTGGGCGGCTTCACCCCGGACCCGCTGGCCCGGATCTCTGAGGCCCTGGGCCTGGACGAGGACCTCACGCTCCGGCCCGAGTTCGCGACCCTGGAGCAGCAGTTCCAGCACAAGCCGGCGCTGCAGGCGATCTTCCGCGAGCGCATTGCCACGAACACCACGGAGTACTGGACCGGCAGGCTGGAGGACAAGGGGCTGCTCAACGCCCCCGTGCACACCCTGGAGCAGACCCTGGCCGACGCGCAGACGCAGGCCAACGGCATGATCGTCGAGGCCGACCACCCCGGCGTCGGCACCGTGAAAATGCTCAACGCGCCCATCCGGCTTTCCGCCACCCCGCCCACCATCCGCCGGGTGGCCCCGCGGCTCGGCGAGCACAACGTCGAGGTGCTGCTGGAGAACGGGTTCGACGCCGAGACCATCGAACGCCTGCAGCAGCTGGGGGTGCTCCGGTGACCGCTGGGAAGACCACCGCAGTTCCGGACGCCGTGGACGAGGTCACGCTGACCATCGAGAACCACGTGGCCACCGTGGTGATCGACCGCCAGCATGTCCTCAACGCCGTCGACGGCCGCGCCCAGGCCCGGCTCAACGAGATCTGGGACCGGCTCGAAGCCGATCCCGACGTCCGGGCCGTGGTCATCACCGGCGCCGGCACCCGTGCGTTCTGCGTGGGCGCGGACATGTCCGCCTCCGCCGTGGACAAGACCGGCCTCGAGTACTGGGCCGGCCTGGACCCCAACGGCTTCGGCGGGCTCAGCCTGCGCACCACACTGGACGTGCCGGTGATCGCGAAAGTCAACGGCTACGCGCTGGGCGGCGGCATGGAGATCGTGCTCGGCGCCGACATCGTGGTCGCCGCGGACACGGCCCGCTTCGGGCTGACCGAGCCGCGCGTCGGGCGCCTGGCGCTCGACGGCGGCATCCACCAGCTGGTGCGCCGCATCCCGTACACCCAGGCGATGGGCATGCTCCTAACCGGGCGGAAGGCCGAGGCCGCGGAGATGCAGTCGATGGGCCTCGTCAACGAGGTGGTTCCCGCCGCCGAGCTCGACGCCGCGGTGCAGCGCTGGCTGGATGCGATCCTCGCCTGCGCCCCCACCTCCGTCCGGGCGGTCAAGCAGATGGTCACGCAGACCGCGCACCTGACCGCCGCCGAGGCCCGCGGGCTCCGGCTCCCGGCCCTCATGGCGGCGCTGGACAGCGAGGACTCCGCCGAGGGCGTCCGCGCCTTCCAGGAGAAGCGCCCGCCGGTCTGGCCTGGACGTTAGAGCTGCAGACGGTGGAGCTGCAGCCGTCAGAGGCGCAGCCGCGAGCGATGCAGCAATTCGCAGGAAAACGAACGCAGGACAACGAATGAAGGAGAATCCCATGCGGGAGTCACTGACCCCCGGAGTCTGGGGCGTCGTCGCCACACCCTTCCAGGGCAGCAGCCTGGACGTGGACTTCGACAGCCTCGCCGGGCTCGTAGAACGGTACGAAGCCATTGGCGCCACCGGCCTGACGGTGCTGGGCGTGTTCGGCGAAGCCGCGGCCCTGACCTCCGGGGAGCGCGCCCAAATCCTGGAAACAGTCGTCGAATGCACCGGCCTCCCGCTGGTGGTCGGCGTGACGGCGTTGGCCACCCGGCCGGCCATCGAGGAAATCCTCGCGGCCCAGGCCGTCGCCGGCGAGCGCCTGGCGGCCGTCATGGTCCAGGCCAACTCGCCGCGTGCGGACACGGTGATGCGGCACCTGGACGCCATCCACCGGGCCACCGGCGCCAAGGTGGTCCTGCAGGATTACCCGGTGGCCAGCGGCGTCAGCATCACCACGCAGTCCCTGATCACCGTGGTGCAGGCCTGCAGCTTCGTCATCGCGGTCAAGGCCGAGGCCCCGCCCACGTCCGTGGCGATCGGACAGCTGACCGCAGCCCTCGACGTCTCGGTGTTCGGCGGCCTCGGCGGGCAGGGACTGCTGGACGAACTCATGGCTGGCGCCGCCGGGGCGATGACCGGTTTCTCCTACCCGGAAGCGCTCATCGCGTGCGTGCAGGCCTGGCAGGCCGAGGGCTACGAGGCCGCACGCACTGCCCTGCTGCCCTACCTGCCGCTGATCAACTTCGAACAGCAGGCCCGGATCGCCCTGGCCGTCCGCAAGGAATGCCTCCACCAGCGCGGCCTGATTGCCGACGCCGGTGTCCGGGCCCCTGCGTCGCCGTTCCCGGAGGTTCTCCGGCTGAGCATGCTCAATCATCTGGCAGAGGCGGCCGCGGCCCTGGAAGCGCATTCTTCCGCGCCGAACCCGGCCATCACTCTCACTACGGCAGGAAGTTACTGATGGACCTCGGAATCAGCGGAAAGACCGCCTTCGTGGCCGCCTCGACCGGCGGCCTCGGCCTCGCCATCGCCCGGGCCCTCGCGGCCGAAGGCGCCCGGGTGGCCATCACCGGGCGGCGCCAGGTCCGTGCCAAGGAAATCGTCGCCGAACTGACGGACGCCTACGGGCCGGGCGCCGTCGCCATCGAGGCGGACCTGAGCACCGCAGAAGGCGTGGCCGCCGCCGTCGAGCAGGCCGTGGCGGAACTCGGACCCATCGACATCCTGGTCCTCAACGGTCCCGGGCCGAAGCCCGGGGCCGCCGCGACCCTCGGCGCCGAGGACATTGCCGCCGCGTTCGACCAACTCGTCAAACCCCATCACGCGCTGGTCTCACACATCCTGCCGGGCATGCGGGAACGGCGCTGGGGGCGGATCCTCGCGGTCGGCTCGAGCGGGGTGGTGGCGCCGCTGCCCAACCTGGCCCTGTCCAACACCGGCCGCGCCGCATTGGCCGGCTACCTCAAGACCCTCGCCGCCGAGGTCGCCCTGGACGCGGTCACGGTCAACATGCTGCTGCCCGGCCGCATCGCCACGGACCGGGTGGCCGAACTCGACCACGCCGCCGCCAAGCGCCGCGGCACCACGCCCGAGGAAATCCAGCTCGAATCCCGCAAGACCATCCCCGCCCGCCGCTACGGCGAACCCGAGGAATTCGGCGCCGCCGCCGCGTTCCTGTGCAGCGCCCCGGCCTCCTACATCACCGGCGTGGCCCTGCGCTGCGACGGCGGCCTCATCCGCGGGCTCTAGCCGCACCCCACGTCCGTCCCTCATCTTCCCCCCGACCCGAAGGAACCCCATGACTTCCACGGCAACAGACCTCTCCACCTCCACTGAGACTGCCACTGAGCGGGACCTCATCACCGCCCGGCACCTCATCAACGGCGAATGGCTCGGCGAGGCGGACACCGAACGCATGAACCCGGCCCGCCCGGGTGAGCTCGCCGTCCTCTCCCCCAGCGGCACCGCGGCCGACGTCGACGCGGCCATCAGTGCCGCCACCGCCGCCCAGCCGGCCTGGGCCGCCCTGCCCGCCCCGGCCCGCGGCGCCATCCTCATGGCCGCCGGCGACCTCCTGCTGGACCGCCAGGCCGCGATCGCCGCGGACCTGGTCCGCGAGGAAGGCAAGACCCTTGCCGAGGCCAAGGGCGAGGTCAAGCGCGCCTCGGACGTGCTGCGGTTCTTCGGCTCGCTCGGCTGGGCCGCCACCGGCGAGGTGCTGCCCAGCGGCCTGCCGGACACCACCATCACCACCCGCCGCGAGCCGCTCGGCGTCGTCGGCCTCATCACGCCATGGAACTTCCCCATCGCCATCCCGGCCTGGAAGTCCGCCCCGGCGCTGATCAGCGGCAACGCCGTGGTCATCAAGCCGGCCGAGCTCACCCCGCTCTCCGCCACCCACCTGGCCCGCGCCCTGCAGGACGCCGGGCTGCCCGCCGGCGTGTTCAACGTGGTCCACGGCAAGGGCCGCGTGGTGGGCGACGCCCTGGCCCGCGATCCGCGCATCGCCGGGATGTCCTTCACTGGTTCCACCAAGGTGGGTCTGGGCCTGCAGGAGATCCTCAACGGCCGCCGGGCCCGGGTCCAGCTGGAAATGGGCGGCAAGAACGGCGTGCTGGTCCTCGACGACGCCGATCCGCGCAAGGCCGCCAAGGTGGTGGCTGCCGGCGCGTTCGGCCTCACCGGCCAGGCCTGCACCGCGACGTCCCGCGTCTACGTCACCCCCGGCATCCGCGAGGGCTTCCTGGCGGCCCTCGTCGAGGAAGCCGCCGCCTACACCCCCGGCGACGGCCTCGGCCGGGACGGAGCGGGCGGAGCCGCCATGGGCGCCGTCGTCAGCGCCCAGCAGTTCGAACAAGACCAGGCGGCGGTGCGCGGCGCCGTCGAACGCGGCGCCACGCTGCTGCACGGCGCGTACGACGGCGGCGCGGACGCCGGTTTCCTCTTCCCGGCCGCCATCCTCACGGACCTGCCCTTCGACGACGCCGCCGTGACCGAGGAGATTTTCGGCCCCGTGGTGGCCGTCCTCGAGGTCCCCGACTACGAGGCAGGGCTCGCCGCGATCAACGATTCCCGTTACGGCCTCACCGCCGGCATCTGCACCGACTCGCTGGCGTTCGCCACCGACTTCGCCGCGCGCGCCCAGGCCGGCGTCATCAAGGTCAACCGTCCGACGGCGGGCCTGGACCTGAACGTGCCGTTCGGCGGGGTCAAGGACTCCTCCACCAACACGTTCCGCGAACAGGGGAAGTCCGCGCTGGACTTCTTCACGTGGGGCAAGACCGTCTACACGGGCGTGTAGCCTGCCATGACGTACGTGATCGCGCAGCCCTGCGTGGATGTGAAGGACAAGGCCTGCATCCAGGAATGCCCGGTGGACTGCATCTATGAGGGCGAGCGCTCGCTCTACATCCACCCGTCCGAGTGCGTGGACTGCGGCGCCTGCGATCCCGTCTGCCCGGTCGAGGCGATCTACTACGCGGACGACGTCCCAGATGAGTGGGCCGATTACGTGCGTGCCAACGTGGAGTTCTTCGAGGAGCTGGGGTCGCCGCAGGGCGCCTCGGCCCTCGGGAACCTGCACCGCGACCACCCGGTGGTGGCGGGCGCGCCGGCAACGGCCGGAACCCTCAGTTCAGACCGTTGAGCCCGTGACCTATGGCTCTAGTCGCCGGACGGCAGGCTGAGGAGCATCACAAAGGACAGGACTGTGCCCGGCCAGACGGAGGGGTGGCCAGCGGCATCCTCCTGCCCCTAGTGCATACCCGACCTGCAAGAAGGACCCTCCATGTCGGTGGCCAGGATTCGCACAACATCGCGCCGGCTCACGGCGGCCCTCACCGCCGTCGTGCTCACGGCGGCCCTGGCCGGGTGCAGCCCCGGGCCGGAACCGCCGGCCCAGCCGCCCCCGCCCGAGTCCGGCTACCGGGCGGTGCTCAAAGAATTCAGCCAGCGGATGCTCGACGGCGGCGCCCCCGCCGTGCTGATCCAGGTCCGCGTGGGCGCGGACGAATGGTCCGCGGCCTACGGTGTCCGGAACCTGGACAGCCGTTTCCGGGCCCAGATAACGGACCCCGTCCACGTCGGCGGCATCACCAAGTCCATGGTGGCGGTCTCGGTGCTGAAGCTGGTCCAGGAAGGCCGGATCCAGCTGGACGCACCGGTCAGCACCTACCTGCCGGACTTTGAGAAGGTCATGCACCCGCCGGGGCCCGTTACCGTGCGCCAACTGCTGCAGCACCGCTCCGGCATGCCATCCGTGGACGGGCCGTTGTACGATCCGGACACCGTGCGGCAGGCGCTGACCACCAAGGTGAGCCTGGCGCAGCTGCTGGCCATGGCGGGCCGCATTTCCTGGCGGCCGAAGCTGGCCCAGGGATTCGAGTACTCCAACTCCAACTACATTGCCCTGGCGCTGATCGTCGAGCGCCTGCGGCGCAGGCCGATCGGCGAGGTGATCCGCACCGACGTCATTGAGCCGCTCGGGTTGACCGGAACCTCGATGACGGCGGCCGGGCCCGCGCCGTCGTCCATGGTCCATGGCTACATCACGCTGGACCGCAAACCGCTCGACGTCACCTACCCCGCGGCCCAGATCGACAACGCCGCCGGCGGCATGGTGTCCTCCATGGCGGACGTGAACACGTTTTACCGCGCCCTGCTGCAGGACCGGCTGCTCAAGCCTGACACGATCACGCAGATGCAGAGCCCGCTCTACGCCAGGTACGGGCTCGGGGTGGTCCGCTGGAACGACCTCTGCACGAATGACTTCTACTACGGCCATCCCGGCGACGTTCCCGGCTACGGCACCATCGCCATGACCAGCTCGGACGGAACCCGGCAGCTCGCCATGGCCGTGGCCTACCCGCCGGCACCGCTGGAACCCGGGGCCAGCCGCATCCTGCAGGAAATGGAGGCCATCGCCGAGGACACCCTCAACGCCACCTGTGACGACGGCCCGTCAGCGCCCGTCCAGGCCGCCGCGGCCGGTCCGGGCTAGCGGCGCGTTCGGGTGCAGCCCTCTCGGCGCACACATTTCCGTGACAATTGCGCAAAGCGACCATGGCGCACGGCTCACTGCGACAATGGGCAGATGACAGCCATGATCCTCGTCTGGAACCCGGACGAATGGAACGAGTGGACCTACCCTTCAGTGCTGGAAGAGGTTGCCGAAACCGGCTGGTTCCTGGCCAGCTGGGAGCTGGACGTCCGGGAGCTTGACGGCCAGGCCGGTGGACAGGCCGGGTTCGCCGGCTCCGGCACGGAGGCGTGGCTCGTGCTGCAGGGCAGCCACGGCCGCGGTTTGATCGGCCACGGCGTTATCGTCTCGGAACGGCCGGCGCCCCGGCTTCACGAACCGGGCGCCGGGAGCGCCGCGCCGCCCGGTCCCCCGCGATCCGCTTCCTCGCTCTACGTCCGCGTGGCGTTCGATGCCCTCCTGGCCGCCGGAGACCAGATCCCGCCCGGGGTCCTCAAGGAGGCCCTGCCTGGTATCGACTGGTACGCGGTGGACGGCTCCGGCCTGGCCGTCGAACCGTCCGCCGAGCCCCTGCTCCGCGGGCTCTGGAGCGAATTCGGCCCGCAGCCGGCGGCTGACCCCACCCAGCCCGTGCCCGGCACGGTCCCGGCGGCCGTGGTCAGCCGGGTCGAGGTGAACCGGTATGAACACAGCCCGGATGCGCGGCGGGCGTGCATCGCCCATCACGGGACCAGCTGCGCCGTGTGCGGGTTCTCGTTCGAAATCGCGTACGGGGAGATCGGCAAGGAGTTCATTCCGGTCCACCATCTGGTCCCGGTGTCGCAGCTGGGCAGCCACTATGAGCTGGATCCCGTGACCGACCTCGTGCCGCTCTGCGCCAACTGTCACGCCATGGCACACCGCGGGGTGGGGACCCCGCGCACGGTTGCGGAGCTGCGCCGGATCATGGCCGCCGCAGGCTACCTGGCCGGACACGCGCTGACCCCGGACGAACTCCAGGCCCAGCAGGACGCCCGGCGAATCTTGGAACAGAAAGAGCGCTAATGGGGGTATAGGAGGCAGCCGGTAACGGAGGCGGAGCGGTATAGCGAGGTAACGGAGGCGTGCGGGCAGCTGCAGTATCGCCCCTAGGCGGACCACACCTCGCGGTACTTGCCGCTCCGGTCCGGCCGGGGCGGCTCATCGGCAAACCGGACGTCGACGCCGTCGGCACCCTGGGCGGCAAAGAACGCACCCAGGCGCTCCCCCACCACCGCCCGCACGGCCGCCGTCGCCGCCCCGGGCCAGAGCTCAAGCCGCACGGTCAGCGACCGCGGGCCGGTGCGGACCGCCTGGAACCGGCGGACGCCGTCGGTCTCCTCGATCACCGTGCCCAGCGCCAACGGCAGCACCGTCACCACAGCCCCGCCCAGACCAGCCCCGCTCAAACCAGCAACGTCCGCGGCAGCCCCGTCCAAACCAGCCCCGGCCGCGGCAGCAAAGGTCAGCACGTCGCCGCTGCGGCCTTCCACCCGCACGGCCGGAAACGGGCTGCCGCATGTGCACGGCCCGGGAACCAGCTGCACCCTGTCGCCCAGGTTGTACCGGATGAGGGGCTGGACCCGGTTGGCCAGGTTGGTGACCAGAACCGTATGGGAGAGTTCACCGGCCGGGACGGGCTGGTACTTCTCGTCTACCGGCTCCAGGATGTGCCAGTCGGCGTTGACGTGGAACTGCCCCTGCCGGCACCGGCTGGTCAGGGCCGGCACTTCCGAGGCAAGGTAGCGCAAGGCCACACGGCAGCCAAGGGACTCCTCGATGTCCGCCGCGCCCTTGGCCGCCAGGGCCTCCCCGGAGGCGACCGCCAGGATCGGACGGATCCTGAGCCGTCCCGATTTCTCTTCGGGCACCAGTTGCAGCATGGCGCTCGGATATCCGTAGAGCAGGGTCGGCTGGAACTCGTTGAGCTCTGCCACGAGTTCCGGGAGCGGCCGGAGCACGGAGAACACGCGGACCCGGCGCGCGATCTGCTGACTGCGGCGCCGCGCCATCTCCGTCAGTACGAGGCCGGCAAAGTGGTCCCCGTCCGCGATCAAGGCCCCGGCGCGCAGCCCCCGCCGCAGGAATGCCCGGGCCTCCGCAGCCGTCACCAGCATCCGCCGCTCACGGATCCGGGCGAGCAGGTTCGCCACCTGCAACGAGTTCCTGTCATGGAGCAGGACTGCGGGTTCTCCGGTGGACCCGGACGTCTTCATGACGAGGTACTGCCCGCGGTAGAAGCCGCCGATCCGTGAGGGGTCGCCGAGGACGTCTTCTTTCAGGCTGCGAAGCGTGATGTGCGGATCGGTTACCCAGTCGTCGAAGTTTTCCATGAGCTCGCTCTTGCCCACCGGAGGTAGCTCGCGAAGGTTCCTCAGGGTTTCCGGGACGTCCCGGTACAGCCTGCGGTAGAAGGGCGAGGCGGACCGCGCATAATCAACGAGCACGGCGAGCCGGTCGTGTTGCCGGCGGCCAATCGCGTCCTGGCTGGCCCGCTCCGCGCGCCAAATATCCCAGCCGGTCCCGGTCATCCGTGTCGTCCCGGGAGGAGAGTCGCGCATCAGCCATCACCTTCCACGGTCGCCGTCGTTCGGCGGCCCGCCCATCCACGCTGGCCTGCCCACTTACGCTGGCACTGCGGCGCCCGCTCCAACAGGGGCTTTCGGCACCGGTGCGGGCCCGGGTTCGCCGAATTGCTGGACTTCCAAGCATGTAGGACCTCAGACTGTGTACAACGGCAGGCTGGGCGGCGCCGCAATTCCTGCCGCCGGGCCGGCCCGGGGACTACCAGCAGCATCGTTTGGGGCTTTGCTTTTATACCTTTTCCACCGCCGTGAAGGGATCTGGTTATGCCGGACTTGTCAGCTTTCTACCCGCTCATTTCGATCATCGTGGGGGCCGCCGTCGTCGTCGGCGTCATCTGGGTGGCAACAAAACTGATGTGGAAGGTGGCTGAACCGAACGAGGCCCTCATCATCTCGGGGCTGACGCGCGGCACGCTGGAGACCCGGGAGGGAATGGACTTCAAGATCGTCACAGGCAAGGGTGCCCTGGTGCTGCCCGGCTTACAGACCGTGCGGTCGCTGTCCCTGACGCTGAATGAGACCGAGCTCAAAGTCTCCTGCGTGACCTCCCAGGGTATCCAGGTGATCGTTGAAGGCGTGGTCATCTACAAGATCGGGGATGCCCCGCCGTTCATTGCCAATGCTGCGCGGCGGTTCCTGGGTCAGCAGCCCAAGATGGAGAGCCAGGTATACAACGTCTTCGAAGGCCACCTCCGCTCGATCATCGGCAGCATGACGGTGGAGGAAATCATCCGCGAGCGGGACAAGCTGGCCTCCCTGGTCCGCAGTGCCAGCGGCGTCGAAATGGAGAAGCTGGGGCTGGTGGTCGATTCGCTGCAGATCAAGGACCTCCAGGACCCCACGGGCTACATCCAGAACATCGCCATGCCGCACATTGCCTTGGTCAAGATGGAGGCCCGCATCGCGGAGGCCACCCGGAACCGCGAGGCGGCGGAAAAGGAAGCTGAAGCCGAAGCCTTGATCGCCGACGCCCGGAGCGTGTCCGCGATCCGGCAGTCCGTGGCGCAGGCCAACGCCGAGCGCGCGAAGGCTAACGCGGCCCAGGCCGGCCCGTTGGCCGATGCGTCGGCGCGCCAGCAGGTGGTGGTCCAGGAAACCGAGGTGGCCAAGCTCGAGGCCGACCGGGAGGAACAGAAGCTGCAGACCACCGTCCGCAAGCCCGCCGACGCGAGGGCCTACGCCAAGCGCACGGACGCCGAGGGCCAGAAAGCCGCGGACATCAGCGCCGCCGAGGCGTTGGCCCGGCGCACCGAACTCGAGGCCCAGGTCAATGCGCGCCGGACGGAACTGCAGGCCCAGGCGAACGCGAACGCGGCAGCGGCCGCAGCCGGTGCCACGAAGGTCACCGGCGAGGCCGAGGCTGCAGCCACGAAGGCACGCGGCGACGCCGCCGCCTCCGCCATCAAAGCCAAGGCCCTTGCCGAGGCGGAGGGCATCAAGGCCCGCGCCGAGGCGCTCGCCACCAACCAGGACGCCGTCATCTCCCAGCAGCTCGCCGAGAACATGCCGGCGATCGTGGCGGCGGCTGCCGAGCCGTTTGCGCACGTCGGCCAGATGACTGTCCTCAACGGCGGCGAAGGGGTCAACCAGATGATCGGCGGGATAATGGCACAGGTGGGCAACTACCTCCCGGCGCTCTCCACCGCGCTCAAGGACAGCAGGAGCACCGCCAAGCGCACCCCGAAGGCTCCGGAAGCATAGGGCCGCGATGCATGCGGAACTCCGGGAAGCCTGATGCCCTGGGTTGGTGATGCCCGGGGTACTGATACGCGGAGGTTCTGATGCACGGGGGTTCTGATGCAGGAGGGTTCTGATGCACAAGGATGTTGACCGGAGCCTGACGGGCAAGATCGGGCGCGTCACCGGACGGATCGGCCCGGGCACCATCGGGGAGGTCATGCTGCCCGTCCGCGGCGGAACCAGCGCGTTCCATGCGCACCCGTTCGACAAGACCAGCGTCTTCGCCGTCGGCGAGCGCGTTCTGGTCATCTATTTCGAACCGCCCCAGACCGTGTTTGTCGACGAACTGCCGGACGTACTCAAGGCCTGACGTCCTATGGACGCTGGGAGGCGACGGGCGTATTCTGAAGTTCCGTAGCCTCTGGAGGTATTTCTGATGGAAGGCAATATGCGTGTGCGTGGCCTGATAGAGAGGAACCCCATGGTTTCCGTCAATCCCGCACGCTTCCCGGTCGGCAATTGGCCCGATCCGCTCTAGCTCGTCTTTCGTCATGCCGTCCGGCACCGTTGCTTCGTGGGGTTTGCGCCGTGCATGCATGGCCGCAATCACGTACGCCCCCGTTGCACCTCCAGGCTCTTTGCGCGACTTACCCCGCCCTCTTGCCCGCCGGTTTCATGCCGGTTCCCCGCCCCCTTGCCCGCCCTGCTGCTAGCTTCCGTCTGAGCGCGCCCACCTGTTAACCCACTCTTCCCCTGCCGGCCACGCCCCCTCCCCCGCGCCGCAAGCCGCCGCCCGCACCGTGGAGGAGTGAGGATCGCAATCGTCGCCGAATCATTCCTGCCGCTCATGAACGGGGTTACCCACTCCATCCTGCGCGTGCTGGAGCATCTGCAGGAGCGCGGGGACGAAGTGCTGGTGATCGCGCCGTCCACGCAGGACACGGACGTCGCGGACGAGGTCTATGGTGCCCGTATCCATCGGCTCCCTTCGCTCCCGCTGGCCGGCTATGCGAATGTGCGGGTGGCGTTGGGCGGTGTGTATCGGGTCAAGCGAATCCTTGCCGACTACGCGCCCGACGTCGTTCACCTTGCGTCCCCGTTCGTGCTCGGCTGGCGCGCGGCGCAGGCCGCGCACCAGCTCGGCATCCCCGCCGTCGCCATCTACCAGACCGAGGTCCCCGGCTACGCAGGTCGCTACGGGGTCCCTTTCCTGGAGAACTGGGCCTGGAACCGCGTGGAACAGATCCACCTGCTGGCCTCCCGCACCCTGGTTCCGTCCACTTTCGCGCTCAACCAGCTCCGCGGCCGCGGCATTCCGCGCGTGGACATGTGGCGGCGCGGCGTGGACACGCAGCGGTTCAACCCGGACAAGCGCGACGCCGGCTGGCGGGCCTCCGTGGCTCCCGACGGCGAGCGCCTGATCGGCTACGTGGGACGGCTGGCGGCCGAGAAGCAGGTGGAGGACCTCGCGGTGCTGGCAGACGTTCCCGGGACCCGGCTCGTGATCGTCGGCGACGGTCCCCAACGCGCGGCCCTGGAAGCCGCCCTGCCGCGGGCCGTCTTCACCGGGTTTCTCGGCGGCGCCGACCTCGCCCGGGCGGTGGCGTCCTTCGACCTCTTCGTGCACCCCGGCGAGTTCGAGACCTTCTGCCAGACCATCCAGGAGGCCATGGCGTCGGGCGTCCCGGTGGTGGCCACCGGCCGGGGCGGTCCGCTGGACCTCGTGCAGAACTCGCGGACCGGCTGGCTGTACGAGCCCGGCGACCTCCCCGGGTTCCGGGCCCGGGTGATGGACCTGATGGGCGACGACGCCAAGCGCCGCGCGTTCGCCGCGGCCGCACACGCCTCGGTCCAGGGCAGGACGTGGTCCGTCCTCGGGGCCGAACTCGTCGGCCACTACCAGGCCGTCATCAGGGAGCCCGCCGTCGCCCCGTCCCCGCCCGTTGCCCTGTCACCTAGAGCGGCCAACCCGGGGTCATAAGCACCATACATGACAGCGCAACAGGGGGTTTGGGGCTTCCCCGCGGCCCCGGACCGCAACCGCCCTCGTAGTGGCGCAGAAGCAAGCGCCGCCCCGCCCTCGTGTTGACGCCCGGGAGAACCCCCGGGACGCCTATGATTTCCCGATGGGAGGGTTCTAAATGGTTGGTTGGTCTCAGATGTATCCGGCGGCGGCCGGGTGACGGCGTCGTCGTCCCCGGAGGAAAGCTCCGGCGCGGTTCCCGGCTACGGGGACCTGGTGGAAGCCAGCCCCGACGCCCTGCTGGTGGTGGCCGAGGACGGCACCATCCTGACAGTCAACACCGCCGCGGAGCGCATGTTCGGGTACACCCGCGCGGAGCTCGTGGGTTCGGATCACCGCACTCTCCTGGCCGAGGGCTACCGGAACGGCTTCCAGCGGCTGTTCTTCAACCTCCGCCGCGACGCCTCCGACGCCGGCACCGGCGCCGGCGAGACTGACACCGCTCCCGTGGAGGCCTACGGGCTGCGGCGGGACGGGACGGAGTTCCAGGGCGAAGTGGCCGGTTCCATCCTGGTCAGCGGTGACGGGACGGCCAGCATGATCGCCGCGGTCCGGGACACCTCGCACCGGCCGGAGAGCGATGACAGCCTCCGCGAGGCCATGTCGTTGCTGAGCGCGACGCTCGAATCCACGGCCGACGGCATCCTGGTGGTCAGCAGCGAAGGCGAGATCGCCGGCGTCAACAATCAGTTCCTCACCATGTGGGGCATCCCGCGGAAGATGCTGGCCACCGGAAACGATGAGGCGGTCATGGGCTTCGTCCTGGACCAGCTGCGGGACCCTGACCAGTTCCTCGAAAAGGTCGAGGCCCTCTACGCCGATCCCGCGGCGGAAAGCCATGACGTGCTGGACTTCCGCGACGGCCGGACCTTTGAACGCTATTCCCGGCCGCAGAAAGTCGCGGACCAGGTGGTGGGCCGCGTCTGGAGCTTCCGCGACGTGACCGCGGCCAAGGTGGCCCAGGACCGGATCTCCCGGGCCATGGCAGACCTCGCCGCGCAGTCCGCCCAGCTCAAGTCCCTGGCGTTCCGGGACGGCCTGACCGGATTGTCCAACCGCCAACAGTTCAACGACAGCCTCGCCAGCGCCCTCGCCGGCCCGTGCGGCACCGCCGTGGACGTCCTGCTCCTGGACCTGGACGACTTCAAGGAAGTCAACGACATCCTGGGCCACCACGCCGGGGACCAGATGCTCATCGAAGTGGGCCGGCGGCTCCGGACGTGCGTCCGGCCGAACGACGTCGTGGCCCGGCTGGGCGGGGACGAGTTCGTGGTGCTGCTGGTCGGCTCCCTTGATCCCGAGGCCGTGGCGGCCCGGATCGTCGATTCCCTGCGGGTCCCGGTGTGGATTGACGGCACCATGCTGCGCCCCAGCCTCAGCCTGGGGCTCGCGTCCATCAACGTGGAGGCCGTCGACGCCTCCGAGCTCCTGCGCCGCGCCGACGTCGCGATGTATGCCGCCAAGACCGCCGGCAAGAACCGGTACATGCGCTTCCGGCCGGAGATGATGAAGGCACTCGTGGACCGCAACGACCTCGAAGCCGGCCTGCGGATGGCCGTGGACAGCGGGCAGATCACCGTGCACTACCAGCCGATCGTCTCCGCCTGCCGCGGCACGGTGACCAAGGTCGAGGCCCTGGCCCGCTGGGTCCGCGAGGGTGCACTGGTTCCGCCCCAGCAGTTCATCCCGGCGGCGGAACGCAGCGGCCTCATTGTCGAGATCGGCACCGAGGTGCTGCTGCGCGGCTGCACCGAGCTCAAGCCCTGGCTGGACGAGGACTCGTCCCGGTCCCTGGCCGTGAACGTCTCCGGCGTCCAGCTCCAGCACGGGGACTTCGCCGAGCTGGTCCTGGCCGTGACGGAATCCTGCGGCGTGGACCCGCACCAGCTGGTCCTGGAGGTCACGGAGAGCGTGTTCTTCGACGACGACTGCCACGTGATCCGGCAGCTCATGAGCCTGCGCACGGCCGGCGTCCGGGTGGCGCTGGATGACTTCGGCACCGGGTTCTCCTCCCTCGGCCGGCTCCAGGACCTGCCCGTGGACACGCTGAAGATCGACCAGTCGTTCGTGTCCATGATCCACACGGGCAGCGAACAGCTGCCCATCCTGAACGCCATGATCAGCATGGCCCACGGGCTGGGCCTGACCGTCACGGCGGAGGGCGTCGAGACAGTGGCGCAGGCCGGCTATCTGATGAATCTGGACTGCGATTCCCTGCAGGGGTTCCTGTTTTCGGCCCCCCAGCCGGAGTCCGCGCTTCAGCCCGCGCTGGACCACGCGGCCCGGGCAATCGCTGGCCTGCGCGGCGACCGGGTGGCCGGCAACCGGTGACCGCAAATCTCCGGTCGAATGTGCCGGACAAATGTACTGGACATTGTGCCGAAGGACCCTATGATTCAGGGAAACGCATTGCTCCGGGCCCGTGTGCCCGGAGCATCATCGCTCTGTGAAATTCCATCGCCTTGGGGGCAGATATCGTCGTGGGAACTGGATTTGGTGAAGACCTGCTGGAGCAGAGTCCGGACGCCTTCCTGCTGCTGACCGCGGACGGGACAATCGCCTTCATGAATTCAGCCGCGGAGCGGCTGTTCGGCTATGCCCGTGAGGATCTGCTGGGCGTGCAGCACACCATTCTGCTCGCCGAGGAGGGCCGCGGCGGCTTCCTGCGGGTCTTCGGCCGGCTGGGCCGCAAGAGTCCGGCCGGCAGCCGGCCGTTCGCCGCCGTCGGGCTCCATCGCGACGGCTCGGAACTCGCCATGGAGATCACCTGCTCGCTCGTGAGCGTCGACGCCGGCACGGCCATGGCGGTCGCCGTCCGCGACGCCGGGCACCGGAACGACTCGGACTCCGGCCGGCGGCTGGCGGTCTCGCTGCTGGACGCCACGCTGGAGACGACGTCGGACGGAATCGTCGTGGTCTCGAGCGAGGGCCAAATCACCGGGATCAACGATCAATACCTGAAGCTGTGGAACATGCCGGCGGAGCTTGTCGCGGCGGAGGACCCCAAAGCTTTGGTCCGGTTCATCGCGAACCAGATGGCCGACCCCGACTACTTCCTGCAGAAGGTTGCCGAGCTCCACGCGGACTCCTTCATGCAGAGCCACGATGTCCTGGAGTTCGCCGACGGCCGCACCGTGGAACTTTACTCGCGCCCGCAGAAGGTGGCGGACGCCATCGTGGGGCGGATCTGGAGCTTCCGCGACATCACCTCGCGCCGCCGCGCCCAGGACCAGGCCCGCCGCGCCATGGACGAGCTCGCCGAGCAGGCCGGAAAGCTCAAGGAACTGGCCTTCCAGGACCCGCTCACGGGACTGGCCAACCGGATCCTCTTCAACGAGCGGGCCGCCGCGGCCCTGCTGACCCCGGACCCGGTCCACGTGCTGCTCCTGGACCTGGACGACTTCAAGGAAGTCAACGACGTCCTCGGCCACCACGCCGGCGACGAGATGCTGGTCGAGATCTCCCGGCGGCTGCAGAACTGTGTCGGCCCGCACGGCACCGTCGCCCGGCTGGGCGGGGACGAGTTCGTGGTCCTGCTGGTCGGCTGCCGGGATGCCGACACCGTCGCGCAGCGGGTGGTCAGCACGCTGAACGCGCCGGTCTCCATCGAGGGGACGCTCATGCGGCCGGGACTGAGCCTAGGCGTGGCGTCCCGCGACGCCGGAACGGAGACGTCTTCGGAGCTGCTGCGGCAGGCGGACCTGGCCATGTACGCGGCCAAGGAGGCCGGCAAGAACTGCTACGTGCACTTCCGGCCCGAGATGCTGGCCGCGCTGCTGGAACGCACCCAGCTCACGGCCGGGCTGCGGCGGGCGGTGGAACTGGGACAGATCACGGTGCACTTCCAGCCTGTCATCTCCTGCGACCGGCTCGACGTCGTGCAGTTCGAGGCCCTGGCGCGCTGGGAATGGGACGGCGAACTGATCCCGCCGGACGAATTCATCGAAACGGCCGAACGCAGCGGCCTGATCCGCGAGATCGGAGCCGAAGTGCTGCGCCGCAGCTGCACCGAGCTCGCCCCGTGGCTCGCCGAGGATCCGGACCGGAGCGTCGCCGTCAACGTCTCCGGCGTGCAACTGCAGCACCGCGACTTCGCCGAACGCGTCCTCGACATTGCGGCCTGGAGCGGCGTGGACCCCCGCCAGCTGGTGCTGGAAGTGACCGAGAGCGTGTTTTTCGACGCCCACTCCCACGTGATCGGCCAGCTCCAGACCCTGCGCGAGGCCGGCATCCGGGTGGCCCTGGACGACTTCGGGACCGGCTATTCCTCGCTGGGCCGGCTGCAGGACCTGCCCGTGGACGTGGTGAAGATCGACAAGTCCTTCGTGTCCATGCTGCACACCGGCGTCGAGAAGCTGCCCATCCTCACCTCGATGATCCACATGGCGCGGAGCCTGGGACTCAAGGTCACGGCCGAGGGCATCGAGACGCCGGCCCAGGCCCGCTACCTCATGGACCACGGCTGCGACGCCCTGCAGGGCTTCCTCTTCTCCCGCCCGGAACCCGCGGCGGCCAGGCAGCGGTCCATCAGCAAGTCGGAGGCGGCCATCGCCGAACTCGAGGGCGTGCCGCTGCCCGGTTAGCGGGCGCTTTTCGACACATTTGCGCCATGCATGATGCCCATCATGTTCGGGCGCCCCGCACCGCATATGATTCAGTCAGCGCAGTGCGCCTTGTTCTCCGCAAGGTGCCCGCAATCCGCACTTTACGCCTGGGGGGCAGTACAACATCGTGGAAGCTGGTTTCGCTCAACACCTGCTGGAGTACAGCCCGGACGCCCTGCTGCTGGTCGGCCCCGACGGCTCCATTTCCTTCCTCAACACGGCCGCGGAACAGCTCTTCGGCTACACCCGCGCCCAACTCCTCGGCGCGGACCACAGCCTGCTCCTGGCCGAGGCCTCCCGGGAGGAATTCCACGGCGTCCTGGCCGAGCTCGGCGCTGCTTCAAGCCGCCGCCTCCCGTTCGCCGGCTCGGGCCGACGGGCCGACGGCACCGAACTCCCGGTCGAAATCACCTGCTCGCTCGTCCCCGCCCAGGCCGGGGCCGCCGACGCCGGAACGTCCGTGGCGCTCTCGGTCCGCGGCGCCGGGCACCGGAGCGGCCCCCGGAGCACGCTCCACAGCGGCCACCATCCGGCCCGGCCCGCCGGTTCCGGTCACGAAGCCGGTCACGACGTCGGTCACGACGCCGGAGCCCACCCCGGCGCCGGCAGCGCCGGCCGGTCGCTCAGCGGTGACTTCCGACGTCGTGCGCAGGCCTCAGCGGGCACTGCGGGGACCGCGGGGGGTGCGGGTGCGGCGACTGCCGCTCCCGCGGCGTTCGCCGGGCACGACGACGAACTCAAGGCCGGGTCCCTCCGCGACCCCCTGACGGCGCTGCCCAACGGGCCCTTCTTCAACGAACGGCTCGCCGCGGCCCTGCGCCGCCCGGATCCGGTGGACATCCTGCTGCTGGACCTCGATGACTTCAAGCACTTCAACGACCTGCTGGGACGCTCGGCCGCCGACGAGCTGCTGGTGGAGGTGGCGAGCCGGCTGCGCAACTGCGTGCGCCCGCACGACACCGTGGCCCGTCTGGGCGGCGACGAATTCGCGGTGCTCCTGACCGAGTGCCTCAACGCCGACGCGGTGGCGAAGCGGATCGCGGAGGCCCTCTACGCGCCCGTGCGCGTCGGAGGCTCCATGGTCCGGCCCGGGGTGAGCATGGGCCTGGCGTCGAAGTCGGCGCAGACCCTGGACGGGGCCGAACTGCTGCGGCAGGCTGACGCCGCCATGACCGCCGCCAAGGCTGCCGGGAAGAACACGTGGCTGCGGTTCCGGCCGGAGATGCTGAACACCGCCGCCCACAAGGCCGACGGCGAGACCGGGCTCCGGCGCGCCGTGGAACTGGGCCAGATCTCGGTGCACTACCAGCCCGTGGTGTCCCCGGGCATCGGCTCGGTGGTGCAGTTCGAGGCGTTCGCCCGGTGGGAACGGCACGGCCGGCTGGTGCCGCCCAACCAGTTCCTGCCCGTGGCGGAGCAGAGCGGCCTGATCCGGGAGATCGGCGACGAGGTCCTGCGCCGCGCGTGCGCCGAGATCCGGCCGTGGCTGGCCGGTGACGCCGCGTATAGCGTTGCCGTCAACGTCTCCGGCCTGCAGTTCCAGCACCGGGACTTTGCCGCGGACGTGCTCGCGATTGCGGCGTCCACCGGCGTCGATCCGCACCAGCTGACGCTTGAGCTGACGGAAAGCGTGTTCTTCGACGCGTCCTCGGACGTGCTGCGCCAGCTGCGGCAGTTGCGGGAGGCCGGCGTCCGGATTGCCATGGACGACTTTGGCACCGGCTATTCCTCCCTGGGCCGGCTCCAGGAGCTGCCCCTGGACAAGGTCAAGATCGACCGCTCGTTCGTGGCCATGATCAAGACCGGCCAGGAACAGCTCCCCTTCTTCGCCACCATGATCAGCGCCGCGCATGCCCTGGGCCTGAAGGTCACGGCCGAAGGCATCGAGACCCCAGCACAGGCCAAGTACCTGATGGAGCGCGGCTGCGACTCCCTGCAGGGCTACCTCTTCGCGAAGCCGGCCCCCGCCAGCGACCTCGCCGGGACCATGGAGAGCGCCCTGAACGCCCTGGACAAGGTCGACGCCGCGCGATAGCCGGGTTCGGCGCGGAGCCGTGGCCCCTGGTGTGCCCGCGCTTGTGCTCCCGCTTGGCCCGTGCTTGGCCCGTGATTGCGCCCCTGCATGTGCCCCGCTTGTGCCCCTGATGCCGGGGGTCGCCGGGTCGGAGCCCCTTGGAACGGATCGAAGCCCCTTGACGCCGCCACGCTCCGCCATTGGACGCAAACGGCCGCTAAGCATCGTGGCTTAGCGGCCGTTCTCGGCAATTCGTTGGATAGTCCGGGCCGACCCCAGAAGTCAGAGTCCCGGCAAGCTCCCGGCCCTAGCGCTTTTCGCAGGCAATGCCGTCGTTGTCACGGTCGAGGTCGTGTTCGCCCCAGTGCCGGGGTCCCACGCCGTCGTTGTAGCTGTACACGGTGTTGTCGACGCGGAAGTTCCTGACCTTCGTTCCGCTGGTCTTATCCGAGACGTTCGCGCGGCCGACGCCGTGCGGGTAGACCCTGTTCAGCTCCGCGCAGTTCTTGTACGACCTCGGCGCGGGCGCAGCGGATGCCGGCACGGCCGTGGCGCTCAGCACGACGGCGGAGGCCGCCAGGGACGCAATAATCAATTTCCTCAGGCGCACGTTCGCGAGCACTCCCCCATTACATGCCCCGGCCGCGGATCGGCGAGGCGCAGGAAAATACTAACCCACGTTGTGCCTGTTCAGGGGCCGAATCACCGCTGGGAGCTAGCGCTCAGGGGCGTGGGTCCAGCTTGTCGAGGTCCTGGGCCACCATCGCCTCGCTGCGCTGCCACAGCGCCTTGGCCAGGCCGGCGTCGTAGGCCTGCTTGTTGGCCTTGGAGAGCGTCCGCTTGGCGTAGTAGGCGCCGGAGATCCAGTCGTGGCCCGGGGTGGCGTCAGCGAGCCACACAAGGGTGTCCGCGCCCTGGTCCGGGGTCAGCATGAAGCGCTTGAGGAAGGACTTGTACGCGAAGCGCATAGGGCTCGTGGAGTCGGCCGCGAAGTTGGTGGCCACGCCGCCGGGGTGGAAGGCCGCCGTCGAGATTCCCTCGGCGTTGTAGCGGTTGTGGAGCTCGGTGGTGAAGAGGATGTTGGCGAGCTTGGCGTTGCCGTAGGCGCGGTTGGTGGAGTAGCTGGCGGCCGCGTCGAGGTCGTGGATGTCCAGCTTGCCGAAGAGCGAATTGGCCACGCTCGAGGTGTTGATGACCGTGGCCTTGCTGGAGGTTAGCGTGTCGATCAGCGCGGTGGTCAGCAGGAACGGGGCCAGGTGGTTGACCTGGAAGGTCTTCTCGTGGCCGTCCACAGTGAGCTCGCGGGGACCCATGATGCCGCCGGCGTTGTTCGCCAGGACGTCGATCCTCGGGTACTTCTCCTTCAGCTGCGCCGCCAGGGTGCGCACCTGGGCCAGATCGGCGAAGTCACTGACGAAGAAGTCGGCACCGATTTCGCTCGCGACCGCCTCGGTCTTCTGCGCGGAACGCCCGACGACGACCACCCGCTCCCCCTGCCGGGCGAAGGTCCGTGCGGCGGAGGCGCCGATCCCGTCGCTGGCTCCGGTGATGACGATAGTGCGTTCGGGCATTGAAGTGTCCTTAGAACGAAGCGTTGGGCCGGTCTTTGGCATCCGGCCCCGTCGAATCCTAACGACCCTAGCTGGGAGAACGTTCCGAACGTTACCCAACCGGCAGCAGGGGGCGTTGGTCCTGGCAGCAGGGGTCGTTGGTTCTGGCAGCAGGGGTGTTGGTTCGCCCGGTATCTGCTGGGAGACCCCGACGCTCCCTCACGTTTCGAGGGAAGGCCCAGAACGCTCCCTCACGTTCCGCTGGGAATCCCAGGACGCTCCCTCACGTATGGCGGCCGTGACCGCGTGCAGCACGACCTCTCTGTCATCGCCATCGACGGTCACGACCTCGGAAAGGTCTCGCGGTGCTGGCTATTGGCCCTGTGACCACGCTCCTGCCCAGTTCCTCGCTCCGTTGCTTCGCCCTCGACGCAGGGAAGGCCCGGAAACCCGGGGAAGCCGGCGGTTGCCGCGAACCAGTCATCCAAGCAACTGGGAAGGAGCGCCGCCCAGAGGCCCCGGGTTTCTTCATGGCTGGGCGTGCCGGACGTGCGGGAGCGTCCGGCAAGGGCGTGCCGGACGTGCGGGAGCGTCGTGGTTGGGCGTGCCGGTGCTGCGGGAGCGTCGTGGTTGGGCGTGCCGGTGCTGCGGGAGCGTCGTGGTTGGGCGTGCCGGTGCTGCGGGAGCGTCGTGGTTGGGCGTGCCGGACGTGCCGGAGCGTCGGTCTGAAAGCGGGGTTAAATGCGGGAGGACCCCCACCTGGTGGTGGGGGTCCTCGACCGTTAATGATGTTCCGGCGGTGACCTACTCTCCCACACCCTCCCGGGTGCAGTACCATCGGCGCTGTGGGTCTTAGCTTCCGGGTTCGGGATGGGACCGGGC
>NZ_JBFRCV010000021.1:0-29042 GCF_052113245.1 Arthrobacter sp. YAF34
AGCGCGGCCCGTGGGCTGACGAGGAGTGGCAGGGCTGGTGGGGCGACAACCCGCCCTTCCACACACCGGTGATCGTCCTCACCCACCACCCACGGCCGCCACTGACCATGAACGGCGGCACCGCCTTCCACTTTGTGGACGCCCAACCCACCGAGGCACTCGAACGGGCACGCGCCCTCGCCGGCGACCTCGACGTGCGAATCGGCGGCGGGGTCACCACGATCCGCCAGTTCCTCGAGGCCGACCTCATCGACCAGATGCACATCGTTCTTGTCCCGATCATTCTCGGCCGCGGCGAACGACTCTGGGACGGCCTCGAAGGAATCGAGCAACGCTTCGACATTGAAGCGGCACCCTCACCCAGCGGTGTCATTCACCTGACCTTCGCCCGACGCGACCGAGTCATCTAGCTGCCAGGAGATGCGACGGCCCGCCGGCCGACGGTGAGCCAGCCAGGTTGAGGCTTTCAGCACCGGGAACTTTTCCGACGCGGCCGGCCCAAAGCAGCGGAAGGGACTGGGCCGGCCGGTCCCTTCCGTTTTGCGCTAAACCAGGTGCTGGCGGCAGTCAGCGCGCGGTCTCCTCGACCAGGGCGATGCGATTGCCGTCGGGGTCGCGGAAGTACGCCATCGGCGGCATCGGAGCGCCGTCGCCGCCCCTCATGTCCTCGAACTCGACGCCGCGCGAGCTGAACTCGGCCATGGCGGCTTCAAGGTTGGGCGTGTCGAAGCCAAATGGTGCTCTGCCGCCAGGTTGCGGGTCCTCGTCGCTCATCGGCGGCACGAGGGCGATCACTGTATACGCGCCGACTGGGGCCACCTCGATCCAGCGGAAGCCCCCGCCGACCCCGGCGTCCGTGCGGACCTCGAAGCCGAGTTTGTCCCGGTAGAACGCGAGCGAACGGGCCTGATCGCTCACCGTGAGGTACACGGTGCCCACTCCGGGGATGTGCTGTGCGGCTGCTGTATCGGTCATGCAGATACTCCCTCCGGGTGGAATGGTCAGTGTTGGTGTTCGCGGCTGTGCCGCATGGAGATCGCGTCCCAGATCTGATCACGCATCGGGGTGCGCCTGAGAACTTCGGATCCGCGGAAGCCAAGCGACTCGTATAGGCTTCGGGCTGGGCTGTTGTGGGCGATCACGCCGAGACTCAATCCGGTGACGGTCGGGGTCCCGTAGGCTGTGGCCATCAACAGTTCCATCAGTTCCGCCCCAGTCCTTCGCCCCGGCGCCCTGGATTGACGATGATGGAGCCCAGACGGCATGTCCGCACTTCGTGGTCGAACAGCAGGGTGCCGTGCCCGAGAATCGCGCCGGTGGTTTCGTCGATTCCGGTCCAGTACTGGCGCTGCGGATTTGTCAGGTACTCCTCCAGCTGGAACCGGTTGAGTGGCCACGAGAACGTAGGTCCGGTCCAAAGCACCATGGCTTCCTCGTGGGGAATCCAGCGCAGGAAAACGTCCAGATCGGTGTCTGACGTGGGCCTTAGCAGCATTCCAGCATTGTATGCACAGCCGTTGCCTAAAAACCCGGGTGCTAGGCCTTGGCGCCGGCGATGTTGACCAGCCATGCCACACCGAACTTGTCGTTGCACATGCCGAAGGTATCGCCCCAGGGAGCGGTTTCGAGTGGCATGGAGACGGTGCCGCCGTCGGAAAGCTTCTCCCAGTAGCCGCGGAGTTCGCCGTCGTCGTCACCGCTGAGGGAAACGCTGTAGGTGTTGCCGGGGTGGAACTCCATGCGGGCGGGCGTGTCCGAGCCCATCAGGGTCAGTCCGGATGGCGATTCCAGCTGTGCATGCATCACCAGGTTCTCGTCTGCGGGATCCTGGCTGGCCTGAAGGTCGGCAAAGGTGCTGATGGTCAGCTCGCCCCCGAAGACGTCCTTGTAAAACTCCATGGCTTCGCGGGCGTTGGTGCGAAAGCTCAGGTAGGGATTGAGTCGGGTCGTCATGGGGGATTCTCCTTGGCTCTGGGTGGGCGATTATGTCACCACCGAGCCATGCTAACAGTGCGCCGCGGGACCGCAACAGGGACCTCGTAAGACCGGTCGGTGTTCCCTCAAGCCCGGGATTGTCGGTTGCCCGGACGGCGGCGGTGCAGGGGTGGGCCGCGAAGACCGACGTTTTCAGACCTGCGAATTGTCATTACGGGCCCAGAGGCGGTGGGTCTAACGCATGATGAACTGCATCAGGATGATGAAGAGTCCGGCAAGGAGGAGCACGCCACGGATCCACGCGCCCACGGTTTCGGCGGCTTTGACCTGGGCCGGTTCCGCAGGCAACTGGATGCCATAGACGGCCGCCGCCACCCACAGCTGGTAATTGACTATTTCCCGGCGGAAGATGAACCAGATCCCGGCCAGCAGCAGCATCCCCAGTCCAAGGTCCAGGCTGATTCCTGTTCCGGTGGAATCGATTCCTGCGCCGGGTACCAAAACGAGGTAGAGACCGACGGACGCCAGGACCGCACAGGCTGCGAGACAAAGCTGCCGGCGTCGTTGGGCCGAATCGTCGGGCGACCATCTCCGGGCGGTGCGATCAGCTTTGAGTCCACATGCCATGGCCAGTGCCACTAGCGATGCGCCGGAGAGGAAGAACAGGGGCTCGCGCACGGAAATCCTCGTGAAGATTCGATGAGGCCAGACTACAAGTGGCCGCCCGCGTCGAACATAGTCTTCCGGTTGCTCGCCGCATCAACTCCGGGGCCTGTGGGGGCGGGTTTGATCAGGTAGCCGACGCCGCGCAGGGTGTGGATCATCGGCGGCCCGGTGGCATTGATCTTTCGCCGCAGATAGGAGATGTAGAGCTCAACGTTGTTGCCGCCCCGGCCGGGGATGCCGGGCCATACGTGGTTCACGATTTCCTCTTTGCGCACGACGTTCCCGGGGTTCTGCATCAGCAGCTGCAGGACAGCGCATTGTGTCTTCGTCAGGGGAATCTGGTGGGGGCCCCGGCGGGCAAGGAACCAACGGGACCGCAGGGTCAGGTCCCCCACGGTGAGTTCGGGGTCACTGGGTACGGCAGTTCCGTTGCGGGTGAGCCAGCGCAGTCGCAACGCCACATCGGCAGCGGTGAACGGGGCGAGCAGATAGTCGTCCCCGGGCAAGGTGCCGCCCGCGAGCAGGTCTTCAAGGGTTTCGCGTGTGGTCAGGAACAGGAACGGTACTCCGGGGGCGGATTGCCGGACGCGCGCAATGCCCGGGGCAGCCCCGTCGGCATGGTGGGTGGCGTCGAGGACGACAACGGCATGCTTCCCGTGTCCGGCAGTGCCAGGCGTAGCGGTCAACCATCCGGCGGCGGCAAGTGCGCGGGCTATGTCCGCTGTCGCACCTTGGTCAGGGTGAATGATGAGGACCGGGGCGGATGCCGCGGCTGGGGGGATCGTCACGGGAAGAGTCTCTGCGGTGAGAAAGGTATGGCGGGAAGGCATAGGGTGCATTATTCGGTATGTGGATGGGAGGGGCCTGGTGCGAGTCCTTGGCGTTGCCCGTGAATCGACAAGGTCGGGGCTCTCGGCAGCGTCGCATAGGTGCGAGGGGCGGTTCCATCGCCAATTGAATGGAACTTGACGGGGGAAATGCGGCGCTGGCGCGCGTGAATCCCTGTGGATCTGCCGTTTCGCACATCCGATCGAGGTCGTCGCTTGGGCGGCATGGCCTCAACCGGGCGTGGCCGGAGCCCTGAGTTAGGCGTCATCGGTCACGTTCCGGCCGGCCTGACCCGCGGCTACGGTCAGCGGTGGGCGGATTCGAGAACGCTCTTGAGGCCGGCCAGTTGGGCGACCTCGGTCTGCATCGTGCGGGCGATCATCGGCCCCGCGATCTTCATGAGTCCTTTGGGCTGCAGGTCCAGGGTGAACCGGACGGCAGTCCCGGCGGGCACGGCGGTGAGGAGGTACTCGCCGGACGGCCGGGCTGGACCCGCGACGACCTGGAAGCTCAGGCGCTGTCCGGGGTCCGCGGTGGTGATTTCGTAGTCGCCGGCGATTGCCCGCCCGCCCGGGCCGGTTAGGGTCTGGGCGTAGACGGCTCCCCGGGACGCGGGTGTTCCGCTTTTCAGGGCGATGTTCTGAATTCCGGAGCGCCATGTGGGGTTGTTCAGTCCGTCCGCGAGGAACGCGTAGACGTCCTCGGGTGAACGGTTGATGGTGGTCTCGTTCTCGGCGTGGGCCATGGCTTCCCCTTCAATGGGTCCCTGTGCCCGCCGAGTTCGGCGGGTTGATGATGTCCACACTGTACGTCGTGGCGGCGCCTGTCCCGCGCCACGCCCGGCGCGCGTTCCGGCGGTGCGGGGAACGGCACCGGGTGCGGCCTGCCGCGGGGTCCAGGTCCTGCGGCACCCGGTCATTGCGGCGCTCCGCCGCGGGAGATGACCGGGTGATGTCCGTGGGTGCGCAGCTTGCCGGAGTCGCTCGCGGCCCCGGGGGCTTACATGTTCATGTCGACCAGTTCGAAGATTTCCACGCTGTAGTGGCCGCTTCGTTCGGAAAGGAACGGGTGGCCTTCGGTGAGGGCTTTGGCGGCGTCGAGGTTTTCGGCCTCCACGATGGTGTATCCCTGAAGTTCCGTCACGTCGGCGGTGGTGCCGTTGTCGAGGACGGCGGTGCGGGCGCCGAACGGGGCGCCCCCGTCGGTGAGGGCCGGGCCGATCTTGCCCATCCAGGCACCCCAGGCGGCCATCTGTTGGGCGGACTGCTCCTCGGTGAACTGGTCCATCGGTGTGGCCGGGCCCTTGTAGATGTAGATGAACTTGCTCATGATGTTTCCCTTCGGTTGATCCATGCTGTGGTGTTTCGCGGTTGCTGCTGTGGTGCCCCCGGCCGAGGTGGAATACCGGAACGGGGGTGTGATGTCCCGGCCCCGTCCGGATCGGCCGCCGGTCCGGGTGCTGTCAGSGGGCTTCGAGGATTTCCTTGAGGGCTGTGAGGTCTTTGCGCATGGCACGGCGCATCATGGGCGCCATGAGCGCCCCGGAGACGGCGGAAAACCCCGAGGGTTCGCCGCTGTTTTCCAGAGTCATCCGTGTTGATCCGTTTTCATCGGCCCACGTGTAGGTGGTTTTCATCGGGAAGGGGCCCTGGCGGGTGCCCATGACGACTTTCTCGCCGGGTACCAGTTGGACGACTTCGTAGACGTAGTCCAGTTTTCTTCGCAGGAAGCGGGCGGTGAAGGCCACCCGGGACCCGACCGTGAGGGGCCGTGGCGTGTGCCATGTGGCTGAGCGGATGTTGGCGTACCAGTGCGGGGCGTTGCCGGGATCGGCCGCGTAGCCGGCCACGGCGGCCCGCGGGGCGTGGATGAGGATGCTGGTGTGGACCTTCACCATGACGATTCGCTGTCGGTTGCGGTTAGCGGGCCGCGACGGGACGGCCGGTGAAGGCTACCAGGCGGTCCAGGCTGGCGGCTGATTCGTCGACGAGGGTTTCCTCGGCGAAGCTGGCTCCGCGCATCTGTGGGCTGATGGTGTTCCGCGTCAGTTCCAGGACGTAGCCGGAGAGGGCGGGGGAGACCTCCAGGGTCTGTCCGGTGGCGGTTGCGAAGTCCCAGGCGTGGACCAGGAATTCCAGGTTCAGGATGTTGGCGACGGTGGTGGCGGGCAGTTCCGCGAAACCCATGTCGATGGATCCGTCCAGGCCGCGGGCCCGGAAGGCTTCCAGTACCGGCTGGGCGGCGTCGGCGACCCGGACTTCGGGTGCTGCGTCCGGCCGGTTGGTGACGGTGATGCCGAGTGCCTTGCCGATGCCGGTGACGGAGCCGAGGAGGTGGTCGGCCAGCTGGGCTACGGTGAAATCCTCGCACGGGGTCTGCAGGTCCATGTCGGACACGGTCAGGGACCGCAGGGTGCGTTGAACGATGGCGAGGGTCGCCTCGGCGCTGGCCAGCTCGGTGAGCGGGTCCGGGGCGRCGGCCCAGTCGTCGGCCCCGGCGTCGCCGGCCGTGGTGAGCGTGACCAGGCGGCCGAGGTAGTGGTTCCATCCTTCGATGTGTCCGATGGCCGCCTCGTCGGAGAGTCCCTCGTGTACGAGGCGGACGGTGGTCCCGCCTTCGACACTGTCCAGGGTGATGGTGACGGTGGAGGCGTCGTCGGCCGTCCCGTCGGCGCCCTCCCAGCCCCAGGTGAAAACGACGCGCTTGCCCGGCTCGATCACGGTAAAGGTTCCGGCGGCCGAATGTCCGGGAGTGATCGTCCAGCGGTAGTCGCCGCCGACGCGCAAATCCACCCGGGCCGCTACGGTCTGCCAGCGCCGCAGCCGTTCCGGGTCGGTGATCAGGGCAAACGCGGTGTCCGGGTTGACCGGAAGAAAGACGGACTTCTCAATGGGCATCAGGGTTCTCCTTGGAATGCGGATGTGTGCACAGCGGCGGCGTCCGCCACCAGCTGGTCCAGCTCGGTTGTCCAGAACGATTCCAGCGACTTCCTCAGCTCGGACATGCCGCCGGGATCGAGGCTGTAGAACCTGTTCCGGCCGTCCTTTCGTGCCCGGACCAGCCCGGCGCCGGCAAGTAGCAGCAGGTGCTGGGAGATCGCGGACCGGCTGACCGGAAATTTGGTCGCCAGGTCCGTGACGGACTGCTCTCCCCGGGCGAGGAGTTGGAGCAGGCGACGCCTGTTCGGTTCCGCCGCGGTTTCGAGAAGATCTGGCACACTGAATACGTTAGTGCAGACTAACGTATAAATGCAATGGGAGGTTCGCCCGGTGAGGCGTGGTCCGGGAACGCGCCGCCAGGGCATCCGGGATGCGACGCGCCGGAGACCGGCGGAGAAACAGGTCAGGAGTCGCGGTCCGAGGATCCGCGGCGTGCCCCGTCCTGCAGTGTCTGCCAGTACGACTATGGTCCGTACTACATTTCGAGGACCATCTAACGGAGGTTTCCGGCGCACGCCATGACGTGCAGGAGCTGCACGGCGTTGGTCACGATACCTGGGGGCTTTATCTGGCAGAGCTACGCCCCGCTCGGGGACGGAGGTGGGGTCTCAGCCGAGGTTCTTAAGTCGGATGGTTCGTGCCTGGTGGATGGCGGCCAGGGCCACGGCGCTGGCGGTGAGTCTGAGGGCGTGGACCCTGTACCACCGCTGCAGCAGGGGCTTGCGGCTCATTTCACTGAGCGGTTGTGGGCTGAAGAACAGCTTGGGGTTGATGTTCCGGAGCAGGTACACGGTAGCGGCCGCACCCGTCGTGGAACTGGCGGCAGCCACGATCAGCCAGGGCCTGCTGTTGGCGTGCTTCCAGCCGGCCAAAAGGGCTCCGATGGCAGCCGGGGCGATGAGCGGGGCGATCGGGGCGTAGTACCGGCCCGGGCTTCCGGCTCCGAACGGGGACCGGGGGAGTTCCTTGCTGGCTTCGGCGGCCGCGACGCGGTGCGGCACTTTGACGATGGCCTCGTAGAGGTTGCCGAAAAACCAGTGCGCGTGGCTGTACTCCGCGATACCCATGAGCCGATCAGCGACCACACCTGAACGGCCGACGAATTTCTGTCCCATGTCCACAATCTACCGCTGTCTGCCCGTCTTGGCCGGACGGCTCAGATGCCCATGGTCCGTAGTTCGAAGCTGTTCGGCACGTGAGCCCGGCCAGCGGCGGGGTCCTGGCAGTCCGGTCCGGAGAACAGGACCTGGCGGCCGCCGTCGGCAAGGATCCATAGCTCCGTCACGTGTCCGGCCTGGGGGCGGTTCGGCCATGGGCCGCGGCCGGAGTAGGTCAGCTGGAAGATCTGCGGTGTCCCGTCCCGGCCGGGAGCTTGCAGCGTCAGCTCGGTAGCGTTCTTGTACACGTACCGAGGGAGGACGGTGGCGCTCAGGCGTTTCCATTGCGCGGTGGCGGCCAGGATCCGGGCCTGCCGGTAGGTCGAGAGGCCAAGTCCGATGATCACACCGCTGATGCCCAGCCAGATACTGCCCATGAAGGCGAGGACGTACGGCACGTTCCTCTGGGACTGGTCCAGGCCGACGATCAGGGCGTAGGAGGGGTCGGCCGGGTCAACGCTTGCCGTGACCGTGGTCCCGGGTTTGGGCATTCCCGCGCACGTGGACGCGGGGTCGAACGTTGCCGTGTGGTCCCGGCCGTCAAGGGTGAACTCCAGGCTCAGGTCGCAGTGGTCGCCGCGGGAGAAGTAGGGGCGCTGGCTGGTGACGATAGCCGGGACGCGGACAAAGTCGGCCCAGTAGGGCCTGGTCACAAATCCGAGGATAAACACCAGGCCGACGACCAGGGCGGCGAAGCCGGCCACGCCCACCACAGCCCGCAACAGCAGGCGCCGGCGCAGGGCCGAGCCCTGCCAGGCGGGCGCAGCCTTCGGGGGCAGGGTGGACGCGGGCAGCTGCAGGTCATCGGGCAGCTGTAAGGTTTCCGCTGCCCGGGCCGGGACTGAAGCGGCCTCCCGCCCCTGTGGGTTCATGGGGTTGGTTTTGTGTGGCGTTTGCGGAAGGTTCCGGCGATGGAGAGTTTGCCCGAGTATTGGATGGATCCGTAGCGGAAGAGGTGGACGGCGAGTCGGAGGATGAGGATTCCGATGATGAAGAGTTCGGCGATGACGATGGTTGCCTCGACCGGTGAGAGGGTGCCGAAGCCGTTGCGGAGCATGGCGGTGACGGGGGCGGAGAGCGGGAAGTAGGTGAAGATCTGCACAATGGGTGCGTGCGGGTCCGAGACGATGAGGGCGACGGCGTAGAAGGGGACGAAGATCAGCGCCATCAGGGGCCCGAAGATCGTGCCGGCGTCCTTGGCGGTGGGCATGACCGCGCCGATCGCGACGAGGACGCCGGTGAAGACGGTGAATCCGCCCAGCAAAAGCAGTGCGCCGACGATCATGGTGCCGGGGTCGAAGCTCAGGGTGGAGAGGTCCAGGTCGGGCATGGAGAGTTTGTCGCGGAAGAAGGCGTAGCCGATGGCGATGGGGGTGAGGAAGACCAGGATCTGGACCAGGCCGAYCATGAACAGGGCGATGATCTTGCCTATGATCAGGGTGGTCGGGTTCAGGGTGGTGAGGATCATTTCGGTGACCCGGTTTTCTTTCTCTTCCAGGGTGCTGTTGAGCATCTGGTTGGAGAGCAGGATGATCGAGACGTAGAAGATCAGCAGGAACATCAGCGGCGGGACGGCGGAGCCGATCCCGCCGGCGGGCTGGCCGTCTTTGAAGGTCTGGGATTCGGTCTTGATGTTGTCGCCGGCAGCGGCCATTAGTTGCGGGGATCCGATGGTGGCCTGGGCTGAGGCGGTGAGGAGCTGTTTGGCGACGGCGTCGTATTTGCCGTTGTCGAAGATCCCCTTGTCCTGCCCGTAGACCTTGACCGGCTCCGTGGCGGGTTTGGCGGGGTAGGCGAAGTACGCGTCCGTCAATCCCTTTTTCACGTCGAGCAGGGCCTGCCCGGGGTCGGCGGCTTTTCTGCCGCCCATGGCGGTGGCGATCGCGGGGGTGATGAGTCCGGAGTCGTCGGTGTAGGTGAAGGAGATGGCGGCGGTCTTTTGGGCGTCGGCGCTGGCGTGCGTGGAGGAGTTGCTGAGGTAGACGAGTCCGAAGACGATGGCCATGACGATCGGGATGGCGAGGGTCGCGATCCAGAAGCGGMGTTTCTTCACGGTGCGGGTGAATTCGAACCCGACGACGGTCCCGAGGTTGTGGTGCGCGATCGGGCGCTTCGCCGCCACCGGCGACGTGGCCGGTGCCGGGGCGGGGGAGGGCAGCGGTGTTGAGGTTTTCTGGGTCATGGGGTTTATGCCTCCGCCATGTCGTGGGTTTCGCCGTAGACCTTGATGAAGACCTCGTCCAGGGACGTCCTGGCGGTGGTGAAGGACTTCACGGCGACGCCGTGGCTGATGAGGTCGCGCAGGACGGCGGCCTCGTCCGTCCCGGGGCGGGGGGAGAGCTCGGCCTGCCCGCCGCCGGCACTGACGATGTCGTACAGGGCGGAGGCGGGCAGGGTCCCGGTGTGGGTGAGCCGGTAGACGGTGCCGCCGAATTGGTCCTGGACTTCGGCGACGGTGCCGTAGGCGCGGGAGGTGCCGTCTTTGAGGAGGATGACCCGGTCGCAGAGGCGTTCGACTTCTTCCATCTGGTGGGTGACCATGATGACGGTCGCGCCGGCGCGTTTCTGGTCTTCGATGATGTCCATCAGCAGGCGGCGGTTGACCGGGTCGAAGCCCTTGGTCGGTTCGTCCAGGATCAGCAGCTCGGGGTCGTTCATGATGGTCACGCCGAGCTGGATTTTCTGCTGCTGCCCGCCGGAGAGCTTATCCAGCCGCATGGCCGCCTTGTCGGCCAGGCCGACCCGTTCGAGGTAGTCCCGGGACCAGGCTTTCGCCCGGGCCTTGTCCAGGCCCTTGAGCCGGCCRAAGTAGACCATSACGTCCAGGACGGAYTCTTTYTTGTAGAGKCCGCGTTCCTCGGGCAGGTATCCSAGYCGGGMMCCGTCCTGCGGGGCGAAGGGCTTGCCGCCGATCTGCAGGGTCCCGGCGGTCGGCTGGTAGATGCCCAGCAGCGCCCGGAGGGTCGTGGTCTTCCCGGATCCGTTGCTGCCCAGGAACCCGAAGGTTTCGCCGGCCCGGACATCGAAGGACAGGTCTTTGATGACCGTGGTGTCCCCGAAGTCCATCCGGAAGTCTTTGATGTGTACCAGCGGCTCCGCCGCGTCCCCCAACGTCATATCCATACTCTAACCGGCGCCACAACGGGGATCCTTGGACGTTTCTGCCCGGTCCGGGCGTGCCAGGAGCCACATCCGCCGCGGTTGGAGGGTGGCCGGGACTGCAAGCTAAAGGGGTGCCGTTGTCCTGCCTGGCGCGACGGTGCGCGGCGGGAAAGGTGCCGGTCAGCTTTCGCAGTCGATGCAGTAGGCGTGGCCGTTTTTCTCTCGCGCGATCTGGGTGCGGTGGCGGACGAGGAAGCAGGAGGCGCAGGTGAACTCATCGTGTGCCTGGGGGATCACGTGGATGATGAGTTCCTCGCCGGAGAGGTCGGCGCCGGGGAGTTCGACGCCGTCAACGGTGTCGGCTTCGTCGAGTTCCAGCACGACGCTGCGGGCATCGGGGGAGTTCGCCTCTTTCAGAGCCTCGAGGGAGGCGTTGCGGGATTCCGCGACGTCGGGTTTCACTTCGTCATAGTCGGCTGCCACGGTGGGTTCTCATTTCCTCTAGCGGGTTATCCGCAGTGGACCCTACCGGACATGTGCCGCCCCGGGTGGTTTCAGGCCCGGGTGGGCGTGCCGCCGGCGAGGGGGCACTGGGCTGCGGGACCAGCGAAGGGCCCCCAAAATAGACGACGCTGCCACAGCCAGAGCCAAGGAACTCAAAGGCAAAGGAATCAGCGCTTCCGAAATCGGCAAGCTGCGGAGTCTCCCGCGCCACGGTCTACCGATAACTTCCCTAATCAACACGGAGAGGGTTCGGACTGCCCGCCGTTGACATTAAAGGGCAGCCCAGCCCTGGTCCCGGATCTCCGGCACGGCCCGCAGCTGGGTGCCGTCCTCAGCGGCTCGTTGAAACGGACATCAGCTCCTCGCTGTCTTCGTAGCCGGTAACTGGGAAGGGATCGAAGGCAGGCAATTCACTGGCTAGGTCCTGACTCTGGACGGGTGCATCTGCGCATGCTTTGCTGGTCCTTGGGCAACCGCCTGCCCGGTCTGTCCGGGATCTGACTGATCTTCCAAGGAGCTGCACAGTGGCTGGTCTGAGCGATAAGTTCGATAAGGCATACGAGGATAAGAGCATCGAGGAACTGGCCAAGGCACCTGTTGGTGCGCTTCAGGGCTTGTCCGAGGCCGACGCTCTGAAGTTGCAGGAAGCCCTGAACATCAAGACCGTAAAGGACCTCGGCACCAACAAGTTCTTCCTCTGGGCCCAGGCAGTGGTGAAACTGGCCGAATAGGCTGCCGAGCCCAGAATCCGTCCGCCGGCTCGCGGTCTATGCCCGTGGCCGGTGGCCGGTGCCGGGCCGGCGGGTGAGTCATCGTCTATAGATGGGTCACCTGCCGGTGATCGAAGCCTGGCAGGACGGCCTGAACAGTGCCCCGTCGGCTACGGGTCCCGGTCGGCGCTGAGTACGTAGCCCATCCCCCGCACAGTGGTCAGTGTCTGCAYGCCGAAGGGAATGTCGATCTTGCGCCGGAGGTAGCCGATGTAGACCTCCACCACGTTGTCCCCTCCTTCAAAGTCTTCCCACACATTGTCGAGTAGGTCCGCCTTTGTCACGATCTGGTCGTGGTGCCGGATGAGGTACTCCAGGAGCCCGTATTCCCGAGGGGTGGTGTTGATCGCCTTGGCCCCCCGATGGGCTTGGCGGTTGAGGGGGTCCAGCGTCAGGCTGCCCAGCGTCAACACCCCGGGAAGCTCAGGCGTCCCGGGGTGGATGAGTGCCCGGATCCGCGCCACCAGCACCGGAAAGCTGAAAGGCTTTGTCAGATAGTCAACAGCCGCCAGATCAAAGGCATCGGTCTGATCGTTCTCGCCGTCCTTCGCCGTGAGCATCAGCACCGGAGTCCGGACCTTGCGCTCCCGAAGCTCCTTCAGCACGTCGTAGCCGTTGGGCAGCACCAGATAGAGCAAGATAACGTCATATGAGTTTTCTGTCGACGCCCACAGCCCACTGATGCCGTCGTGCATGACATCCACGACGAACCCTTCAATCGTTAACCCCCGGCGGAGCGCTTCGGCGAGACCCTTCTCATCATCTACGACCAGAATCCGCACCCGGACTCCTCTCTTTCGTCCCATCATGTCCAGAAAGGCCCTGTTGGGGGAGTGTCCCCCGGGGTCATCCCGGATGCAAGGGAACGGGACACCACCGAACGACGCTGGCCGTGACCAACCACTCATGTTCGGGGTCTGGATTTATTGTTTGTCGGCCCAGCGTTCGTGGGCCGATTGCCGGCTGATGCCGACGGCGCGGCCGATGTCCGCCCAAGACGCTCCCGCTGACTTCGCGGCTGCAACGGTCTTGTCCAGCCGGTGCCCGGCCTGGGTGTATTCACGCGCTGCCGCCTCCACGCCGGCCACAACTTCCAGCGGTGCGAGGTGGGCTTTCCACTCGTCGTGGATGGCGTTTTCGACTTCGCTGGAAGCGTGTGCGAAATCGTCGGGGGAAAGGTAGTCCCTGCGGCGGCTGAAGTCGGCGGCGGCCGGCGACGTGACACGCTCCCACAGCTCGCCTTGCCAGCCGCATTCACAGGCCCCGCGCCAGCCGATGATCTCGCTGTCCGGGACAACTTCGTGGTCGGGCAGCATCTTGTCCGGCTTGTAGTGGCCGGTGATGCCCTTGACGAGCATTCCTTCGCCCCTCGATGATGCGGACAGCCGTCCGTCGGGTGCAACGGCGGCCGCCCACCCTTCGTGTTCGTTGTCGTTTGATATCCAGCCCATAGCGCGCCCTTCTGTCAGGCAATCCTGACGGCCAGTATGTCAGGAACCCCTGACAAAGACCACAGCACGCCGACTAAGCGGGGGCCGCCGAAATGCCTCTAGAGCCCAGATTCCAGAGGGCTATAAACTCCTCGCGATCCGCACGAACCGCCAGCCCGACCCTCACTTGCGGCCCTGCCAGCCTCGGCGCGGAGGACGTGAGCCGAACCCCGACCCAGCGACGGTAGGATTCCAGCGCGCGCAGCAGGGGAGCGGGGTCGCCTTTCAGGCGGTCTACGGGGCGGGTTCCGGCAAGTTCCCTGGCGGGGGTGACCATCCAGAGGGTGAAGTGGTTGTTCGGGATCTGCAGCTCCATCGCACGCTCGAACAGCTCAAGGACCTGCGGGCGGAGTTGTCCGCCGGGGAGGAACTGGAATCCCGGGCRGAAGGTCCCGTCATCGATGAAGACACGGACGAGCTGGCGCATGACCGGTTCGGGGTCTTCCATCAGTTCGGAAAGCCGGCGGTGCACCTGCGCGAGGGCCGGCAGCGTGAACTCCGTCCGGAGCCCGGCCCAGGTCTGATCGCTGATTGGCTGGGGGTTCACTGTCGCCGTGGCCTAGTCGCTGATGCTTTCCAGCAGCCACTGGGCCGAGAGCGGGTTCCGGCGCAGTGTGAAGGTCCGAAGCGCGGAATTCGACCCGAGACGGACCTGCACCCTCCAGTATTCGATGCTGACCAGGTCGCCGCTGCCGAGGGCCGCGTCGCGCCGGGTGTCCCACCAGGCGTCCCGGGCGAACCAGTGCACCGGGTCCGCGGCGACGGCCCAGATCCGGCTCTCGTRCCGGACGGCCAGTGGTGTGCCGGCCTGGGTGAACCGGACGTTCACGGCCACGTCCAGGGTTGTTTCATTCGCTACTGCTGTCACGGTCTACGCGCTCTCCCAAGTTCCTGGTCATCATTTCTTCGCGGCGGGTGACCGCCGAACTCCACACCCAGGTCCGGTAGGTCACCGGACCGTCTTTCCATGTCACTTCGACGGCTTTGGCTGTCCAGGCGTACACCTCGCCGTCCACCAGCTCGGCGCAGTTCGGAAACCTGATCCACGCCTTCACCGGGATCCCGGGGAAGCCGTTCTTGGCGGGGAAGTGCTCGAAATCGAGTTCGTCCGCCGTCAGCCCGATCGGGCCGGCCCGGCGCGCATACTGCGCCTGCAGCCGGGCTGACTGTTCCGGGTTCATGGGACTAGTTTAGAACTTATATACGAGTTGATATTTTTCACTTAGAAAACACTTTCGACTAACGGGCCAGCAAGAGGCGCGAACCACGCCCAGTTGCATCTGATGCATGATCCACGCAGATCCAAGCATGGAGGACGGCTACGACGTTTCAGCGATCCGCGCTCCCGCCCGGGCCTTCGGCGGATCGGATTGCACACCAGTGGGGGACAGCCCGAGCTGCGCGGAGGGCTCCGCCTGATCCCAATGGGCACAACCACGTGGATCCTGCGCGCTCCACGCGGATAGGCCCGGCTCGCTCCGAAAGATCTGGTTGACAGTGGGGATTGGTGCTTCTAAATTCTTAGTGATTTACGTCCGTTTCTGGGCTGGTCATGCTTCACATTCATGTTGTTGCTGATTCATTTGAGCGGCTGTGCCGCCAGGATGCAGGAGGCCACGATGACGAAGACACCACTGGAAGATTTCCTCACTGAGTGCGTCGCACCGGATCCGGACGGCGGTCTCAGCGTGGAGGAAMTGTATGGCTTGTACCTGAGCTGGTGCGGGCTCGGAGGGGTTGCACCAATTGGCGGCAGGGCATTCAGAGCCGGTTTGCGCGCAGCCGATGTCCGCATTGAGCGCCGCGGTCGCAGGTGTCCGGGTCTGAGGATGTCCGGACCGGCAGCGTGCGATTACCTTGTCCACTGTGAATTCCCGCTCGCTGTACTGGAAGCACCCGCCGGTCCTGAACTGATCTCACATCCGGGCCCTGAACGGGTCGCCCCGCTTCGCGCCCGGCCGGCCGCGGGAGTCAGCGGCTCCGAGCCGGCCGCGTGACTTGCGCCCGGGCGGCCGCTGACGGCATCCCCTGGGACGGGGACCCGTGTGATCCGCTCTCTGGCAGCAGCAGGTCTTCTGGCTCAGTGGGTGTCGGGAGTATGAGGAAAGCCTCCGGGCGAGTCCAAGGACTCAAGCGCGGAGGCTCCCGGCTCTCCAAGCTGGGGGAACAGGAGAGCCGATTTGAGTCTACTTGCAGGAGCGACATCGTATGCGCCCCGGCCCGGCGGGCAAGCGCGGCCTTCCGGTCACCGCACGCGGGGGTTCCTCCGCAGCGCCACGGTTAGCGGGTGCTGCTGCCATGTCCGGGCGCAGCGTCTCTCTGGCCGGTAGCAGGGGATTTGCCGGCCTGGAGGTCGGGGCGGTGATCTGGCTTACCCCGGTATCGAGGTCACGCTCCCGGCGTCGGCGTCCGGGCGGACGCCGCCTTGTTTCCGCGGCGCGGAGATTGTCGGATCCTTGTCCGCGACGGTGGTGCGACCTCCGAAGCCCAGTTTTGCCAGGAGCGTGGACACGAGTCCCCGCAGAGTCGCTTCATCCAGAGCCAAGGACTCGCTGATCTGGCGGTTGGTTAAGTCTTCGGCGATGAGTGCCAGGACCGCCTTTTCCTCAACCGTCAGGTCATTACATCCCGCGGCAAGAGACGCTTTGGCCAAACTCGTCTTCACTCTCGCTAACTTCGCGGGGGCGAGGAGCGGCTCGCTGGCGGCGGCGCGAAGAATCGTCTCCGCTATCTGGTGGCCGCGGAGTTGTCTGAGCACATAGCCTGCCGCTCCGGCCAGCACGACGGAATGGAGCGCCTCATCATTGTCATTGCTGGTTAGCATCAGGCACTTCAGGCCGGCATCAACGGAGAGCGCGTCCCGGCAGACTTCAATGCCGGTGCCGTCGGGTAGATGCTCGTCCAGGACCACGACCTGCGTTCCCCGCTCTACGATCCGACGGCTGGCCTCACGGGCGGACCCGCACTCACCGACTACATCCAGGCCCTCCTGCTCGAGCAGACTCCGCAGCCCGTCCCTGACGAGTTCCTGATCATCAACGATGAACACCCGCACCGGGCCACCGGAGCCCTCCGGGGCAGGAGAGGTGTCAGACCACACGCCCATCCACGCACTCCCGTCGACTCGGCGCCGCCGACCTGCGGCATCGCATCGTGCGTATCCCGGGCCGGCGGCCATTTGAGGTAATCGTCCTATCTCCACGAGCGCGGTACCAGAGTCAAAGGGCCGGACCTCAGGGCGGGGAGGCCGCTGTGGTCATCGGGCCAAGGGGTCTGCTCCGAAAGGTAGGATATTGCCGCCGGACTTCTATAGCGGCCTGATAGCCGCTTGTTCGCGTAGCCTGAAGCGGGCGCCCGGAACGCCTATCAGCGTGGCGGGCGCCCCGTCTTCTGCCTCCAGATCGAGGTGGATAAGCGGCCCTTCCTGCCGTCTGCCGACGACGGCGAAGCTCGAGCCGGCCAGCCGCAGGATTTGTCCTTCGGCGATATCACGGAGCCTGCACCGGGCGAGGGTTTCGGGGAGTTGAGGTTCGGTCATGGTCTTGGATCTCACTGAGAAGTGCCTTTCACTGCACGGGCGCGACAATTGGTCGCACCCGGATGCGGCAGAAGCGGCGGCAACTTTCGGACCACTTTGGCGGCCGGAGACTGTTGGTCCACACCCACCTATTCGGATCCCAGTCCGTCACCCGCGCAGAAAGTTACGCCGCTGGCCTCTACACCCTGCTTCTGCGACCGGCCACGGCGCCGTAGACGAGGAGCACTATGACGGCGCCGAGGATGGAGAGGAGCCAGGTCCGGAGGTCGAAGAAGTCACCGAGGCCCCCGCCGAAGATCAGCGAACCGATCCAGCCTCCGAGGATGGCGCCCACAACGCCCAGGACGAGGGTGATCACCCAGCCGCCACCTTGCCGGCCGGGAAGGATGGCTTTGGCGATCGCTCCTGCGATAAGTCCGAGAATGAGGAAAGCGAGAATTCCCATGGCTATGGCTCCTTTCGGGCGGAACGGTCGTGGAATGCGGCCGTCACCAAGATTTAATCAGCAGACTTAGTAGCGCGCAATACCTGGTAGGTAGTGATCCGTGATTCGTGATCCGACCGCGAATCGTCCCAGCTGGGCACTCCTCTCATCGACTGAAACCGACAACGACGCTACGCACGGCCAATGGCCGCGCCCGCTCGCCCGCTGGAGGCACCTGCACGACGTCCTCAACTGATGTCACACCCGGGCCCGGAACGGCCCGCGCCGCGTCCGGGCCGTCAGGTCGCCTGAGGTGCTCCCGGCCCGGTCGCTGACGCCATCTCCCCGGGACGCTTACCGGCTGGAGCGCTGGCAGCAGCGCAGTCTTTACCGGGAGTACGGGAAAGCCTCCGCGCGAGTCCAAGGACTCAAGCGCGGAGGCTCCCGGTTCTCCACGCTGGGGGGACTGGAGAACCAATCTAAGAGGAGTGCCGGCGTGAGGTCCTGGTCGCTCCCGGGAAGCGCGACCTTCCAGGTCACCGCACGCGGGGCCGGCCGCGGGTCCTCCCGACCTGCCACCCGGGAACCGCGGCATCCAGGAGTTTGACCTTCACAGGATCGAGCTCGCCGCGGCGGTGCTTGTGCCGCTGGGTGTGGATCCACACGCCGAGGGTGTGCTCCCGCTCAGAATCGCAGCCCTTGTGGCGGGGCCAGTCGTTGCCCTCGTGTCGGAAGTCCTCGAGCTGGGCCAGCCGGTGGTGCCAGCGGGCCTCGTCCTCGGCGTTTCGGCGGTTTCCCAGCCAGCCGGGCATGTGGGCCAGGCCGTCACGGTAGGCCGGGTCCAGGGTCCCCGCGGCCGTTTCGCGCCGGCGTGCCGCCAGCCAGCGCGCCATCGCCCGTTCGCTCCGCTGCCCGGAGCGGTCACGGGGGAGCCGGCCTTCGGCCCTGACCCAGGCGATGAGCTCGTCCATGCGGGCGAGGTCCGTGGGGGAGGGGTGAGGAACGGGTGCGGCGCGGGCGGCGGCCTGGTGTTCGGCCTCGAGGCCCGGGTCCTGGCGGYGGGCGATGACGAGGTGGTATCCGACCGTGGAGGGCCCGGCGCGCACGAGGGCAGCGATGCGTTGTCGGCTCAGTCCGAGCCGGTACATCAGCACCCATTCGGCGTCAGGAGCCCGCCGCAACCGCCTGTCCATGATCGACATCCTGCCACGGCCTCCCCATGAGTCCGGCGGTCACCGCGGATTCCACCGACAACGCTTTCGGGCGTCCGCTGGCGCGGCCGGCTGTCGGGTCCAGTGCTGTCCGTCGCAGGGCTCCGGCCTCCCCTGGCCCCTGTCTTACGTCTTCGACGATGCTCATAGTCGTCAAATTGCTGTTGGATCGTGCTTTTGGGTGGGTCGGCGTGCTCAGCTGGTGCGGACGGGGGGAGACAGGGGGTGGCTGCGTCGTAGGTGGACGGCGGTTATTGCCAGCCAGGTCCAAGCGAGGACTACGGCTGCTGTGAAGCTAAGGACGATGACGGCTGATGTTGACCCGCTGGCAATGCCGGCGAAGGCGGCAAGAAAGAGAACTCCGGTAGCCAGGGAGAATGCTCCGAGCCTCCGGTTTCCAGAACTGTAGAACCGGCGGGCCATAACGCAGCAGCCAGCGATGAGGGCGGTAAAGCCTACTCCGGCGGTAAAGAAATGAAGAAGTCCGTGGAGGGAACCGGAGGTGGGGTGTCCGGGAGGCGTGCCTTGAGGGAACCCGTTCATAGGATCGGCGGTGAAAATCCCCGCACCCACTAAGCCGGCACCGTATATTCCAACGAGAACTGGTCCCCAGATGGCTCCTCGTCCCGGGTTGAGGGCCCGTCGGAATCCGATGGCGGACAGGATGGTAAGGGCCCCGGTGAGGATCAGGTTTGTGGTTTGGATCCAGCCCAGGTCGCCGTTGGCGAGGACACTGAGGTCGTTATGTGCCGCGTCGAAGCCCGGGCGAAGAAGCGCCTGGGTATAGCTGACCAGAAGGTATAGGGGGCCGGCGGCGATGCCACAGGCCAGCAATACCCGCGTGGCAGAGGAGGTGGCCGGGCGTCGTTGGGATTCCTGATGTTCGGTTTGGTAGCTGATTTTGGGCATGGTCTATTCCGGTCTGTGGGCGAAATGAATTTGGTGAGGGTCGTCAACGGGTCAGTCGGTGAAGAAGCCGCGGAGTTCGGCTGCCATTGCTGCGTCTGAGACTTGGTGTGTTTGGCCCTCAAGGGTGCGGTGCAGTGATTGGGGGATGGCGGCCGCTGTTGTTGCTTGAGCTGAGGTCATGGCTGGGGCGGCCTTTCCACCGACCATGACAAGGGTCGGCACCGTGATTTTGGCGAGCCGGTCCGTGGGTGCGGTGAAGTTGTTGAGAACGGCGACCTCGTAGGGGAGTGTGTTGGCGGCGTTCTTTTGGCTCTTCCAGATCTTTGGCATCAGGCGCAGCATGAGGGGCACAAATGCCGGGACGCCGATCATTTTGACCAGGAAGTAGGAGACCATCGCGCCGCGCTTGTTTTGGGCGAGCAGTGAGTTCAGGTGCCCGGCGTGGTCGACGGTCGTTCCATCGGCGTCGCCGATTCCTGTGTAGGGGGCCTCGTAGGTGGCGAGCTTGCGCATCCGGATACCCGCCGCTGCTGCTTCGAGGGCGAGGGCGGCGCCGGAGGAGATGCCGTAGACGAAGGGGTCTCCGCCCGCATGGGTGATGACGGCGGCGAGGTCTTCAATCTCGCGTTCCACGGAGTAAGGCCGGGTATCACCGCTGTCGCCGCGGCCGCGACGGTCGTAGAAATACACGGTGAAGGAGTCGGCAAGCCTGGTGGCCAGGGACCGGGCCGGGCCGAAGGACCGGCCGCAGAAGGCGCCGTCGACCAGTACCAGGGCGGGGCCGGTACCGATGTGTTCGACGGAGATGGGTGTCCCGTCCGCTGAAGTGATCTGGGTGACCTGGGTGTGGGGGGAACTGGTTTTCATGCTGTGGGCCTTTCGAGGAGGGTGTCGAGTTTGGTGAAGGACAGAATCCATCCGGCGTGGGTCATGTCCCGGATCTCGTCCGTGAACGGGCCTTGGTGGAGGGTCATGCGCGTCCGGTCGCCGTGATCGTGGAACTGAAGCCGCAGCACGACGTCGTCCACGGGTCCAGCCTCGGTCACTGCGGTCAGTTGGATCTCAAGGAATTCCGGCGCTTGAAAGGCGGTGATGCGTCCCCGGATGGGGTGGCTGGCCCCGGTGGCGTTGTCGACCATGGTCAACTCCCACCGGCCCTGCTCCACGAGCTCTACCGTGATGCTGTCGGCCGGTACGTGAACGCCTTCGGGCCCGAACCAGGAGGCGAGGAGCCGGGGTTCGGTCCAGAACCGCCAGACCGTGTCCCTGGGCGCGGCGAAGGAGCGGGAGATGAAAACGTCGTGTTCTGCGATTTCCTGCTGGCGCCCCTCAGACATCTCGGCCCTGGCCCTTGGGCTTGGTGTCACGCTGAAACGAGGCCAGCGCGCCGTCGAGTTTGTCGAAGGACTCACCCCAAAACTTCTTATACCGCTCCATGTACTCGCTCGCTTCCTTGAGCCGGTCGGGCTCCAGATGACTGAACCGGGCAGTCGCCACCCGGCTCCTGGAAATCAGGCCGGCGTTCTCCAGTACCTTCAGATGTTTTGAAATCGCCGGTTGGCTGATCCTGAACGGCRCCGCAAGGTCGGAAACCTGCGCATCGCCGTCCGCGAGCCGCTGCAGAATGGCCCGCCGGGTCGGATCGGCCAAAGCACCGAACACTGCACTCAATTCATCAATCATCAGGATCATAACCTTATCGTTATATAACTTTATGGTTTTAGAGTAGGGCTGGTTGAGTAAAGCGTCAAGCCTCCGAGTCTCAGCTAACGGCGTCCAGTAACGCACTTGTCCTTGCTGCAGCTGCTACCGGAGGTGTGGGGCGTTGCGCCTCGGCCTGGTCGGTCAGCCATTGGCGGTAGGTCGCCGCGAGCTCGTCATTGCGGATACGGCCGCGTTCCAGACGCGAAATGATGGAAACCCATTGGCCAAGTTCGCCGGCCACTGTCGTGATGGTGAGTCCGAGTTCCGTCCGCATGTGGCGGAGGTCCGAGTTGTCGGGTGCCGGCCGGGGGTCGGTGATCTGGCGGCAGATCTCGCGGGCTGCGTAGCGTTTGAGGCAGCGCATGATTTCGCGTTTGCTCTTGCCCTCGGACGTGCGTTTAGCCACGTAATCCTTGGTGCGTTGGCAAGAGCCCATGCGGACCAGGACTACCTGGTGCAAGGCATTGTTGGCGCTGCGGTCGCCGCCTCTGCTGAGCCGGTGGCGGGTTGTCTTGCCTCATGAGGCTGGCTACTTCGGTCCCGACTCCTGGGAGATCGCAAAGCATCGGAGCATAGCTGTCGAGGATTTCCTTGAGTGCCGCGTCAGCAGCCTCGATTTCTGTTCCCAGTGCCTGGCATCGGGCTACCAGCGCTTTCAGGGTCAGAAGAGTCACGTATTCGGGGCCAGCCAGGTGTCCTGAAGGTCTCATGCGCTGCAGGGCAGGAATCAGCGCTGAGGTGGCCAGCGCGCGGTATTTCGCCCGGATTTTGTCCGGGGCAGAAACGAGGAGCGCCTTGATCTGGTTGATGGCCGCGGTCCGGGCCCTTGATGGCTGACGCGCGCGGAACGTAGGATCCGCAGGCATTCAACGGGGCCGTCTTTGGCCTTCGAGATCGCCTTCGTCCGTCCCTCGAGTACGGAATTGGCGGCGTGGTAGGCATCCAGCGGGTCGGACTTTCCCCTGAGTCGGCGGGCGGCCCGGTTCGGGCGGTTTACCTCCAGCACGGTGAGCCCTTCACCCCGTAGGGTTCTGGCGAGTTCGGCGCCATAGGAGCCTGTTCCTTCGACGCCGATGGCTATGACTGTGCCGTGGGAGGTGATGAAGTCGATGATTTTCCGGTATCCGGAATTCCTTGTCCGCGAGGGGTTTGCCGTGTTCGTTGATGACGGCTACGTGGTGTGTGTCGGCGTGGGTGTCGATACCCGCGATGACTTTTGTTGGTTCGCTTGCCAAGATGGAAATTGCCCCTCACTCGCGTCGAATGCTGATTGATCGGGCGCGGGCCAGGTGGGCAGACAAAACGGTAATGGGACTGGTCGTATCAGGCTCCTATGAGGTCATGTCCGCCTGGCTCGACACCCCTTTTAGCGGACCTTGAGCCGGCGGACAGATCATCGGGAAGACAGTGCCGCCAGGCACGTCAATTTTGGCTGGGTCACGACGGCTCAGGCACTGTTCCAGTATTACCGTCTTTTGGTTGCTGTCCTTATGTTGTTGTCGGGTGGTTCCGTGGCCGTTGTAGGGTCGTGGCTACCCGGGGGAGGCGGGTATGGCTTTGTTGCTGTGGCCGGACGGCTCATGTCGTGACGGCTCCGAAGGATTGGCCGCCCGCCGCCCCGCGATGACCCGACCGCTGATTGAGAGACGCGACATGATCGCCGGATAAGGACACGACGGCGCGGTTATCTGCCGGGTTCCACCCGTCCGACAGACTGGAGGCTGTTTTGGTGCACCTATGGGCCGGTATCGATGCCGGCAAAGCCCATCATCACTGCGTCGTGATCGACGCCGACTCAAACCGGCTGCTCTCGCAGAAAATCCCCAACGACGAACYCGCCCTGCTCGAACTCATCGCCACCGTCCTCAAGCTGGCCGCCGGGGACGAGGTCATCTGGGCAACGGACCTGAACCACGGCGGACCGGCGCTGCTGATCGCGATGCTCGTCGGCCACGGCCAAAACATCCTCTACATCCCGGGACGGATCGTCCACCACGCCTCCAAGCTCTACCGCGGCGAGGGCAAAACGGACGCCAAAGACGCCGCTGTAATAGCCGACCAAGCCAGGATGCGCCGCGATCTGCAGCCGTTGCGGGCCGGGGACGAGATCAGCACCGGGCTGCGGATCCTCACCGCCCGGTGGGCCGACAAGTCCGCGGACCGGGTCCGGGCGATCAACCGCCTGCTGGCCCAACTGCTCGAATACTTCCCCGCCCTGGAGCGGGCCTTCGACTACAGCCGCTCCAAAGCAGCCCTGCTCCTGCTGACCAAACACCGCACCCCGGATGGGATCCGCAGAACCGGACAGGCCAGGATTCAGGCGTGGCTGAAGAAACACGGCACCCGCTCATCCGCCGCCGTCGCCACCGCTGCCGTCGATGCGGCGAAATCCCAGCACACCACCGTCCCCGCCCAACACCTCGGGGAACTGATCGTCGCCGCCCTCGCACAGGAAATCCTGAGGCTGAACGAGGAACTGGCCGAACTCGATGCGCTGATCAGCGAGAAAGTCACCGAACACCGGCACACGCAGGTGCTGCTGAGCATGCCCGGCTTCGGCCCCGTCCTCGCCGCCGAATTCCTCGGCGCCACCGGCGGGGACCTCACCGTTTTCCAGTCCGCCGACCGCTTCGCGGGCGTCGTCGGACTGGCCCCGGCACCCCGTGACTCCGGCCGGACCACCGGCAACCACCACCGGCCCCGGCGCTACGACCGCCGGCTCCTCCGCGTCTTCTACCTCTCCGGGCTCTCCGCGCTGAAGTCCTGCCCCGCCTCCCGCACCTACTACGACCGAAAACGCGCCGAAGGAAAAACCCACATCCAGGCCATGCTCTCCCTGGCCCGCCGCCGCCTCAACGTCCTCTGGGCTATGCTCCGCGACGGCACCACCTACACCCCGGCCCCCGGTCATGCAGTCCGCGCTTAGCTGGCTGAACGGGGTCAGTTCTGAAGTCCGTTGATTGCTCTCAGCCCGGTGACCTGAATGAGTGGCGCTGACGCTGACGCTGGTGATGGTACCGAGCTACCCGCAAGCAGTATCCCCATCCGCAGACCGTCCCTTCGGCCAGCGGCCGATTTCTCAGGGATGGGCCGCCTCACTTATGCAGCAAGGACATCCGATAGCTCGTCGCCGTGTTCCGGCGGGAGTCCGGGATCCGAAGACAGCTTCGAGAGACGTGGGTCGGAGCGTTGGAGGTCGCGGAATCATGCCGAGGCCCTCGGCCAGGACGTGCCCCGTCCCCGACGGGGGAGCCGGTTTACGGTCCGGATGTCACTCCGACCCGCACCGGGATCCAGCTGTCGGTGGTGGTGCCGTTGCCCAGCGCGCCGGAGGTGTTGCCGCCCCAGGCCCTGACGGTTCCGTCCTGGAGCAGGGCGTAGGTGGCTTCGTTGCCTGTCGTGATGGCGGTGGCGCCGGTGAGGCCGGTGACCCGGACGGGGGTGCTGCTGTCGGTGGTGGTGCCGTTGCCCAGCGCACCGGAGTAGTTGTAGCCCCAGGCCCTGACGGTCCCGTCCTGGAGCAGGGCGTAGGTGGCTCCGTTGCCTGCCGTGATGGCGGTGGCGCCGGTGAGGCCGGTGACCCGGACGGGGGTGCTGCTGAAGGAGGTGGTTCCGTTGCCCAGCTGGCCGAAAATGTTGTTGCCCCAGGCCCTGACGGTTCCGTCCTGGAGCAGGGCGTAGGCGGCTGCGTTGCCTGCCGTGATGGCGGTGGCGCCGGTGAGGCCGGTGACCCGGACAGGGGTGCTGCTGCTGTCGGTGGTGGTGCCGTTGCCCAGCTGGCCGGAGGTGTTGTTGCCCCAGGCCCTGACGGTTCCGTCCTGGAGTAAGGCGTAGGCCGTTCCGTCGACAGTCGTCATGGCGGTGACGCTGGTGAGGCCGGTGACCCGGACGGGGGTGCTGCTGCTGCTGCTAGTGGTGCCGTTTCCGAGCTGGCCCCAGTTGTTGTAGCCCCAGGCCCGGACGGTTCCGTCTCTGAGTATGGCGTAGGCGGCTAGGTCGCCTGCCGTGATGGCGGTGGCGCCGGTGAGGCCGGTGACCCGGACGGGGGTGCTGCTGCTGCTGGTAGTGGTGCCGTTGCCCAGCTGGCCGGTGGCGTTGACGCCCCAGGCCCTGACGGTTCCGTCCTGGAGCAGGGCGTAGGTTGCTCCGTTGCCTGCCGTGATGGCGGTGACGCTGGTGAGGCCGGTGACCCGGACGGGGGTGCTGCTGCCGGTCGTGGTGCCGTTGCCCAGCTCGCCGGAGGTGTTGTAGCCCCAGGCCCTGACGGTTCCGTCCTGGATCAGGGCGTAGGCGTTTCCGTCGCCTGCCGCGATGGCGGTGACGCCGGTAAGGCCGGTGACCCGGACGGGGGTGCTGCTGTCGGTGGTGGTGCCGTTGCCCAGCTGGCCAAAGAAATTTTGGCCCCAGGCCCAGACGGTCCCGTCGGTTTTGAGCGCGTACGCGTTATAGCCCGCGCTGATGATGGTTTTGACGTTGGTGAGTCCTGGCGGGGCTGCGGGCTGGCTTCTCAGAGTGGTGGTGCGGGTGGTGGTTGCCCGGTTGTTGTCGGTGAGTGTGATGGTGAGGTTGCTGGTCGTGGCGGCGGTGGGTACGCCGGTGATGGTTCCGTTGCTCGGTTCCAGGGTGAGGCCAGAGGGGAGCTTGCCGGTGGTGATGGCCCAGGTGTAGGGGCCGGTGCCCCCCGCGGCGGTGAGAGTGGCGCGGTAGGCGGTGCCGGTGGTCGCGGTGGGCAGGCTGGTGGTGGTGATGGTCAGCGGGGCGGTGGTGGTTGGTGGCGGTGGTGGCGGGGTGTCGTAGGTGGCGATGCGGTGGTTGTAGAAGGTGCCGGTGAGCATCGTGACATGGGCAGGGGAGCCGGCCCAGAAGCAGGCCAGGCAGGCTCCGAGTTCGTAGCCGGCGGTCGCGTCGATGGTGGTGATGGGGTGCGTGGTGGGGGTGTATTTGGTGTTGATGCCGGCGTTGAGCTGGCCGGTGATCCCGACCATGTCGTTGAGGGCGACACGGACGTCGATGGCTGCGGTGGCTTTGGCTTCAACACCGGCGCTGCTGGTAAGGGTCAGGGGCAGGGACGCGGTGGAACAGAATCTGGTGCGGCTTTCGGTCCCTGCGTTCCACCGGTATTCGGCCCCGCATTTGAGGGTGATGGAGGTGTTCATCGCGACTTTCCCGGTGACTTCCAGTGTCAATGTGGGTTTGGCGGCGAAGACGACGAAGCCCATGTTTCCGGCGGGGACGCTGGTTTTGGCTTCGGGCAGGGTGAGCGTGCATTTGCCTTGTCCGGAGATGCTGGAGCCGAGGTTTACGGTGATGGTGCCGTCCAGGTCGAACTGGAAGAGGTCTAAGCCACCTGTTCCGACGTACACGCCGCCTATTCCGGCGATCGGGCGTTTCCAGATGGCCACGAGAGAAGGGGTCATGTTGGTGGTCGTGGACAGTCCAGCAGGGATGGCGGTGACCCCAGCGTCGCACTTAAGCCGTAAGGGCGAGGTTGCCTGAGTTGTGGCTGAAGGGGACGGGGTCGTGGTGAGCGCTTGGGTCGCTATGGCGGGGGTTCCGGTGGTGAGTGTCGGGTCGATGCTGTTGACCGTGCCCTCGGTATAGGCGTCGGCCGGGGTGGTCGGAGTGACGGACGCGGTGACTGTCCCGTCGGGGTTGTTCTTGAGGGTGTCGATGTAGACGATGGCACCGGATTCGATGTCCGGGGTGGGGGTCAGGACCAGGACCTGGCCGGCGGCAATCTTCCTGCCGTTCACGGCCGGGCCGGTGAGAGTTACGGTGGCGACTTTCCGCGTCACCGAGTCCCGGGTGAGGGTTTTGATGGCGGTGGCCGGGACGTGAACGGTCCGTGTGCTCGGTTTCAGTACGGCACAGGCGGTGCCCGCGCATCCGGTGGGCATCGTCGTGGGCACATTTAGGGTGCGGGTCGCGGTGGCCCGGGTTCCGGCGGCGTCCGTTGCGGTGAGTGTGACCGTGGTGGTTCCGGCGGCGGTGGGGATTCCGGAGATTGTCCCCCCGGGGGTGACGGTGATGCCGCGGGGTAACCCGGTTGCTGTCCAGGTCACGGGCTGGATGCCGCCGGTTGCCGTGACCTGCTCCAGGTATCTGGCGCCCGCGGTACCGTCGTGCAGCACGCCACCGGTGATGACCAGCGGCGCGGCAATCGGGGCCGTGGCCATTGAGGTCTTGGCCTTACTGGTGTAGCCGGTCTTGGTTCCGGTGACGGTGACGGTGACGGTCTTGCCGGTCTGGGCCGCTACAGGCTTGTAGGTCGCGGCGGTCGCGCCGGTGACGGCCACGCCGTTGGCTTTCCATTGATACGTCAGGGTCACCGGTGCCGGTCCCCAGGTCCCCGGGACCGCGGTCAGGGTGGAGCCGACCTTCGCTGTTCCGGTGATCGTGGGCACCGGCGCCGGCGACAGGACCGGCAGTGCGGTGACGGCGGCGGTCGCGGCGGAGGTTTTCGTCGCGGTGGTGTAGCCGGTCTTCGTGCCGGTCACCGTCACGGTGAGAGTCTTGCCCGCGTCGGCGGCGACCGGGACGTAGGTGGACTTCACCCCGGCGAGGATCGCAACGCCGCCGGCTCTCCACTGGTAGGCCAGGGTCACGGGTGCCGGTCCCCAGGTTCCCGGGACCGCGGTCAGGGTGGAGCCGACCTTCGCTGTTCCGGTGATCGTGGGCACCGGCGCCGGCGACAGGACCGGCAGTGCGGTGACGGCGGCGGTCGCGGCGGAGGTTTTCGCCGCGGTGGTGTAGCCGGTCTTCGTGCCGGTCACCGTCACGGTSAGAGTCTTGCCCGCGTCGGCGGCGACCGGAACGTAGGTGGCCTTCACCCCGGCGAGGATGACGACGCCGCCGGCCCTCCACTGGTAGGCCAGTGTCACCGGTGCCGGTCCCCAGGTCCCCGGGACCGCGGTCAGGGTGGAGCCGACCTTCGCCGTCCCGGTGATCGTGGGAACCGGAACCGGAGACAATGACGTAGCCGCCGTCGCCGATCCAGCGGGAAATTGTAGGTAACCGACGATCAGTACCATGGCCACAAGCACGCCAGCGATGGTTCTGGAGACACTGTGATTACGCATGCATAGTCCAGTCACTAAATGTGGCTAGACAGCCACCTCCAGGTGACAGCCTTTTGGCCGCCACCGCCCCCATGAGAGTGGGCCAAGAATAGAGCTGGATCAGGAGCCCCGTCTACGATGTGACCTTTGGTTTTTCTGGAGTGACATAGACCGACGCGGAAAATTTAGGGGCGTCCATGATTCTTTTCCGATCGTATGTGCCTGCTCCACCGGCTCAACCGTCTTGCGGACGGCTGCCCAGCGGATGCCTTATGTCGGTGCTTCGCTTATTTCCTCCCATAAGCCATCCATTGCTAGCCCTACGGGTTGCCCCGGCTCCGTCGGGCACAGCTACGCAAGGTCCGCCAGCAGGCAAATACATGGTGGGGGAGACGGGACACCGGTACAGATACCTGCCCGCCCACGTGAAAGGAACAAACCCATGAACAACACCAAAGCACGCAAGCCCTGCCCGGGAACAACGATCGCGAGAGCCCCGTCCCATAGCCACACCCAGGAATCCCATTGACAACATCATTGAGATTCCTTCGGATTCTAGGCGTCCGCTCCACCCCGTCTAGCCCCTCCTTCGTCGGGGCCTGCGGTGCAGGAAATGTCCCTCCGGCGCTCCTGCGTCGCTGACTTCCTCCAGGAAATTTCCTGCCCCTTGCCCTGCGGGTGGACGCACCCGAACACGTCGAGCCGGGCAACTACGCGCAGACGCTGACCAGCCACGCCGCCAACGATGAGAAGGCAACGGCGTCCTACGTTGTCGTTTACACGGATGAGAACCGGGACGGCTACCCC
>NZ_JBFRCV010000022.1:0-26438 GCF_052113245.1 Arthrobacter sp. YAF34
CAGCCACCACAGATGGTGCGCCGGATCGGGGACGCCGCGCAAATTGGCATCGTCGAAGGCCATGGCGTAGCCGTACGTGTAGGCGCAGGCCGGAGTGGAAGTACCGTCGCAGATCCCATAGGGGTTGGTAAGGTCCTTCCCGCGGTAGGTGTTCGATGTGGGCCACCACCGGGATCCGTCGCGTCCCGGATTGGCGGTGTTGACGTAGACCGCCCTAGGAGTGCCACCACTGTCGGTCACGGGTAGTCGTTACTGGACTTATCCATGTGATTTCGGGCCGGACATGTCTCTTCCACTTGTTTCACCTGTTGCCTGGCGACACATCGGACCGGCACGGCCGGCGCCAGGTAATCCCGGATGCCTTGGCGGGGTCAGTACCAGTTGTTGGAAGTCTCGTGGTCCCAGGCGCCGCAGGGTGACCCGTAACGGCCCGCGATGTAGCCGAGCCCCCAGTCGATCTGGGTCCGGTAGTTGGTCAGCCAGTCGGACCCGGTGGACGAATACTTCTCCGGTGGGAGGGCTTGCGCCACGCCGTAGGCGCCGCTGGAGGGGTTGGTGGCGTTGGTCATCCAGCTCGACTCCTGGTTCCACAGATTCATCAGGCACGTCATCTGGTCACCGCCCCAGCCGTGGGCGCTCAGCTGGGACGAGGCGTACGCTTGAGCGCCGCCCGGATCGTTGGCGGCACCGCCGGGGATGTCGGGCAGCACCACGGCGGCCGGGGGGCTCGAGGGCGGGACAGCCGACGCCGACGCCGACGCCGCTGCCTCTGCCTCTGCGGCGGCAGCGGCGGCTGCAGCCTTGGCAGCGGCCGCTTCTGCTGCGCGCCGGCGGGCCTCCTGCTGCGCCTCGTAGGCCGCCTTGGCTTCTACGCCGGCGCGGTAGTTCCGTTCGACGGCCGCGCTGGTGTTCTTCAGGCTTGCCAGCTGCGCGACGAGGGTGTGGCTGTATTTCGTTTCCTCGGCCACCTTCTGCTGGGCCGCCCGTTGGGCGTCCTGTGCGGCGCCAAGTTTCGCCTGGGCCTCCCCGGTCAGCCGCTGGTTCTCGGTCTGCACCACGGCCTGCTGCTCATCCAGGGACGAGGCGACTGCCTCCGCGGCGCGCGAACTGTTGTACGTGTCGGTGGTCCGCCGGGTGACGATCTGCATCATGTCCAGCTTCTGCAGCCCGTCTTGGCTCTGCAGGGTATCCATCACCTGGAAGGGTCCCAGATTGAGTCCCCCGGTCATGTAGTCCTGGGCTGCGAGGGTTCCTGTTTCCCGCCTCAGTTTCGCCGCTGTGGCATGAGCCTTGTCGGTCTTCTCTTTCAGCGCGTTCAGTTTCGCCGTTGAGGCATCAAGGTTGTTGCGCGCGACGGCGTAGGCCAGGCCCGCTTTCACCGCAGCAGCGCCAAGTGAGGAGGCCCGCTGCTCCAGGCCGTCAAGAAGGGCGTTGATCTTCTGGACCTCGGCGCTCTTAGCTGCGGCGTTGCCCTTGGCTGCCTGGACGTCCGCCCACGACGGATAGCCCGACGGTGGTGCGTCGTCCGCACTGGCCATCGGCACGGCAGCGACCGCCAGCAGCGCGGCGGTCGTCAACGCTGCGCAGAACTTGCCAGCGGGCACTTTCGACGTGAACTTGAACCTGAGCATATCCAGCAGAGCCTACTGGGTGGTCCGGGTCCAACCCGGCAGCGGCCCGCGGCGTGGCGCTCCCCAAAGCCGGGCTCGTCTCCTCCCACCCGTTAACGGACACCGGCTGGGTAGAGTGGCCTATGGACCGCGGACACCGGGCCTTAGACATGTAGAAGGGACAACGATGGACATCACCGATGTGATTCTCAACGACCACCATGACCAGCGCCGGATGTTTGCGCTCCTGGATGAAATGCAGGACTCCCCGGCTCCGGATCTGGAAGCGGTCTGGGCCAGGCTTCGCATCCTGCTCGAGGTCCACGCGAAGGCTGAGGAACTGCTGTTTTATCCCGAACTGCTGGCTTTGGGCGCAGGTGCAGGCGGCAAGGACTCCCCGGAGGATGAGACGACCGATGCAATCCACGATCACAACGAGATCCGGGACGCGATCACCGAGGTGGACTCGCATCCGGCCGGCTCGCCGGAGTGGTGGCATGCGGTGGCGAACGTGAACAAGGTCAACGGCGACCACATGGCCGAAGAAGAGCGTGAAGGACTGACAGATTTCCGCCGTCAGGCCAGCCTGGACCTCCGCCACGCCCTGGCCCTGGCATTCTGTTCCTTCGAGGCCGCCCACGCCAGCGGTATCACCGGGCACGACGTCGATCCCGACACCTACGTCCGAGAGCACCGATAGCATTCAGCAGACCCCCGACCTCGGACTGATCCACAGCACGGCTCAAGATCGGGTCCTAAGCGCAGGCTCAGAGATGCGCCGCATCGAGGGCCGACTGGAGGGAGGAGAGGTATCCGTCGCTCGTGATCGTGGCACCGCTGATGGTCTGCACGTTCGCGGACTGAGCTTGGAGCACCTCATCGCGCAGGAGCGGGGCCGCCTCGTTGCTGATCTGCACGGACCGGCCGCCCTCGTCCGTGAGTTGGAGGGGCGTTACATCGGTGATCTTTCCTGCACTGACCGTGATCTGCACCTGAACGTTCCCGTACCGTGTCTGACTTACGGAGCCGGCGAAGGTTCCGCTCCCGTTCGCGGCGGCCGCCGTCGAGCCTGGCGTTCCCGTCGAACCGGTTGTTCCGGACGTTCCGCTCCCGGCAGTGGCTCCCGAGGTGCTTCCGGAGGACTTATGCCCGGACGCACCGGCAGACGCACCGGTTGTTCCGGTTGTTCCGGCAGAGGTCCCGATGGAGGATCTTGCCGCCTCCGTTACGTGACTTCCGGACTGCCATCCGACCACAAGAATCCCTGCGGAAGCCAGGGCCGCTGAAACTGCTGCGCGAGTTCTCACCAGTCAAACCTTTCGTAGTGGAGCTGCTCGTTCCGCACACCTGCTGCGCGTGCGTCTTTGAGGACGTTTTGGGCCCAGGACGCCGGTCCACAGACGTAGACGTCGGCCTCCGTGATGTTTGGTACGTAGCTCCCCAGCCGGTATCCCGAACGGGCGGCGTCGGCGGGCAGCCAGGTCTCGACGCCCGCCGGGCGGCGCCCGGTGAGGTGGTACAGCGTCGCGCCGCGGCGTTGACAAAGGTCCATGATTTCTTTGCCCAGGTACAGCTCCTTTTCGCTGTGTCCGCGCAGAATGACGGTGGCGTTGCCGGGGGTGAAAGGCGTGCTTTCCAGCAGTGCCCGGATGGGGGTAATCCCGATGCCGGCGCCGATCATGACGACATGATTCCGGCTCCGGGCAGCGGTGCTGAAGAGTCCGTAGGGACCTTCAATAGCAACCCTTGTTCCGCGTTTCAGCCCGGCCAATTGGGACGAGCCTCTACCGAGGTTGCGGACCGTGATCCGCAGGGAGCCGCTGGCGCCGAGCTGGAGGGGCTCCGCGGAGAGGCTGAAGGGGTGCGGGGGCCACCACATGCCGGGGGCGAGGAACCGCCAAATGAAGAACCTGCCGCCGGCTCCCGAGAGTTCGTCAAGGTGACGCCCGGTCATCTCAATACTGACGACGCCGGGTGCGACACGCACGACGCGGCTGACCGTGAGTTTGTGCCGGGTAGTGGCCACAATCGGCTCCAAGACCCGGTTATGCAGGAGCACCGCGCCGGTGCCCATGCAGGCAGCCAGCCAGTACCACCGCTGCCAGGTACCCGGTGCGAACAGTCCTCCGACGCTGAACTGGTGTGGAATAGCGGTCAGCACTGCGGCGTAGGTGAGCAGGTGGACGGCATACCAGAATTCGTAAGGGAACCGGCGTCGGACGGCCACCAGGGAGGTGACCACGACGGCGATGAACAGAACCACGGAGACGTAGGCCAGCCACATGTCGGGGACCTGGACCCACAAGTTCACGGCCTCGGTGACGGGATCCAGCCCTTCGGCCATTCCAAAGCCGATTGCAATGAGGATCCCGTGCGCCAACAGGAGGTACAGGGCTGGCTTGCCCAGTTTGCGGTGGACTTCCAAGGCACGGTCATGGCCGAGTGCACCGTCAATGAAGGGAAGCCGGGCGGCCAGGAGCAGCATGAGAAGCACCAGGTCCATCCCGGCCAGGCCGGCCACAATGCCCAGCGCGGTGAAGGATCCGGCGGGAGTCCGGAAGCCGGATGCTCCGCCGTCGGCCAGCCACAAAGCGACGGCGCCCGCCAGGGACGCCCAGAAGAGGACCGTCAACAGATCCGCTCGCAGCAACCGCCGCCGATGCTGCCCCTTAAAGGGGTTCGCGGCGCCACGGGAGCTGCGGCGAACCCCGGGACGGGTCGTCAGAAGTTGTGTGTTCATGTATCCAGAGTGGCGCCTCTGCCTATCATTTCGCTGTGAAAATGCTTGGGGAGGGGGAAGCCGGCTGTTCCCTTGGGGGCGCCCCCACCCACTCTCACGGACAGGTGGTGGACAGGCCCGCCCCCGGCGGGGCCCCACGGAGGAGGCCTCGATCAGGTGCGTTATGTGGGAGCGGCGCCGCGAGTGGACGCCGCCAGGCCATCAACGTGACACAGCCTGCGAAGCCCGTAGCCGTAATTCCTTTAGAACAGCGGCCAGGGCACCGCCGACATCTCACCGCTCGGAGCCGGAAACCGCCCCGCCAAGCGCAACCGGGCGCAGCGCGCGGCGAGCGATGCTATTTCTTCGGCGCTGAGCAAGTCCGCCAGGTGTCGGCCCAGCCCGCCGTGCAGTCCTTCACTGACACGCTCTATGCCGTCGCGTTCCTCGGCGGTCAGAGCGTCTCCCAGCCATCCCCACAGGACCGTGCGCAGCTTGTGGTCACGGTGAAAGGTGAGCCCATGGTCCACGCCGTGCCGGTGTCCGTCCGTCATGGCAAGAATGTGGTCGCCTTTGCGGTCGGCGTTGTTGACGACCGTGTCGAACACCGCCATGCGCCTCAGGGCTGGCGAGTCTTCGTGAACGAGGGCGAGCATCCGTCCGTTCTCATCGCGTCCCTCGAGAACGTGTTTCCAGCCCGTCTCCGGCACCTGGTCGGTCGCGACCAGGTTCACGGCGCTTTGGACGGGGTCCTGCTCCTGCCAGAGCTGCACCATTCCTTCGCCCATCGGACCATCGCGCAGCCAGGTGTGCGGCACGACGTCCCAGCCGAAGGCCCGCGAGACCAGATAAGCGGCCACCTCCCGGTGAGCCAGGGTGCCGTGGGGAAAATCCCACAGCGGACTTTCGCCTGCTATCGGCTTATAGACGACCGCCACGTCGCCGATGCGGCCCAGAAATGTAGCGTTTGAAGCCGTCGTGATGCGGCCGGTGAGCGTCAGCTCGGCGGTCATTAGGTCCGGCGCTGGCATCAGACCTCGGGAAGGGTGCAGATGTGCCCGTCGGCGTCTATGGGGTAACCGCAGAGCGGGCACGTCGGACGCCCCGCGCCCACGATCTCACGGGTGCGCTTGGCGAATGCGCGGGCGGTTCCGACCGGCATTCGCACCAGCAGCATTTCGGGCTCGTTAGCGCCGTCCTCATCAAACGATTCGCCGTCGTCATCAGCATCGACATCGGTGATGGGGTAGGCCTCTATTACGACCTGGGCCGTGGTTGGGTCCCAACTTAGGGTCATGGCGCCAGTGCGAAACTGCTCCTGAACGGCCTCGAGCTGGTCATTGTCGACAAGTTCAAGGGGAGTGCCCGTAGGAACGCTGAAGGGGTTGCCCTCGACGGTGATGAGCTGGTCGAGAATCTCGTCGATCTTCTCCGCAAGGAGAGCCGACTGCTGCTTCTCCAGGGCAATACTCACGATCTGCGTCCCTGCGCGCACCTGCAGGTAGAACGTGCGCGCCCCCGGAAGGCCAATGGTGCCAACGACGACCCGATCAGGCCAAGCAAACTCGTGAACAAGTGTAGGCATGTCAATATTTTAGTCACATGAGGTTCATGGCGCCTTTTGCCCTGCACCGCCCCCCACCGGCGCATCGCCAGCGTGGATGCCGTTCGACAGCCACGACAGATCACCCGCGTCGGTGTTGGTCGCGTAGACGCTCGGCCGACTAGCGCCGTAGCGCACGATCGATACAGAGGCGGGGCCCACGTTAATACGCTGGAACAGGTCAAGGTGCATGCCGAGCGCGTCGGCGAGGATTGACTTGATGATGTCACCGTGACTCACCGCCACCCACACGGCCCCTGGCCCGTGCTCGTCTTCGAAGGCTGCATCGTGGCGTCGAATCGCTGCCACCGACCGAGCCTGCATCGCGGCCATGGATTCACCGCCGGGAAAGACGACGGCGGACGGTTGCGACTGCACAACCGGCCACAAATCCTCGGTCGCGAGATCAGTGAGCGTGCGGCCCTGCCACTGGCCGTAATCGCACTCGGTGAGATCGGGATCGACCGGCGCGTACGGCGTGCCAGCCTGGCGATCGAGGATGATCTGGGCGGTCTGCTGACAACGCTGAAGAGGGCTCGACACCACCCCGACCACGGGTACGGCCGCGAGCCGGTCTCCGGTCAGCGCCGCCTGGTCGCGCCCGATCTGGTCCAGGCTGACACCGACGGCCCGACCGGCCAGCAGCCCAGTGGCATTTGCTGTGGTGCGGCCGTGCCGCACGAGAATAACTGTCGCCATCCACCCAGCCTAACCACCCGGTCGATGGCGGCATGAATCGTACCGAGTCGCGCGTCGAACAGGCAGATAATGCACCGGCTGGACCCTTCAAGCGCGCCGACGCGCTCAAAGCCGCCCAGACGGACTCGTCACGCATTGACCAGCTCATGGCCGACGCAGCAGAACCGGAAGGACCGGCAGAACCGGAAGAACCGGAAGAACCGGCGCAGCCAGGACCCCCGGCCGAAGTCGACCCCTGCGTGGAGGACGTCTTCTTGCGGTGAGGGGTCCTTCGGCACTGTGGGAGCTGCAGGCGTCCAGGGAGCATGGGACGGGCCGGATATTGGCACCGTTATGCCATACGTCAGGACGTATCGCATCTGCTGCGGAGGTGAGTCCATGGAAGCATCAGCCGGGAGCGGTTCAGCGGCAGAGGGCGGCGGACCGGTCGGGGGCGCCCGTGAAAGGATCCTGGATTCTGCGAGGGCCTTGTTCGCAGAGTACGGGGTTGATGCCGTGGACTATGGCCAGATCGCGCGCGCTGCGGCCGTGAACGAGTCGCTCGTCAGCGAACAGTTCCCGCGCATGGAGGACCTGTTCAACGCGTGCGTGGAGCTGCCCGTGGTGCCCGAGGATGAACTTGCCCAGGTCATCGCCACGGCTCCGGACGGGCGCGGGGAGGCCCTCGTGCGGACCCTGCTGAAGGTCTGGGATTCACCGGCGCAATCCGCGATGCTGGGCCTGGTGGGCAAGGCCCTGGGATCAGGGGCCGACTTGTCGTTGATGCGTGAGGTTTTCCTTCGCCGCATCCTGGGCCCCGTCGTGGCGGACCTGGAGACTGACCCGGTGACGGCCCGGCTGCGCGGGGCGCTTGTTGCCAGCCAACTGATGGGACTGGTCATCGTCCGCTACCTCGTCAAGCTCGACCCATTGGCGACCGCCAGTCCTGATGACATCACCCGGTTCCTCGCCCCGACAATCCAGCATTACTTCACCGGCGACCTTCACGCGATCCCGGGCAGCGGGGACCGATCCGGTCCGGGTGATGCATGACCGCCAACGGAGGATTCCGCATAGTGGTGGGGGTGGACGGTTCGGCGCAATCCCGGGAGGCTCTGGACTGGGCCGTGGAGGAAGCCCGGCTGCGCAAAGGTCAGGTGCTGGCCCTCACGGGGTGGAACTTCCCTCATGTCAGCAATGCCATGATGCCGGTGTGGGACTATGAAGGTTTCCAGGCCGACGCCCAATCCGTCCTTGATCACGAGCTTGCTCGGGCGGGGGAGCCAGGGGTGGAGATCACCGGACACATCGTGCAGGGAAATCCCGCGTCGCTGCTCGTCGAAGCGTCCCGGGACGCCGACGTCGTTGCCGTGGGATCGCGCGGCTACGGGGGATTCACTGGCCTTATGCCCGGTTCCGTGTCGGCGCAAACGGTTCACCATGCCCACTGCCCGGTACTGGTCTTTGCCGGTGCTTAGCGGCGAGCCTGCCAAGGAGTGCTGAGGCGATGCAGATCATGGTTGTCATGGACAGGGTCAGGACGGTGAAGTCCAGACCGAGTTGGGCCGGGGTGCCGATCAGGAGGCCGTGGAGCGCGTCTACCTCGTAGGCGAGGCTGACGCCCGAAAAGGACAGAACACCATGGCAGGAATCTTCGAACTGTTCACCGACCGCCAATCACAGGTCAGATTCCGACTCCTCGCGCCCGACGGCACCGTTCTGCACCTTTCGTAGCCATACCGGGACAAGCATGCGGCGGCGGCTATCACCGACGTACGTGAATGCGCCGGCACTGGACTGATGCAGGACCACTGCGCAGACACCGCAGAGGCGGCGTCGGAGTCCGCCAAGCCGCGGGCGGAAACAGCACGGATCCACACCACAGGGCGAACCTCACTCCACGCGGCAACGGCGCACCGGTGCAGAGGTGTGCCGGGCCATCGCCGCGGCCGACCCGAGTATCCGGTGCGTGCTGATGACCGGGGACGCCGACGAAGCGGTGGTCACCGACGATGGCCTGGTGGTCGATCCAGCCTCCGCGGCCTATACGGCAGCCGGACCCGATGCGGGCGCCTGCCTCGACGTATGTGGTTGCACTGATGAAGGAATCCACTTCTGCCCGGGCGCCCGGACCGATCAGGCCGCTGCCGTTGGGGTGCCGGTGGCAAGTAGTGGTCCTGTCGGCATCGTTTTCGACGGTCTCGACGTTTCTCGTCATTCCATTCCTTCGGGCGCTCACGGGCGCCCATTAGGATTTAACGCGGCCTGTTCGGGTTTGATTCCAGAGGCCCCGCATCTGGAATCAGCGCCGGACCAGGCGCAGGACACGCAACTGAGCTCGTCCTGCGCTTGTTCCGTCGTCATCCATGCGTTGAAGAACGTAGCAGAGGAGCTCCGGGGCAACGTCGAGCACATCGCGGGGGAAGAACGTCCGATCCGCCGCATGGAAGCCGGGGAGAGTACTCACGGTTCGACTTTGTCCCGCTGCCCCGGGCCGCTTCGGTCGCCGGCGGTGGAACGGGAGAACTCGTCAGGCGGGGCGTGGGCCCGGGGTGTGCTGAGCGGTCCGGTGCCTGCTCGTGGTCACGTGGCTCCTCGGGGGATTGGGAGAGCATAATGTCACCGAGGACGATGACCCAGAGGGGTTTTCGCCGCTTCGGGCGTCACTGTTCGAAGGACGGTAGCCGCGCCGTGCCGAAATTCAGCGAGGAGGCTGGGGAATGTCGACTGCAGCGGATGTTCAGGTGCGCCGGGTCTATGACGGGACCAGGGACGATGACGGCATACGGGTTCTGGTGGACGGTATCTGGCCCCGCGGGATGACCAAGGTCAAGGCGGCACTGGACGAGTGGTGCAAAGACGTCTCTCCCTCAACGGAGCTGCGCAAATGGTACGGCCACGACCCTGCCAAGTTCGACGAGTTTGCCAAGCGCTACAAGGCCGAGCTTAAGGATCCGGCCCGGGCGCTGGCGCTGGACCATCTGCGCGAACTCGCTAAGGGCAAACGGCTGACGTTGCTGACGGCAACCAAAGCTGCCGACATCAGTGAGGCTCATGTCCTGGCCGACCTGATCGGACGGTAGCCGGCTGACGTCCGGCGCGCCCCGAGAGAAGGGCTTAGGGAAGGACCCGATCCGTGACCGAGGACGGGATCCCCTGACGCGGCCGGAACTCTGATCCCGGCCATACGGTGAGCAACCCGCACGGCGCGAGGTTCGTGCTTTTGTTGATTCGTCCGGGCGCCCCGTCTGCATTACGGAAGCTACCGAGGTTCGCGTAGTGCCCTGGGCGCTGTTGATGCAGCTCACGCGATCGACGAAGGCGAGGGATACCAGGCAGTCTCCGACTGGCGTGTAGACCACGAGGAATTCTGGCATAGCCAAGACTTTCGGGCCGCCTTGGGTGATCCCACTTTTACGGTATCGGACTCGACGGAAGCTGTCTTAGTGCGTTTCTGTGTGCCCATCCAGCGCTGAACTCTCAGCAAGATCCCGGCTCAACGAGTGCACGGTAAGGATCGATTTACGGGGAGGCAACTCATAGCCACCTCAATGATCAAGCTGCGTGTTTGGATTATGCATGACCACCATCAGAGTAGTGAAGGCCAAAGACCTGCCACTCAGCGAAGTCCTTGAGCTATACCGTTCGGTGCAATGGCTTGCCTACACGAAGGACCTTGACAATCTAGTACGAGCATTGGAAGGATCCTCCACCCTCGTGGCCGCTCATGATGGCCAGACGCTGGTTGGGCTAGCGCGAGTCATTTCCGATGGTGCTTCGATTTGCTGCCTCCAGGACATCCTCGTTCGGCCGTCGCATCACAGAAGAGGTATAGGACGAGCCCTCGCTGAACGAGCGCTCGAACAGTACCCGCATGTGCGGCAGAATGTCCTAATCACCGACGACGAGCCGAAGCAGAAAGCGTTCTATGAAGCGCTCGGCTACACCCAGACCGAGGAGTTCCAAGGAGGATCGGTCAGAGCTTTCATCAGATTCGACTGAGTACCCACGTCCGCTAAGGGATCGGCTAACGGGCAGGTTCGGGCACTGATACCGACCTGATATCGGAGATGGCCGGTAGATTCGCTTGGTATGCACTGGGCTTCACGCTGAAGGACTTCAAATGACCAACCAACACTCTGCTCGGCTCCTTGAGGGAGCAAATCCTGGACGAATCAGAACCTCTAGCAGGGCTCCTGCGCAAGTGCTTGCTGCTCGGTGCCGAAACCGGCTCTGAGTCATTGAGGCAATGGGCAAGATACGAGCTCTCCGGATACGACGACGACGCTGAAGTCCCCAGCTGCCGAGTGCTGCCCTCGCCACCGATAACGGTGAGCTCAATTAGTGGGAATACCTGGGCCAAAGGTCAGACGTTCAATCGGCTGCAATTGCCCGTAGAGGCCCAGAAGGGCGTGCCGGAGTCATTTCCACTCCGTCAGCCCATCGAAGAGCTGGAAAGTCTCGCCGGGAGCTCGTCGATCTCCTTTTCCAGCACGGGCCGGGCCTGGCCTATGCTCAGACCATTTGGAACGATGAGCTTGGCCCATTCCAACAGATCCTGAGCATGTCTTACTCAGTTCCCGGGTCGATGCTCACCGGGATTTTAGGTCAGATCAGAACGCAACTCGTCGACGTCGTTGCCGACCTGACTGCAGAGACTCCGCTGACCGAGTTGCCAAGAAAACAAGCTGTGGACGCGGCCGTGGGCCAGCACATCGGTACGCAGTACAACACCACGATTCAGGCCGCAAACGGTCCTACTGCCATCGGTTCGAAGGCAAAAGCCAAGGCCGAGGGATTGAGTGTCGAAGACGCGATCAAGCTGCTCGACGGCGTTCAGTCCATGGCAAGGGGGTAGATGACGATGAGAACCGATCTGATCTGATTACGGCGGTCGAGGAACTCCGGGTAGCAACCCAGCAGGAAACACCGAATACCGGCGACGTGGTGAAAAAAGCAGGCAAACTAAACGCCATCGCCGCACGGATTGGCGCTACGGCCGTCAGCGCAGCCGTCAGCGGCGCGGTAGAAACAATCACTACGCTGGCGCTCTCCGGCGCCTTCGGATGATTCACGGCAAGCTGCAAGCATGGCCGTGAAGGATCCCTAAAGGGAACGGCAAGACCGGCCATTTCAGGCTGCCATTTAATCGCTATCCCAGGTTGACGGCCACAACCGTGCACCGTACCGAAAGTTGCACCTGTGATCGGTGATTGTGGCGGGGTTGTGGGACAACATACGGGACGGCCAGGTTACGCGGCGGGCTGCGGTTCGCGGCCAGCGGGGGAGCGTCCCCCGGTGGCTGTCCTGTTTCAAGGAAGTGGAACACCCCCGCAGACGTACTGTGCGTCCAGCTGACTGCGCGTTTCCAGACAAATCAGCCACAAGGCACCACCCCTTGGGTGGGCCAGCGGGATGCAGAGTCACACCCGGCGAGGCCACTCTCGGCCTCCCAGCCCAGCCCAGCCACACCCATCCATTAAGAGGGGGCGCCGGTCGTTGGGGTCCTTGGCAGAAGATGCAACCTGCAGGGTCGGCAGTGTCGGTTTTCATTGGCGTGAACGCATCCTGCACGACCGGGCGGTGGAGCCGGCTAATGCCCCGGGCTACAGCATTGTTGCGCCGCGGTGGGGCTCTATGGCGAGGATGGTGACGTCGATCGTGCCGGGTGTGAGGCCGGTGCGGCTTATGTTTTCACGCACGCGTCGTCGAACTGTTTCGGCGACGTCGAGGGCGGTGTAGGCGATGTCGGTGGCGATGTCGAGGTGGACGCGTGCGGTGCCGCCGCTGATTGTCGCCGTGACGCCGTTTTGCCGGTAGGTGCCGTCCTGGCTGCCGGGATTGCGGAGGTATTGCCGGGCGGCGGGACTGAGCCGCGCCAGGAAGCCTTGGATCGTGGGTTCAAGTCTGAGGACTCCGGGTGTTTCCAGTGTGGTGCGCGTGGCGATGGAGGCGATGAGCCGGCTGGTGATGATGGAGCCCTTGAGGGATTGGTCAGACATCGTAAAGGTCCTCAACAGTGATATTGACGGTTCCGGCGCTAATACCGACGCCGGCCGGAAGCGCGTTGCTGATCCATTCTCGCAACGCCTCCATTGTCCGAGGGATGATGATCCCCTGGGCGGCGGCCACCCAAAGATTGACGATGAGGCGGGGAACATCGTTGGTGGCGGTACCGGTGGTCCCGGAGGGGTGGTCTTCACCGGCGAGACTGGTGATGGCGGACCGTATTTCGATCCGGCAGCGTCGTGTGTAGACGCCGGGGATCGCTGCCGCCGCGACGCGGATGAGGGAGCTCAGGGCCTGTTCGCTGATCTCCGTGGTGCCGTTGTCTGCGCTGCGCAAGAGGATGCTGCTGCCGCGGCGGACTTGAGCGCGAGCCACATCCATGATGGCGTTTTCGATCCCGGGACGGGGTTTCAGTGCGGGATCGTGAAGGTCGCTTTCGCGCAGTAAACGGGTTGCTTCGCCGAGTCTTTGCAGTCGGGTTCTGGCAGTTTGGCATTGTTCACAATGTTCTTCGTGTGCGGTGGGTGGCCGGTCGATGGTGGCCCAGATGCGGTCGATGCTTCGGCCGCAGCCGAGCCGGGGGATGTCTTCTAGCGCCATTCGCTCATCCGTCCTGCTATCTCGTGCCGTGCCCGGGCGAGTGTGCCGCGAACTGCTGTCGGGCTGATCTTCAGTGTGACACCGATCTCGGCGTAACTGCGTCCGTGCATTTCCCGCAGCAGCCAGCAGGCCCGCTGTGCCGGGGGAAGCGTGTTTAGGACTGCGGTCAGGCCATCCTGTTCGGCGGACCATTCGGCCTCATGGGCCGGATCCGAACCGGCCGGCACCGCGCGGGCGCAGGCTTCAGGTGTGGTGTCCATGTCCTCAGGTTGGATGCAGTTCACGGCATGGGCGGACCGCTTACGCAGCAGGTCCAGGCATTTGTTCGTCGCCAGCCGGTAGATCCAGCCACCGAATGCATTGACGTCAGCGAGCATGGGAAGACCTCGCCAGCTCGTTGTCAGAGTCTCCTGCACGATGTCTTCGGCTTCGCCATGGTCGTTGAGCATCCGATACGCCAGCCGAAAAATTTTGTACTGATAGGTGAGCACCAGGTGTTCGAATGCTGCCAGGTCGCCGTCCTGGGCACGGGCGACGATGCTCCCTTCGTCCAGGTCCGGTTCGAAGCCGCGGCCATGATCACCCATGCGCTGTCCATCCCGTCCGGTGACTTACCGGTATCTGGCCAAATATGCCACAGCCGGGCAACGCCGGGAACATGCCGAGGCTCCGTTGCCCAGTGAGGAAAATAATCTGCGCCATCACGTGACGATTCCTGTCGGGTTTCGTCTTTACGGGTGTAAGTACGATCACCAGTCCACGAGGAGATGTTTTCCATGACAGAGACACCCAAAACCCCCGGAACTGCCAGCGGCGTCATGGCCACACCCGACGATCAGATGCGCGGCGGCGCGCTGGAACAAGTGAAGGCGAGGGACGCACTGCACACCGATCGCGGCGACACCACGATCGAGGAAACCGTAGTGCAGAAGCTGGCCGGCATAGCGACCCGCGAGGTTCCCGGTGTGTACGCCATGGGCAGTGCCGGCCGGCGCGCGTTCAGCGCCATGGCCGAACGCATTCCCGGTTCGCAGACCAATGTCAGCGGGGGCGTCAGCGTGGAGAAGGGCGAACGTCAGACAGCCATCGACGTTTCCATCGTCATCGATTTCGGGTTCTCCGTGGTGGAGGTGAGCCAGGCCATCCGCCGCAACATCATTCAGTCCGTTGAGCGCGCCACCGGGCTGGAAGTGCTCGAAGTGAACATCAATGTCACCGATGTGCACCTGCCCGAGGAGGAACACGACGACCAGCAGGTCCAGAAGACCCAACTGCAGTAACCACCCGTCACAGAATCCTCCGCCAAGGGGAACGGGACGATGAGGAAAAGGATGGCTATGTCTACTACACGGTGGTGCCTGACGATAGGTCTAGTTCTGGGAATTGTCTTGGGCTTCGGCGGCTGGCTGGCGCTACTGTCCGCGGTGATCCTCGGATTTATCGGACTGCTGGTCGGCCGGGTCGCGGAAGGAAAACTCGACCTGCAGGCCCTGTTCGGTAGAGCATCTAGCCGATGAACCCTCCAGGAGCCCACGCCCTGCCCTTGCCAGGGGACGGGGCCGGGGGCGGGTCCTTGCCCGGGGCCGGGGACGCCGGCCCGGGTTTTGTCGAGACGGGCACGCGGGGGCAGACCGTCCTGGCGGCCAGGGTGATCGAGAAAATCGCCGCCCAAGTGGCCAGCGACGAGTCCTCCGCGGGAGGTTCCTCCGGCGGATTTCTGGGCATCGGGAACCGTGCAGACCTCTCTGCCCGGCCCAAGGCATCCGTGGAACTCGCCGGGAACATCGCGACTCTAAGGGTCGAGGTCGGGATGCTCTACCCTGTGCCGTTACGCCAAGCCACCGAGGCTCTGCGCGGCCGGATCAGGACCAGAGTGACGGAGTTGACCGGAGTTGACGTCCGCGAGGTTGACATCAGGATCTCGTGGCTGACTACCGGCACCAACGGACGAAGGAGGTTGCTATGAGCCGGCACGGCCAACGGTCCTCGCGCCTGCGGCACCGGCCCAGCCGCGCCGTCCCGTCGCTCATCGCCGGAACCCTGCTCCTGGCCGTCGGGGTCGCCTTGGTCTGGCTGGCCATCATCCGGCTGGTCAACGGCGCGTGGCCAGCCCTGCTGCACGGGCCCCGCGACTGGCTCGCCGCGTTGACATGGAACGATCCCGCCTTGCGGCAGATCGGGATAGCCGCCGTCATGGCAGGGGTGATCCTGTTGCTGTGCGCCATCATTCCTGGGGGGTTCTCTGCCCTTACGATCGATGATTCGGACAGCCGCGCCGGGGATGAGGCGCCGCCGGTGCAGGAGCGGGAGACAGTGATGACCCGCCGCGCCGTCGCCCGCCTGGCGAAAGCCCGGTGCCTGCAGATCGACGGCGTCGGTGCCGCCACAGCGACAGCGACTACCCGGCGCGTACACCTGAGCGTGAAGACTTCCCTGCACGATCCAGGGGACCTGAGCACCAGGATCATCGAGGCTGTCCGGGCTCGTCTGGAAGAAACCGGGCTCTCCCCGGTTCCGCAGGTTACCGCCACGGTCCGGTCCAGAGACTAAGACTATTCGCGCACCCGCGCGCCGCGACTATTTGAAGGATGGTTTCCGATGAGACAGACCGCAGGGACCCTGAACCGGATCTGGCTGGCAGTTCTCGGCATCCTTGTCCTGGCCGTCGGCACTGCTCTGCTCCTGCAGTCCAACGGGACACTGCATGCTCTTTTGAACACCGCTCGCTTGTGGGAGTCCGTCGTCACCGGTGACCTGCACGCGTTCTTTGCGCAGCCGTGGGTGGCGGCCACCCTACTGATCATTGGCATCATCATCGCGGTGCTCGGGCTGCTGTGGATCACCGCCCAGATCCCAAGGAAAAACACGGCAGGCGCCTACCGCCTCCATGACGACGGCAGCCAGGGATTCACACTCTGCGACCCGTCCGTCCTCGCCGCCGCCGTCGAAAACCGGATCAACACCCTCCCCGGTGTCATCAGTTCCGCGGTCCTTCTGAGAGGAACAGCCAGAGCTCCCGACCTGAGCCTGAGGGTGACGGTCAACGACAGGGCCGACGTCCAGGACCTCATCCACCGCATTCAAACATCCACCCTGCCGGAGCTCTCCTACGCACTGGAAGCGCCCCTGCAGCGCAGCCAGCTGCAGATCGACATCAGCGGGCGAACTCAGGGCACCGGAACCGTGGTGCATTCCACCGGCACTGTCGTCCAGTAGCCACGGAACACGCGACGGAGCGGTCCCGTCTACGGAGGCGGAGGCAGGTCACTTTGTGGCGCTAGAGTTTGGTCATGATCGTTCGGCTCAACGGCACCCACGGGGCGGGAAAGACAACGACGAGCGCGCTCGTGCAGCAATTGCTGCCCGACGCGCGCGTCCTCGACGCTGAGAAGGTCGGTGAGGTGCTCATGGACATTGATCCGGGACTTCCCGCGACGGACAACTTCCAGCACTGGGAGCCTGGCGAGCGCTCGTGGTCGAAACCGCTCGTCGTGTGCTCGAGTACACCGGAGGGACCCTCGTGATGCCGATGACTGTCCTGGTCGAGAGCTACTGGCGGGAGATCAGCGGTGGCCTCACCGAGTACGGCATACCGATCCAGCATTTCGTGCTTCACGCCGACCAGGCCACGCTCCGCGACCGCATAGACAACGACGAAAAAGCCGCCGGCCCTTCGACGTTCTGCTTGGCATACTTGGGGCCGTACGCCGAGCCAGCTCAGACCTGGCTGCACAATGAAGCCGAGGTCATCGACACCACACATATCACAGCGGAACAAGCCGCACAGCAGATCGCGGCTTCGGTGCTTGGCCGCTGAGATCCAGAAAGGGCCGATGTGCTTGTGTGCTGAAGGATCGGCGGACGCTATCGGGGCCTGATCGTATAGCCCGCGACTTCCCCTCGGTCTGTGACGATGGGAGTCAAGTCATCCCACGGTGGGAGCGTGTGCCGGCTGGGGGATTGCACCACCACGACGATGCCACACGTCGCCGCCCGACCGGTTTGGCGTAAACGGCGCGGCATCGGCGATCGTGTTACCGTCGGCCCTGGCATCTCCCGGACCGACGGGACGACAAGCCGTCCTCAGTGGGGCACCAACGCACGGTGAGGGATCCTCTACCGGGCGGGTACTTCCCGGACACGAGGCGTTCCGTCAGTGTTCCAGGTGAAGAGTGTCAGGTGCCAGAGGTGGGGCTGTTTTCGTGAGGGGTCGATCAGCCCGCGGGCTCCCATGCGCTCAAGGGTTTCGCGGACTCTCCATGAGGAAGGGGAACCACCCGCAGCAACAACTTCCTGCCAGTCTGCCGCAGCGTCCGCGGGATCAATCCCGATCGATTTCAATGTGGCGTGATCACGAAGGTCAACGATTCGGTCGGCCTCTACCTCGAGCTGCAACACCTCAAGATTTGGGGTGCGGGCGTCGGAATGGGCGATCATTGCGGCTGCAACACCGTCGCGCGACGAGCTGAGGTACAGCGTTGGTACGCCCGGGGGCGAATACCGGCCGGCAGACCGGGACCCCTCGAGAGCGGAATCTCGGTAGGCAGGGTCAACGGCACGAAAGAACGTTCCTGTCACAGTTCGCGTCACTTGAAGTAGTCCAGTCATCCTCAGAGTCTTCCAGAAGAATTTCCCCCGTTAGTCGATCCCTAAGCGTGCGTTTCTAGGTAGCTGCTGGATCGTGCAGTGATCCTGTCTCAAGCCGGCGCGCGAAGTTCGACAGTGCGTGGCTTTGGAGCCTGCGGTCTGTCCCAAGCGCTGCGGCCGCTGCTATCTGGAGGGGTAGGGACGCGCGGTACACCTTCGCTCGTGCCAGCACGTGGGCGTCCACAATTTCCCCGACTTTGGCCGCTCCGTAAAACCCGATGAGGGGAGCAACATCGATAGCAGGGTCTGCCGCACACGCGTTGTCGAAGTCGATAAGGCCCGGTGCGGTGGATTCGTCCCACAAGATGTTGTGTGGACCGAAGTCACCATGGACGAGGGACGGGCATACCCCTTCCTCGAGACTCAGAACCTCCCGCACCACAGTTTGAGCTGCTTTCCGCACCCTAGAGCCGGAATCTGCCGTGATGCGCTCAACGACTTCAGGCCAGAAGTTTCCGCCGCACCACGAGCGTGCAGCAGGCAACCCCGTCAGTAGCTGCGCACATTGAAGGTCATTGAGGATACCGGCGAAGTAATGGCGGGCCTCATGCCACGACCGATCTGGCATATGGGCTCCCTTGATGACTGTGCATGCCATCGCTGACCAGGTGTCACCGGTCAGTGTTCGAAGGAGCCTAGGGATGCGGGTCTTGAGCCCTGCGTTGCCGACGGCGAGGAGGACAGCGCTCTGACGGCCGATCTGCGCCTCATGGTTAGCAGCAAAGGACACGCGCACGACGCTGGTTGAGCCCAGCACCGCGACATGATGAAAGGCTCCGTGCCTGTAGACGGGGCTCGTCCACTCCAAGTCTGACCAAATACTCCGAAGAGCCGACCAGGCCGCGGAGGCGTCCCGCTCAAGAGTGCTCATAGCCAGCAGTCTGCCATTACACCGAACGTCCCGCTGGGGACCGGCTTACGGGCGGCTTTCCGGATTCCGCGCTGTTGCTCCGACGCAGCCCGAAGGATTGACCCGAGGGCTTGCGCGGCAAGCACCGGACCTTAGGGTGTAGTGATGACGGCGCGTTTAAAGGAAGCCCAAAGTATTTCCACTTTGCTCGCCGGGCTCGATGATGCCGGTGTGCAAATGCTTCTCGATGCTGCTGAGCCAGTAGGCGTTGGTATCGGGGGAACAACCAAGAAAGTCCGCATCGGTGAAAGGACTGTCTTCCTGAAACAGTTCCCACTGACGAGCGTCGAAGAAGCTGATCCGACCGCCACCACAAGCCGGCTTCAGCTTCCCTTCGTCTCTCACTACGGCATAGGGAGCCCTACCCACGCGGTCGGGCGGGAACTGGCAGCACATCAAGCAACCTCCACGTGGGTTCAAGCAGGAACCGTGGATTTCTTCCCGCTGCTGCTCAACTGGCGAGTGTTGGCCCTGAAGAGTGAGGCAGACCTCAGCGAGTTCGACGGCGATGCTTCTCGCCGCCAGTGGGGGCCACATTGGCCTCAAATGCAGAGCAAACTTGCCGCGATGAAGTCTGCATCTAAAAGCATGGTGTTCTTCCTTGAGTACGTGCCCGAGACGCTGGGCGCCTGGGTGCGCAGGTGTGTAGATGAGGGTACTGGGGCGACCGTCTTCCCTGACGTGGTCGATCAACTTCTTGAAGCCACAGCATGGATGAACAGTCAGGGATTCCAGCACTTTGACCTGCACCCGGGAAACATCCTCGTTCGAGAGGGCGGGCTACTCTTCACTGACTTCGGCCTGGCACTTCACCGCGAATTTGACCTCACTGCGGAGGAAAAAGCATCGATGCCCGATCATGACGGCTTCGACCGTGATACTGCCCTGATGCACCTGTTCCACTGGACGCTATTCGAACTCGGCTATACCTCCGGTCACACAGCGGCTGGAGTTGTTTCGTGCCGCCGCCGCTGACCCAGCCACATCAGCGCTGGACCCAGTGCGTGGGGCACTCGGCGACGGTGCTGATCTGGTTGCGCAGCATGCGAGTGTCGCTGTCTACATAACCGAGATGTTCGGCGTCCTCATGGAGGATGCGTTCGCCACGCAATATCGACACCCCTAGACCTTGGAGCCCAAGACGGTCAGTCGTCCCAGTGAGCGATCGCCTATCGGACGCACTCTCCGGATGTAGGTCGCTCGTGGGTAGGGTCTAGCTGTGAGCGATTACGACGCCAGGCTCGTTGACCTGTACGACCACGACAATCCGGATGGGCCGGACCACGACTTCTACCGCTCGGTAGCTGACGAGTACGACGCGGAGTCCATACTCGACGTTGGGTGCGGGACTGGCATCCTGACAGTTACTTTCGCCAGCGAGGGACGCACTGTTGTTGGCATAGACCCGTCGCAGGCGATGCTTGCATTCGCGCGGCGTCGACAAGGAGCGGATGCCGTGGACTGGATCCTCGGCGACAGCCGCGCCATTCCTCCCCGGCAATTCGATGTCGCCGTCCTGACGGGCAACGTCGTCCAGCACATCCCTGATCCGGAGTGGCAACGCACGTTACGGGACATCCGCGCTCATCTGCGAACAGGTGGAGTGCTGGCCTTCGACAGCAGAAACCCCGTTGCCCGTGCATGGGAGAGCTGGGGGTCACATGAGCGCTCCCGCCGCGACACCCCACATGGGCCGCTCGTCGAGTGGGCGGACGTGTCCGAGCCCGACGAGGGCGTCGTTACCGCCAGGTTCCACAATCAGTTCCTGCGAAGCGGTGAACGTGTGACAGAGACGGCGCGCTTCGCTTTCCGCCACGCTGACACCCTTGGACAGCAGCTCGCCGCAGCCGGGTTCGAGGTGGAAGCCGTGTACCAGGACTGGGCTCGCACGACGTTCACCCCTTACGCATCTTTCATGGTTTTCATTGCTCACGCCCGCTGATGGATCCCCTTGCGGGCCGTACCCGGCACCGACAGGCCGCCATTTACCGCCGACATGGAGCAGCACGATCCGTACTTGGGCCGTGTCATCCGGAAACCGGGTGAGGATTACCTTCAGCGGGCGGATTTCCTCGCGATCATTCAGGCCGCCAAAGTGGAAGCAGAAAGACTGCCGCAGCCAGCCGGTGCCACCAGCAGCACATCTTCGGCCGGCGGTGCTGCATAATGCTGAAAAGCAGCACCCGGCCCGGGTGGGGTAATACATGGCTGAGATGGGCGGCATACGCATGTTCAGAAGCAGCCGCATAAAGCACAGGGGGACCGTGGAAACGCAGCAAGGAACAGCCCTGAAGAGGGGCTGGGAGTTCGCAATCATCGCCGTCCTGCTATCTGGAGGACTGGCTGCGTGCTCCTACGACGCGCCGTCCCCTCAGCCGGTCGCTTCTGAGGTCAGCACCCCAACAGGATCAGCGACGGCCGCCGCGGCCGACGTCGGAATGCGGTCAGCGCTGGGGCCGGTGCTGGCCGATTCGTTCGGCAATGCGGACTTCTACACGACCCTCCCCGGGGACACGACTGAGATGGTGGCCCGCTCCTTTCGGCTCTCCGATGCAAAGCTCGCTGAGTTCAACGACCTCGGCCACGAGGGAACCCTGGCAACGGGGACAAGACTTCGCCTCATCCCCGCCCCTGGTCCGATCTTGGGCGCGAAGGGAACCGCCGTCGTCGACGCCAAGGGCATCCCCACCAGCTACGTGGTTGCACCCAACGACACCGTGGGCGGGATCACGTACCGGTTCGGACTGACCGACGAGCAGCTGGCAGAAGCGAACAAAGTCTCCATCACATACGAGAAGGGCGGCGTGTATTTTCTCCTCGCCGGGAAACACCTGCGGCTGCAGAAAAACCCAGTCGGCAGCAGGTCCGGCACCGGAGCCAGCGTCAACAATTCGTTCGGCCGGACCATCTTCTACACCACCGTGGACGGCGACTCCCTCGACAGCCTCGGCTACAAATTCCGCTGCAACACGGCCCAGCTGCTGCAGTACAACCCGTCTCTGGCCGCGGACAAGCCCATCCCCGCAGGCACCACGGTGAGGCTGATACCCGGTGAACTCAAAATCGACGGCGCCCGGGGCTCTTTCACCGCCGACGCGGCCGGGATCCCGCTGACCTACACCACCGCACCCGGTGACACCGAGCCCCAGGTAGCGTTCCGTTTCGGTGCCACAGAGCTGAGATCAGCGAACCGCCCGCTCACCGGCGGCGCGGGAGCCTGGTACGACTTCACCGACCTGTCGCGGAATGAGCTCGCCCCCGGCCAGATCATCAGCCTCGACCAGAATAAGCCCATCAACAAATAGGACCTCCCGGCACAGGAAACTCGTAAACGGACAGGGAAAAATGACTGACATATATGCTCGGGTCGTGGGAAGCCCGGACCTTCTGCCTCGGCTGAGAGCGGTGCATGGCAGACGGCGGCCCACAGGCCGCGGAACAGGCTTCGGGGTTTGTTGGATCCCTGTTTGTCCGGCGGCCTTGCCTTTTGAGGCCATCAGCGATGTAGTCGGGCGGAAGCTTTAGGAGGGGATGTGCTTCATACCATCAAGGAAAGTGGCGACGGCGTGGAACCACTCGCTCCGTGGGCGCCCACAGTGCGGCGTCCCATGCTCCGCGGGTTCAGTGCCGCTGCCTGGCAGAGGTTTTCCTACTTGAGTTTGCTGGTCCTCTTCCTGGCCATGTTCCTGATGGTCGGCGTTGCTATCGCCGGTTCCAACGACGCCGGTGCCAGCAACTTCGCCATCATGTTCTTTGGGCTCGTCGTGTTGGCAGGACTCGCGACGGGGTTTTCGGGGGCGCTCTCCAGGTACAAGGCCCGCAGGGAATACCGGCACGGCTACACGACCTTGCAGGATTTCTCCAAGTTGCGCCTGTACTACCGGACACTTCCTCAACTTGACCCACGCTCCGGCGTCGAGGTCCGGGCTGCGGGGGAACCGAAGCTTGCACTGCCCGAGCTCACCAAGCGCTGGGCTGCTTCCCGGGTTTACCATACGAGCCCGGACCGGATGTCCCGACGAGACGCCGCGGAGGCGGCCGTCACGGCCAGAGAGATCAATGAGGCGAATCTGGAACTGGCCAGAGCAAAATCAAACCGCGCCCAGCTCGTCAACCGGTTCGGCGCTGCTGCCGGGAACATGCGGGCGGACGCCCGGGACTATACATTGGCAGCGGCCCTGACCGCCGGCGGCGGTCTCCCGGCATTGGTCGTCGGCATAGAAGGAACTTCCATCAACAGGAATACGCCGTGGCTTCTTCCTGCCATCGTTCTTACCGTCATTATTACAGGGCTGTCGCTGATAGGCATCCGGAGGACCGCACACGCTACGCGTCTGGCGGCTGACTTTCTCGGAGTTACCATCAAGGATCTTCCACCCTGGACGGCTGTCAGCGCGTCTGAGAGCCGTCGGTAAGTCCCGAAGATGGCCGAGGCAAGCACCGGCAAGACCCGGTTGGACAAGGTATTCAAGATCAGCGTGGCCCTCAAGGGGCTGGACGGGGTGCTGGAACTGGTGGGAGGGATTCTCCTGCTCCTGGTCTCGCCCGCCCAGATGGCCTACGTGGTCCATTTTCTGACCCAGCATGAGCTCTCCGAAGACCCGCAGGACCTCCTGGCCACCACCCTGGTGCACTGGGCCGGGGCCATGACCGTGTCGGCGACGCTCTTCGGTGCTGTCTACCTGCTGTTGCACGGGTTGGTCAAGGTCGTCCTTGTCTGGGCGGTGCTGAGGGACAAACTGTGGGCGTACCCGTGGATGATCGCGTTCCTGCTGGTCTTTATCGCCTACCAAGGCTACCGGCTCCTGGTTGCCTTCACCTGGGGGATGGTCCTGCTGACCGCCTTCGACATCTTCATTGTCTGGCTCACGTGGCATGAATACAGGGCCCACAGAGCGCGGAAAGCCGAGCAGCCCACCCCTCAACCTGCCCCTAAATCCTGATCCGGCGGTCCGGAAGCGACGTCCGCGCAACGGCAGTTCAGCCGAACCGGGACGACTTCGCAAACGTTCGAACGCACTTCGCCGGGTTGTTAGAGTCCTTTTCATGACGTTGAGTTCCCTGAGACCACCCGCGCCCACGCGGTCGAGCGTTCAAACGGACTCAATTATCTGAACCTGGGCAACGATCGAGAGGACGACATGATGGATACGAAACTCACGGTGGCTGTGCTCGGCACCGGCATCATGGGGGCCGCGATGGCCCGCAACTTGCTGCGTGCCGGGCTCGCGGTCAAGGTCTGGAACCGCGATAGGGCCAAGAGCGCACCCCTTGCCTCTGCCGGAGCGCAGGTAGCCTTGTCCCCGGCGGAAGCGGTCGCTGGCGCGGACGTGGTGCTGACGATGCTCTACGATGCTGCCGCCGTGACCGAGGTGATCCGGCAAGCCGCCCCGGGAGTGCGGCCGGGCACCGCGTGGGTGCAGTCCACGACCGTCGGTGTGCACGACGCGCCGGCCCTTGCGGACCTGGCTGGCGAGGTCGGTCTCGACTTGGTGGAGGCGCCCGTTTCCGGCACCCGTGAACCGGCTGAGGCTGGCCAACTCCTTGTGATTGCGGCGGCCCCTGAAGCTGTGCGTGAGCGCGTAGCGCCGGTTCTGGACGCAATCGGCGCACGCACGGTCTGGACGGGTCAGGATCCGGCAGCGGGCACGGCGGCTCGGCTTAAGCTCGTTGTTAATAGCTGGGTCATCGCCGCCTCGAATGCCGCCGGCGAGGTCCTGGCCCTCGCCGGTGCGCTCGGGGTGGAGCCGCAGCAGTTCTTCAACCTGATCAACGGCGGCGGCCTCGATCTGCCGTTCCTGCGAGCCAAAGCCGCACTTATCCTCGACGATCGGCTGGAACCGGCGTCCTTCGCGGTCGACACCTCTCTGAAGGACGCCCACCTCATCCTCGACGCCGCCCGTGAACACGGTCTTCGGCTCGACGGCGCCGAGGCGGCCACCGCGCGTCTGGAACGGGTCGCCTCTCGAGGCCGCTCCAAGCAGGACATTGCCGCGGCATACTATGCCAGTACTCAGCAAGATCTCGAACCGCAGGCCGGCTGAAAACCGCAGCGCATTACCGCCAGGGTGGTCTTGCCCGAACCTGGCCATCCGGTTACGAGAACAGACATGCTCCTCATTATCGTTGGGAGCGACAGGCCTCGTTTCATTCCCCTGCTGAGCGTGGTGGGGCGGCAAAACTGTTTGGTCCTCAGGGTTGGCGATTGGACTTCGCGGAGAACTTGCCGATCAATTTGTGTACCGAAGATGTCATCCCATCCGAAATCCGTCCAAGTGACGGTTGTCTTCCTGAAGATGATGCGCGTGAGCCTCACCCGGTCGGGTCCATCAGCCACAGCAGCGGTGCTCCATCAATGTGAAACTCATCGATGGGCCCGGCGATGTCCCGTTCCAGAATGGGTCTCTCGGGATTCTGACCAGAGTTCTGGGATGGGGACTGCTTGTCGAGGAGGTCCCCTCGGTTTAATATCCCACTAGCGATGCTGGACACCGCGGTTGACCGAGCGACACGGCTAGCCGCGCTCTGTGGTCGATAGGGAATGGAGACGGCAATGGCCGCTACAGTGAACTACTTTGAGATCGGTTCGACCGACCCGGATGCCGCACGCAGCTTCTATGGCCCGCTATTCGGCTGGTCCTTTGGCGAGCCCTCGCCGGCGGGCTACCGCATGGTGGACGGCGACAAGGGTGGCCTTTGGGACACCTCCTCGGTGGGCGGAAAATCCTGGGCGATCTTTTATGTGCAGGTTGACGATGTGAAGGCCGCGATTGCCCAGGCCGAGTCGCTCGGCGCGAGCGTCGCCGTCCCGTTCGTCGACAACGGCACCATCGAATTCGCGCACCTCCTCGACCCGCAGGGCAGCCGTTTCGGCGTGTGGCGACCGAAACAACCGACCTGAACCGGCGGAGGCGGGTGCCGCTGTGCTTACCCGGCGGAACGTGGAGATTCAGGAACGTTGGATGGGCAAGTTCGAACGGCCGCGGCTGGGCGCGGTCAGCGCCATTAAGAAGCGAGCAGAGGAAACTGCAATGACAAAACGCCCGGATTATGTCTATGTCACCTACATCGGCGCATCAGCCGAGACCGTATGGGACGCACTGACAAGCGAGGAGCTGACGGCGCAGTTCTGGGGCCACAGCAACGTCTCCACCTGGGAGCCGGGCCAGCCTTGGGAGCACGTGCGCACGGACGGCTCCGGCATCGCAGATGTCAGCGGCCGCGTCGTTGAGAGTGAACGCCCCACCCGCCTCGCAATCACGTTCGAGGACCCGGCCGGGGGGACCGCGCCCGCTTCGCTTGTCACGTTCAGGATCGAGGAATACAAGGACATCGTGAAGCTTTCAATCGTGCACGAAAACATTCCCACCGCCGAAGACGCCGAGGCCGCAGCCCTCGGCTGGGCCGCTGTCGGCTCCAACCTCAAATCCCTGCTCGAGATCGGCAAAGTCCTGCCACAGGCGCCCTGGGACATGCACGCCCAGGTGCGCGATGCCCAGATGCGTTCTAAGAGCTAGCTGTACTCGGCCAGGACGTTGGTTACATGTTGAAAGGGTGAAGACCTCTTAGGTTGGTGGTTACCACACACACCGAACGACTAAGAGGTCTTCATGGTCCACCGTAATGCCCGCCTGACTCCTACTGGTAGAGGCATCCTTGTCC
>NZ_JBFRCV010000023.1:0-25057 GCF_052113245.1 Arthrobacter sp. YAF34
GCCCAGATACTCAGCGTCAGCATCTCCTCACTGACGCGCGCCCTTAGCCGGCATGAGGTCCCACAGCCCGCGCCTGTAGCAGTGGCTGGCGCTGCTGGTCATCACTCCGATCAGAAACTCTGGAAATCATGATCTCGGACGCCAATGCTTCGCCGGCCCAAAAGGGTCTAACGGCTGACAGTCGAGATCTGCTCCTAACGCGTCTTACCCATGATCAGGAGATCGCGAGCACACTGAGGGCTTTACCGGGAGTACAGGCAGGCAGCGTGCTGGAAGGAGATGACCGAAATCTTAACGGCTATGCATTGTCGAGACTCGTCCTAGATCTGTTGATAACTGCCACGCATATCTCAAGTAACCTCCAAGCACTTATCGTCGTGGACACCGAAGATGGGGAGGACGTCTTGCCTCCTCTGCACGGACCCTATGCTCTCGTCCGCGCGCATTTGGAATCTACTAGTCAAGCGTTATGGCTTATGGCACCACAGTCGCGCCGGGCAAGAATTAAGAGATGTATCCAACATTGGTATGGCGAGGTGAAGCTCTTTAACGGGTTCCAGAACGAGTGGTCGAAGTCGTTTCCCTCGCGGGAGAGCCTCGGATATGAAGACCTAAGAGGGATCGCTTCTGAAGCTGGTCTATCAATCGCGGGTTTTCCGGACAGGAAGCTTTGGGCTCCCGTTGGCTCGGGAGACATACTGAAATCTATAGAGTTTGCTCATGTAGGGGCAACGATGACGTGGTTCAATTCCTGGCAGCTCTGCAGCGGCTTCGCGCACAGCAAGCAATGGGCTTCGAGGATCTTTAACGAGCAACCAGACACTGGCGACGGTGTAACAACACATTCCTCACGGCTCAGCAAGACATCACTGCCTGTGCTCGCCAGTGTTGTGCACGAAGCAGGGCTACTCCTTGACGAGGCATCTCGTCGATTTGGTCAATTGTCGATGACGCCGCGTGCTGTCTGGCCAAGCTGAACCTGATCCACGCGCGCAGGCGAACGCCTTTTGCGGAGCGTATCTGGCTCAGCATGCCTTCTCGACGTCACGGGCCTCCGACAGAACGAGACCGGATATTACGGGTCTTGCCCTGCAATATCGTCCGGGGTAATGCTGGACGAAGGGATCCGTGCAGTCTTCGAGCTGGCGGTTTCCCGGGAGATTGCCGTGTGGAAGCGTGGCGAAGCCGAGGTCGACGTGAATCACGAAGCACTGGCCCGCGCGCCGCCGCAAGTGTTACTGGATTGATGGTGGTCGGGGTGAATCCTCACGTACGGTTGCGAACGTGGCCGCACCGGTCCCGGCCGCATCAGGCAGGGTTGAGGCGTGGATTTCCCAGTGCTCATCCCGACGTTGGCCACAATCCCAAGCCGGTACGGAATGGTGAACGGCGGCCACCCTTCAGTGGCCGCACCAAGCTCCGCGGGGAATGCTCTTACCGGATGGCCGGATCAGCATTCTCTCGTAGGGAGCGTTTGATGCGCGGCGTTCGAGTCGGCCAACCAGCGCCGCAGACCCGCGAGGGATCCTCGATTAGTCGGCCGCAGGCGACGAAGGCCGTGGGGGTCCACCAGGAGGTTTAGCCATGTTTGAGAGGAAAGAGCAGAATCATCGCCCGGTGATCGAGGGCGGATCAGGAATTGACCGTCGTAGGGTCTTGGGATCGGGCCTGTTTATGGCCGCCACGGCGGGTCTGTTGGCCGGTGTCGCTCCTCGGGCAAGCGCGGCCGCCCCCGGGGATTCTAACCCGTTCCAGGAAGTCTCCGGCCATGCCCTGTACCTTTTGCCGGAGGACCACAAATGGCACACGGGCGGCATCTTTGACACCGGCCATTTCCAGGAGTGGCACTACTGGACCGGCTTCTTCACCGATGACGACACCGGGGAAAAGTTCGGCATTTTCTACAACATCACGAACAACCCGAGCGCTCCGGGCGGCCCTTCGCTGTGGCAGCAAGGCGTCAGCTTCTCGTTCGGGGACTTCGCCAAGCAGGAGTTGATCTGGGCGCACGAGCCGACTGCTGTTGGCTCATTGCAGGGGACACGACCGCCGGACTCGACCTCGCCGGACGACTTCCAGTACACCGCCAAGGGCGAGAATATGGAATTCACTACGGTGTACCGTGCCGAGCCGGACACGTGGCGCTTCCAGTTCACGGGTGTTGCCGCAAACAACGGGAACTCACCCATCGTCATGGATATGGAGAACACGGCCCAGTCACCGTACGGATACATGCCGGTCGGGCTTGGCGGCTTTGAGAATCAGAACATCCCCTGGAACGGGCAGAACCTGGATCCGGCCGACCTGTACGCACTGTCCTACTATTACACCGGTCCGATTTCGAGCAGCAAGGGCACCGTCACCATTGGCGGTAAGACCCGCCATCTCACAGGCACGATCTGGTTTGAGCACCAGTGGGGGAACTTCAACTCCGGGCAGCAGCCGTGGACGACTGCGTATACCTGGGGGGCGCTGACGTTCAACAATGGCAACGTGTTCACCTGGCGCCAGTGGTACGGCGCGCCACACGGATCGGCTCCCCTGAAGCCGATTCTGGAGATCGGCCGGAACTCGTATGGGACGCCCAACGGCACACCGGAGGGCAGCCTTACCTTCCATGTGGGGAACAACGCGCTGTGGAAAGCGTTGAAGACCTGGAAATCACCGGTGAGCGGGCGCAACATCGCCATTCAGGTACAACTGACCAGCAGCTTCGGGACCTGGTACCTCACGAACGTCTTCGACAACTACGAGATGCCTTGGGGCTACCCGCCCTACGGGACCAATCCATACAGCTTTGTCGAATCCGCGATGTGGATCCATACCGGCTCGGTCACCGGGCCGATTGTCGGCCACGCCTTCATGGAGCAGGCCAACCAGTTCACCCTGTACCAGGGTGCAGTTCCGGGGTAGCGGCTACGGCCGCCCCGCCCAGTGTCGAAATCATGAGGAACCTCCCGGGCCGGCCCGGCCGTTATGGAGCCTGTGCACAGCCACCGCTGACTCTTGGTGACATTGGCGGAGTGGTGCCGTGGTGGTTGTGTGCAGGCGGTCAGGTGGGTCCCGTCGTCGACATGTGTGCGGGAAAAGCCCGTAGGAAAGAGCTTTTGCCGTGCCCATGTGGGCGAGGGGATACTACTCGGATCCGCCAGTAACCGGAGCTGATTCCTGCGTGGTCTTTCGGCCGCGCGGACGTCCGCCCGCCTTCCTGGCCGGGGTGTCCAAGCCGAAGCCCCGCAGGTCTGATTCGGTCCACTCTGCGCGCAACGCTGCCTGGTAGTCCTTGGCGTATTTCTGCTCTGCTGCGGCGAGCAGCTTGGCAGCTTCTTGGACCTCAACACCGCTGGCCGCGACCTGCTTGACGGCGAATACTTTGGCGTCCCTGTCGGCGTCGATTTTCGCGGTGGCTTTTGCGGCAATGTCGTTGATATCCATACCCAAACCCTACCGGCCACGGCGGGGTCTCCGAAGACAGGTTTTCGGAGACCCCGCACGCTGGGCGACAAAACCACCAGAGGCAACTGTTCGGAGCAAGCTATACACTTACACGGGTGTAAGTGGCTTGGCGTGCTCGACACTGGCGGTCGGGTGCGGCACACTGGTCGGTGTGGTCCCCGGTTCCGGGGTCGCTGCGCTGGGCCTTGGAGGGATGGATTGAATGTCGGATGAGGGATTCACTCACCGTTTCAATCTGTCGCGCCGACGTCGGGAGAACACTCCCGCCGGCAGCAAGAAGCGCCGTGACTTGTGGGTCACTGTTGAGGAGGAAGCCGCGCTCGTTGCGAGGGCTGAGCGGGAGAAGGTGACTGTCCCGAATCTGTTGATTACTTCGGCATTGTCCGAGACGCAGGAGACGACTACGGAACGGCGTGCCGCCATCGCGGAATTGATGTCGCTGCACAATTTGCTGGCCCGTTCCTCGAACAACATCAACCAGCTCGCACGCCAGGCGAACGCCACGAGCGAGTTCCCAGCCGAGGCCGACGAAGCACTAAAGCACATACGCTCCGTTGCCATGCGGATCGACCGCACCATTGAGGGGCTGATGTAGGGATGATCCCAAACATCACCCGCGGTTCACGCATGGGCGGACTCATGGTTTATCTGGCTTCGACCGATGCCAACAAAACCAAGAACGCACACTCCGATCCGCACCTGGTAGCAGGCGACGCAGCGATCATGGCGTGGTACGACGACGGTGTCCTGGACCGTGATGATGCTCTGGCAATCGCCAAGCATCTTGACCAGCCGCGCAGGGCCTATGACGTATCGGTTCGGATCAAGGACATGCAGTGGGACCCGGCCAAGAAAGAGCGCGTCCACGTCGGCTACAAGGACGCCAGTGTGTGGCACTGCTCGCTGAGTCTGCGCGCGGAAGAGGGCGCACTGACGGATCAGCAGTGGGGCGATATCGCGAACGATTTCGTGGACGCCATGGGCTTTACCGAAGTCAGCGGAAAGGCGCAGTGCCGGTGGGCTGCGGTCAACCACGGCACGAGTGAGAACGGCAACCACCACATCCACTTGGCCGTCTCGCTGGTTCGCGAGGACGGCACCAAGGCTTCCACCCACGGCGACTACAAACGCGCGCAGGAATCGTGCCGTGAGCTGGAGGTCAAGTACGGGCTGGAACAGCTCTCCACCGTGCACTCCACCCGTGGCTACGACCGGGCCGAGAAAGCCACCGCTGTCCGGGGCGAGCGGGAAATGCACCGCTCATCTTTGGCCCGGAAAGTCCGTGCCAGTGCCAGCGCCTCGGCTACCGAAGGTGAGTTTGTCCGGCGGGCCCGCGACACCGGCATGCTGGTCCGTCCGCGCTACGCGAAGAACACCACCGACGTCATCGTCGGGTACTCCGTAGCGGAGCGGCCCAAGCAGGGCGAGCGGCCTATCTGGTTTGGCGGCGGCACCCTCGCCTCCGACCTGAAGCTCGGTGCTTTGCGTGAAGAGTGGATGGACTCACCGCACCTGGCAACCGAGGCGGCAGCGGAATGGAACGCAGCTGCCCGGAACAGCCGCACCGTGTCCAAGAGCGGTCCCGAGAACGGAACACCCCCGGCGGAAATGTGGGTGGAGTACACCCGGAACGCGGCCGCACTGGCTGAGCAGCTGCGCACACTGCCCCGTGATGATCACGCCACCTGGGCGAAAGCAGCGAGGGAAGTCTCCGGCGCGTTCGCGGCATGGTCCTACCGGCTCGAACCGACGCCGGGTCCGTTGGCGGCCACCGCCGCTGAACTGTCCCGTACCGCCCAGCTCCGGGCGCCACGGGAGTACAGCAAGCCCGTCGCCCTGCCGTCCATTGCCGGGACTGCCATGTTGTTCATGGCTGCTTCCAGTAAGAGCAAGACGGCCGCCCAGTCGGCGCTCATGCTGCAGCTGGTGAACACTGCCTTCGCTATCCACGAGATGCACCAACAGTCCGGACGTACCAGGGAAGCGCAGCGGCTCCGGGCCGTCGTCACTGAGCAGCTGAAGCCGTTCGCGGCGACCATGCCCCGGCCGGTTACCGTCGGTGCGCCGGAACATGCAGCGGCCCCGAACTCCGTAGAACTTGGACTCCGCGGCATGGCGCCCATTCGTCCAGGGTCAGCGGTGCCGGGCACACCAACGCCGGCCAAAACCCACCAGCACACGGGCCGCGATTCCGGCCCCGTGCTGGACCGATAAAGACCACCACCAACTGCAAGGGGAGCACGATGAGTGAATCAGACGGAATGGATGAAGTTCTGGACGGCGGAATGCGGCAGTCCCTGATGATCGCCTCACGCATTGCCGAGACCCTGGCCCGTCGCCGGCAGGAATCCCAACGGCAGCAGGAACACCAGGACGTCCAGGCAGCGCACGAAGCACAGGCACGCCTCACGGCAGACCGCAGTACGGCGCACGCGGCGCTGGCACCGGTCAATAGGGATCAGTGGTGGGACAAAGCCCAGCCCAACGACATTGCCACGGCACATGCCGTCGCTGAAGGCTGGAAGGACCACGACCCGACCGCTCTGGCGGCCTCGGAAAAGATCCGTCAGGAAGTTCTCGCCCGCTACGGCATCGACACCCGCGACATCGGCACGGACGGCGCCTACCTGGAGTCAGGGATCCGGACCGCCGCCACGGACAGGGCCCGGCAGGTCGCACTGGAACGCAGCCAGGAAGAAACACGCACGGCGGCCGCCGAACACGAGAAGGCAATGGGGCTGCTCGCCGCGGCCCGTGCCGAAGAACTCCGCGCCCAGGCTGCAACGCTGGCCCCGGAAATGGAACGCCACCAGGGGCCCGTGGAGTATCTGGCCAACCCGGAGCTCGCCCGGGCATTGCAGACGGCACACTCCGCGAAGACGCCCGCAGCGGTGGCGGCAGCGGATGCCAGTGTGCAGGAACGCCTGTTCCTCATCGGCAAGGACGGCATCAACGGTCCCGACCTTGACCAGCTGCGCAAGGAGACCACCGCGAACGTCAACGGCGCCGGAGATTCACACTTCGAGGATCCCGCGTTCGTCCAAGCAGCCAAGGACATGCACGAAGCCAAGCTTCTGGCCGAGGGAGGTTTCACAGGCTCCGCACGGCCCGTGGAGCAGCGGTACGAACGAGCCGAAAAGGAACTCTTCGCCCGCATGGAAAGCGTCGGCCGCGAGATCGAAAACCGCGTCACCGGCAACGACAGCAGCCGGCTCAAAGACCAGGGCCTGAAAACTGAGAGCACGTCGGCCGATGACTACGGCTCAGCGGAACGCCAGGAAGCTTTCGCCGCATCCCTGGCAACAACCGGAGCGAACGAAACCCAGATTCGTGGACGCGCCGCTGCCGAACGCAGCGAGGGCACACACCCCAGCGCCGCCGTCACTATGGGCAAAGGCGCAGCCAAAGCCAAAAAAACCCGCACAGCGACCACCGTGGGCGCGGAACGGGCCAAGAGCGGTCCCGCCCGCTAGATGGGGGCGGCTTGAACCTGCCGTTGGAAATTTCACTTTTTCACAAGCAGCAGTGTGCGGATACGGTATGAGTCATGATCAGTCTCCTCTCCGGAGCTTCCCCAGCGCATGCGCTCACCCTCCTTGAAGGAGCCGAGTCCGAACTCCGCAACGCGCACGGGCGCGCGCCCGATGCCATTGCACTCTTCAATGAGTACTACCGCTGGGCGGGCGAGCAGATGCGGCTCCTTGTGACCCTCGTCCCGACCAGCGAACTGGACCGTCTCGTCACCACCCCATGGCACTGGGCGCTCTCCGGGATGGACCTGAGCCAGCCCGGGCAGGCCATCAGGTCGTCCATGGAAGCGCAGATCACCGAGACCCTCAGGCGCCTCGACGGCGAGGCGAGGGAACTCCGAGGAGAACTCGCACGCTGGGACAGCGGGCGAGCGGTGGCCGCGGTGCTGGACACCAACGTCCTCGCCGACCACCTCCAGAGACTCGCCACCATGGATTGGCATACGCTCCTCGGCGTCCGGCCCCCAACCCCGGTCGTCCTCGCCGTCCCGCTGGCGGTCATCGACGAACTGGACAAGCACAAGCAGTCGAACCAGCGTGAGCCCAAGAGCAGCAACCGCCCTGATCTGCGGGACCGCGCGAGACACGCGCTCAAGTGGATCGAATCGAACCTCGACGACCCGGACCGGGTGACAGCACTCGGCGCAGTCAAGGGCGACGGCCCGCCGCATTCCCCGCTGCGCCTCGCGCTCATCCGGCAGGGCGTACGCCACGTGCCTCTCTCCGATACGGACTCGGAGATCATCGACCGTGCCCTGTCACTGGAGGGCTTCGCCAGCCGCGTCCACCTCGTCACGTCCGACACCGGGATGATCTTCAGGGCGCGCGGGGCAGGCCTCGCAGCAAGCAGACCCGAACCGGAGCAGTCGGACCAGACGAACTAGCGCCGCGGTGCGTGGCCGGGGGGCCGTTTTTGGAAGTTGATGGCTCAGTTGAACCAGCGGAGGACCGGCCAGTCCGGTGGCGTCGTTGTTTGTGCCCAGCGATTAGGTCGAGTGGTGCGGATGATGTCCCCTTGAGCTTCAACATTGGTCCCGGGGTATTCCCTGAGGTCAAGGGAACTGTTCGGAGAAGGGGGAATGTCAAAGGCCTGTGCAGCCTTTCGACCCTTTTGGTCGATAACCCAGCGGGATGCTGAGGCGGCAATCTCTCTGTTGAGTTCGGCTAGCTCTATCAGGGTCAGTTCTTGGAGCTTGCGTGGTTCGGGGGCTTCGGTGAACATGACCAAAAGTGCATCGGGAGCCACGGGGAAGATGACTACTGGAGCAGTCCCAAGACCGGCTTCGATTTGGCGATCGCGCCCAGGGCCTCCGATGGAGATGACAGGCTCGTCCGAAGTCATGAGGATCGGGCGAGTTCTGAAGAGTGCCCAGGTCTTTTCGTAGAGCATCTGACCCACGTTTTCCGCTAGCCCAAGCGGCATGCCGACCAGAGCAGCCGGCTGGGGACTGACTGTTATTTTCCCCTCCCGGAGCATGGTCTGGTAGGTGGCAAATGCATCCAGGTCCTCCTGCGAGGGTTCCTGGCCGTTCCGTGCTAGCAGGTCGCGAACCCCGTCAGGTGACAGGTCCTCATGTAGAAGTCGAACGTAGGATTCGGCAGCTGTCTTCACGAGGTTCCTCGATCTCTGTCCGCGGACGTACTGGAATCCCATGAATTGTGCGATATGTAACCGTTCCATGTCCGTCAGCCCATCTGCACCCTTTTGAATGAGCGCATCAAGAGCAGGAACAGCTTTGCCTTCAATGGTTCCCAAGAGTGTTTCCACCAAAGCCGGCGGAAATTCATGAGCGTCGAGTTCGGGGGATTCCACTCGGTAGTAGTCGGTGATACGGGCTGCGTTCAGTGGTGAAACAGGACGTGTTTGACCCAGCAGCATATCGGTGATCTGTATCATGCCTCCGGGGCCGGACCAACGGCCGATGTAGGAATTGGGGACGACATGATGTTTTCGGGCCTTGTGGTTCCTGGCTCCCTCCATGAACTTCTCGAGTCGAGCGGCCATGTCGTCCGTCATCGGACAGTCGTCTTCGGGTTGGAGCTCGCGTCGTTGGCAGGGGAAGAATAGGTCCACCGCGTCATTGCTGATTTCAGAGACGTCCTGACGGAGTACGCGCTGGTTCGGCCGTCCTGGACATCGCGCCATGCTCGGAAGAGATGTCGAGTGTCGATTAGGGCTCCTTCCGCGTCGGTGAGAGTCTGAAGGTCAATTTCATCATTGTCTATGGCTTTGGGCCGGGACGAAGGATCTGTCCCTCGCCAGGCGTTTACGATGTGCCAGACGGCGGAAGGGGTCTCTCCCGTCTCTTTGGTGAAAGCGACGGAGGGCCGGCCGGTGATCTGGGGGACGTCGCTGACCTTCGCTCCTCGAAGGTAGCCTTTGACTTCAGCGAGGCAGCACCAACTGGGGTCCGTGGTGTCTGATATTCGGAGATCTTCGAGTTTGGCACCGGTCTTTTTGTCGTGGTAGCCATCCATATCGCGGACCTCGAAACCCAAGTCCCGGAGGCATTCGAGCACGGCTTGAGTCAGATCCTCCCCGTCTGCAGTCAATAGGCGCTGGGGTCCGGCTGCGGCAACTTTAGTCGCCTGATCGAGTTCCTTGACTAGTTCTTCTTCTCTTCCCTCGAATTCGGCCTGAGCACGGTCGCGTTCTTGGTTGAGTATTCCCAGGTTGTGGACGACCTTGCGCAGTTCCGGTGGTGCCCAATCCTCGCTGGTTGTCCAGCTGACTGGGGCAGGAACGCTCTGCGGATCGATTTCGGCGACCATTTCAAGGAAGACCCTGAGCCATTGGGCGTGGCCGGTGGTTTCAGGTGGCAGAACGATGCTTAATCCTGAGGATTCCTCGGCGGATCTGCGGCGTTGAAATGCGTAGATGAACCGTTCGGCGCCTAAGTGCAGGAGAGGTGTGCAGTTGCCGTTGAGGTCGCCGGTAGTCTCCAACTTCGCTATGTTGGCTTTCCTTGACTGGTAGCCCCAGCAGGATTTCATGCCCTCGGGAACGTAGGGGATTAGTGTCGAGGAAATTAGTCTTGTCAGCCTAGGGCTGGTTCCGGCAGGGATACTCATTTCGTGGGCGAGGATGGGGAATTGACGTAGGAGCCGGGAGTCAGGCACTCCGGTAATTGCGTTATCTCCCCACTCCGATCCGAACGCGAGCACATGCAGACGGCTGGCTCTGGCGCCTGCATTAGGAGCGAACGTGACCAGTAGATCGAATTCGCTCTCATGAACAGCTTCGCGGTCCGCAATCGCCCTTGCTGTGGGAACCATGGCTTTGAGCTCATCAAGGATGTCGTCCGGGACGGCTTCAAACAGCACTCTGGGGCGCGGCTGGGCATTGAAGATATTCACTCTCAGAGGCTATCTGCTTTGAAGGATGGGGAGCCCCAGATCAGCTGTCCTCAGCGAAGACGGCCCAACGCTGGCGGCCCGTTTGTTGGCGGCGGCGTAGCGGGGCTTGGCTAGGCGTAAGGAGTTCTGGAACTCAAGACTGTTTCGAGCGGAAGTCAGGTAACCAGCGGGCAGGTGCTTTCTTAGGTTCCAGGTGTTCGAGGTTCCGGTGTTTCTGCATGTCGCATTTTAGAAGGCCCCGCGCGGGTCCAGGAGCACGCTCTTGTAGTGATAGGCGTGATCTTGCACCCAGCCGCTGCTCCCGGTGGCTACGCCTAGCCTGCGGTGTTCCCAGGCCGGCCACAGGGCTTCCGTACTGAAAGTGCTTCGGGGTGGAGATAGGCCCTGTTGAAAATGACGACTTAGTCGTTCTCCCACTGCAGCCCGAGGAGGCGGAAGGTGTTGCTGATTTCCGGGCTGTCGTGTTGCAGTGGTTCTTCGCCGGTTACATCATGGATGTTCGGCGTGGTCGGTGGATCGCCGGGGCGCTCGAAGATGGCCCAGAGGTGGAGATCGTCACCGTGACGGGAGGCAAAAGTGACGCCATCGAAGTCTGTCATCTCGTAGAGCCTGGCCGCGACAGCCTGGGTCAGGCGCCGGGGTCGGGCGTCCTTCAGTGCCGCGGCGTCAAAGTCACCCAGACCCAGGCTCAGGGCCAGGCCGATAAAGTGCGGGTACAGGGCCGCGACGCTGCCAGAGTCGGTCACCGCGCAGTACCGCCCGGACAGCTCCGCCGACGCGGCAGAACGTGCATCCAGCCACTCCCGGGGGACCTGCCCAGGGGCAATGGTGGGATGCAGGACCTTATCCTCGTCATCCTCAACGATCTCGTCCAGCTCCACGCTCAGCCGTGCATCCTTGCGGAAATGCGCCAGAACCTCCAACAAACACGCCAGCAGGGACGATCCGGCATAGATGGTGCGGAAGTTGCCGTGAAGGTCATCCCACCGTCCCGGGAACCGGCCGTCGGAGGCCCATTCCCAGCCGCTCCAGGCCCACGGTTCCGGGCGGAACCCGACACGCCAGACCCTACCGGCGGCCTCGGCCGCGGTCAGTTCTGCAGACACCACCGGTCAGCCTGCGGCCGCGAACGCGCGTGCAGCGGCCAGCACCTGCGGGCCGGCGTCATCCAGCTGGCCTTCGCGGAGCAGGCGCGCCGGCGGGACATCGTCCAGCTGCGGGTTCATGCCCTGGAACCAGGCCTGCACCACCGCCCGGGAATCACGCTCCGCGAGCAGGGCCGCCACATGGTAGGCAGTCCGCAACCGGTGCATCACCTCGGCGGACGGTTTCCGTTCCCCGTCGGCCCACAGCCGGACGGCCCGGGTTTCCTTTACGGACCCGATGTAGGCGACCAGTTTCGCCCCCAGCAGGTCCCGCAGATCCCGGACCAGCACGTCGTCGGGCAGCCGGATGGAATCCTGGTGCGCCTTCAGCCCGCCGCGGGCCCCTGTCACTGCAGTCATAGGTCATGGTCCCACGAAAACCCGGGTTAGATCAATCCCCCGATCACACTCTGGATCCCAACCAATAAAGCCGATATCCGTGATTATGACAACCTATAAAGGTTGATTTAGTTCTAAGATTTCGAGCGCGCCCCTTCCGTAGGCCGTCACTGTCGACCGCACGCCCAGCAGTCCTCGGGGATCGGCGATGTGCCTGCAGCAAGCACATCGACGTCGCCRGACCCCGGACGGGCACGGAACCTGACAGCCAGTATCGGCCCTTATGACGAAAAAGGGCCGCGGACGCCGCCTGCCAGCCTGGACTCGAACTTGAAGGGTGAGGTCACTTTCCCCGGAATGGCCATGTCTTCGGCGTGTTTGAATTCGACCGCCGCTTCCCGCCGTCCGGGAGGCAGCGGGAAATCGCCGTCAGAGCGAAGTAGTGTTGCGATATGTCCACTTGGCCCTTGTTCGATGTCTGCGTCAGCCGATCCGCGCCTGCCGCTTCACAGGATGCCGGGGTTTGATGCTGAATCAACTGGATCCTGCCTTGCGGAGCCCCCTCTATGTGCAGCTGAAAGAGTCGCTCGTCAAGGCCATCCTGGAGGGGCGATTCGGCACAGATGGTCAGCTGCCGACCGAGCACGAGCTGTGTGAGCAGCTCGGGATTTCCCGTAATCCCGTCCATCGCGCCCTGGCCGAGTTGTTTGATGAGGGCGTAATCATCCGTCAGCGGCGCAGAGGGACCTTCGTCAACCCCGCCTGGATCACCCGGCAGCTGAGCGACACCCGGGTGCGCCTGACCGTGCCGACCGAGGATTGGGCCAGCCTTGTCCGAAGCATCAGTCCGGCTGAGATCATTCTTGAGATCGAGGTCGTTCCCTTCGCCGACCTGCACCGGCACCTGCTGGCGGCGGTCGCTGCGGGGGAAGCCCCGGACCTCGCGGTCCTGGACTCCGTGTGGGTCCCCCAGTTAGCTGCCGTCGATGCCCTGTACCCGATCGGGGACCTCGATGCGCAGTGGGTTGAGCAGACCTACCGTGCGGACGTCGCCCGCGCGTTCATCGAAGCCACGAGCCACCGTGGCCGCATCGTCGCAGTCCAGGCCGAGGCGGATGTTGCCGGGCTCTGGTTCGACCGTGAGAGCGTGGCGCGCGCGGGCTTCGTCCATGCACCCACGACGGTGCGCGAGCTACGGCAGCTCGCACGGGGCTGCCTCGAGTTGTACGGTCGTCCGCCGATCGCCGTTCCGGCAGGCCCTGACGCCGCCGAAACCGCCACTTACGTTCTGCACGGCTGGCTCAGCGCCCATGGCGCGTCTGTCATCGAGCAGGGAAAAGTAGTCCTCGCCGAGCCAGCGGCTGTCCGCGCGATCCGGGCGTTCTCCGGGCTCGTAAAAGACGGCCTAATCAATGGGGAGAGTGCCGGATGGGGCCGGAGGCAGGCTCTGCAGTCGCTCGTCTCCGGGCGAAGCCAGATCGCGCTGGGCGGCAGCTACGACCTCGCCGACCTCGCCGCGCTCACCGGACTCTCCCCAGTCCAATCCCTGGACCGCTTCGGTTTCGCCCCGCTGCCCGTTGGCCCGGAGCCTGGGGCGAAGGTCCTCGCCGGCGGCCTGGCCTACGCTGTCTTCCGCCAGTCGCGTCAGCCGCATCTGGCAATGCGGATCATCCGCCGCTTGATGGAGGCCACGGTTCAGATGACCGTGGCCGACACCACGGGGCAGCTGCCGTCCCGGGTCAGCGCGGCGTCGGTGTTCGAGCGGGGTAGCGGCTTCCTCCACGACGTGGCACGGCTCCTGCCGGAGGCGACCACTCGGCCCGCCGTGCCCGAATACGAACGGGTGAGCGTCCAGCTCCGCCACCTCCTCGCAGCCATTGTCTCGGGCGGCTCGCTCCCCCGCGCGATGCGCCAGGCGGCCGAGGGTATCTCGGCAGTCACCGGCCTGCCCCTGTCTTGACCCCGGGCGCCTGCCCACCCCGGAAATGCGCCTTTCCTTGCTGCCTTGGCGCACCCGTGTCTTGACATCCATGCCCGCAGCCCGGCACCATTTGTAATGTCGATGATGACAATTAGATCTCCGGAGGGCTTCATGAGCATCACATTCCCGCGCAGGGGCCGCGTACTGGCCCTTTCCACCGCACTTCTCTGCATCGCGCCGTTGGCTGCCTGTTCCGGCGGCAACTCCGGGGCCGATGCGTCCGGAAAGCCGGGTGGTGAAATCCGCGTTGTTGCGAACTGGACGGGCGCCGAAGGCCAGGCCTTCCAGGCCGTCGTCGACGGGTTCCAGGCCAAGTACCCGGGCACGAAGGTTAAGGTCGACACCGTCCCCTTCGACCAGACGCAGACGCAGCTGGCCCAGCAGTTCGCCTCGGGCAACGCGCCCGACGCCGCGGTGGCCCTGCCGAGCACAGTCCGGCAGTTCTCCAAGCAGGGCCTGCTCATGAACCTCGACGATGAGTGGAAGTCCTGGGTCGACAAGGGCGAATACAACGATTCCCTCAAGTCCATCGTGATGGGCACGGACGCCCATGCCGACGCGGTGTACCTCAAGGGCAACGTTAACGGCCTCATCTGGTCCACGAAGGCAACCGACACCAAGCTGGGCCTGACGAAGGCCCCGGCGACCTGGAACGAATTCACCGATGTGCTGGACAAGGCCAACGCCTCCTCCAAGGCGTTTTCAGTCGGCGCCAAGGACGCCTGGGTTCCCACGCAGTGGGTTGACCCGATCCTGCTCAACGTCGCCGGCGTCGAGAAGTACCAGCAGCTCCAGCAGGGCAAGATCGGGTGGGATGATCCCAAGATCGTTGAGTCGATGACGGTGCTCACAGGGCTCGTGGACAAGTACTGGTCCTCCGATGCGCTCGACACCGGCTTCAACAACGAGGTCTGCGGGTGGGTCTCCGGCCAGCACGCCTTCGGCCACAACGGTGCCTTCGTCAACGCCGTCGTTCCTTCCTGCGACAAGAACCTCAAGCCCGGAACTGACTACAGCTTCTTCCCCCTGCCGGCGTACAACGGTCAGAAGCCGGCCCAGGCCGTCAGCGGCGACCTGTTCATCGGCAGCAAGCAGACCAAGAACCCGGCGACAACGAAGGCATTCCTGGACTATCTCGGCTCCGTTGACGGCCAGTCGATCTGGGCCAAGAAGGGCGGCTACATCGCCCCGAATATGAAGGTCCCGGCGGACGTGTACCCCAGCACGAACGACAAGAAGGCTGCCGCCCTCTGGCCCAAGGACGCCTCCACCCCCGCCGGTTACGACCTCGATGACTGGATCGGCGGCGAGATCCAGGTGAAGTACCGCCAGGCCCTCGATGACCTGATCCGCAACAAGGATGTCGCCGCGTTCACCAAGACGATGGTGTCCGTCGACACCCGTTCGAAGGGCTGAGCAACATGATGACGAGCGGCACCCAAACAGCGCCGGCAAAGCCGCCCGGGCAGAACGCGAGGACGACCCCCGTCCGAACAGGGCGTGCCAAACGGCGCGGGCGCGGCTCCGACACCCGCCTTGCGTACGTCTTCCTCGCCCCGCTTCTGGCGATCTTTGCCGGCTTCTACCTCTGGCCGGCCCTGGCGACCTTCCTGTCGAGCTTCTTCACCTGGGGGATGCTCAACCCGTGGCGGGCGGATCAGCCGGACACCTGGGTGCCCGCCGGGCTGGACAACTACACCACCACCCTCACCAGCGCCGACTTCTGGAACGCGGCCCTGAACTCGGCGGTGTGGCTCATCGTCTTCCCGTTCCTGGTCGTGGCCATCTCGCTCGCTCTCTCCCTCCTCATCTGGGAGGCGAAGAAAGGCTCCGGCTTCTTCCGCAGCGCCATCATCTTGCCGATGACGATCTCGCTGGCCGCGGTCGGCGTCATCTGGGGGTTCATCTACAATCCGGATCCCAACAAGGGCCTCCTCAACGCGGGCCTGCGGCTCATCGGCGTCGGCAACGCCGACCTGAAGCTCGGCCCGCTCGAACTGCACCTGGGCCGCTGGCTGTCCGACCCGGGCGTGCTGCACCTGGGCGGTCTGGACATCCGGCTCACCAACATCATGATCATCATCCCGGCCGTCTGGGCGTTCGTCGGCTTCGGCGTCATCACCTTCACCGCCGGACTCACCTCGGTACCGGCGGAGCTCCTCGAAGCCTCCAAGGTCGACGGCGCCTCCCGATGGCAGACCATCCGGCACGTGACTCTTCCAAGCCTGCGGCCCTCGGTCATCGTCGTCGCCGTGATCTCGATCATCTTCGCACTGCGTACCTTCGACATCGTCTTCGTCACGACCGGCGGCGGCCCCGCCCAGGACACCGAAGTCCTCGGCCTGCTCCTGTGGCAGCAGGCCTTCCAGTTCCTCGACTCCCCCAAGGCCGGCCAGGCCGCCGCGATCGCCATCATCATGTCGTTCGTCCTCATCGCCGCCGCCATGCCCTTCCTCCGCAAGAACGGAAACCCCTCATGACGTCCCAGCGGCGCATCGTCGCCCTCTACGCCCTCCTTACCCTCGCGAGCATCGTCTGGATCGTCCCCGTCGTCGGCGCTGCCGCGATCGCCATCCTCCCGCTGGATCAGAGCACCAAGGGATGGTGGAGAGCCGACCCGGCCACAGCGACACTCGACAACTTCAGCCGAGTCTGGAACGGTGGGCTCTCCGGCTACGCCGTCAACAGCCTCGTCATAGCGATCCTGTCCGTTCTCATCACGCTCGCGGTCGGCACTCTCGCAGCGTACGCCTTCGCCCGGATGAGCTTCCGGTTCAAGGGCTTCGTGCAGGCAATGCTGCTCACGACCATGATCGTCCCCGTCCAGATCATCCTCATCCCGCTCATCCCCTGGTTCCGGACACTCGGCCTGAATACCGGGTCCTGGCAGTACCTCGGCATCGCTCTAGTTCACACAGCGTTCGGTGCGGGTTGGTCAATCTTCATGCTTAGCAGCTTCTTCGAGGCTATCCCCAACGAGCTCATCGAGAGCGCCAAGATCGACGGTGCGGGAGCGTTCAAGGCCTTCTCCGCGATCGCCCTGCCGCTCGCCCTCCCCGGGATCGTGTCATTCATCATCATCGACTTCGTGTTCGTATGGAATGACCTGCTCATGGGCCTCACACTGCTCGACGCCGACCACCGCCCGATCACCGTTGGACTGGCCAATCTCAATGCCCCGCAGCTCAACCAGGACGATCTCATCTCAGCCGGGTCCATCCTCGCGATCCTGCCTCCGCTGCTCCTGTTCGCCCTGCTGAACCGCTACTACGTCAAGGGCCTGTTCGCCGGGGCGGTCAAGGGATGACGGCCGAGAACGCACGCTGCATTCGCCTCGCGGTCGTCCAACACGTCATGCCTGTCGGCGACCCCGAGCACAGCCGCAAGCACCTCGCGGATCTCGTCGAGGAGCACGGCAACGCGGACCTCATCGTTTTTCCCGAGATGTTTATCCCCGGCTATGACCTGAACGTGGTCACAGCACGCAGTTCCGATCTTGCCGAGCACGCGAGGACCGGACCGACCGCACGGCTGGTCCAGGATCTGTCGCAGCGGCACGATGTGACCATCGTGGTCGGGTTCCTTGAGCGCGCAGATGACGGCAAGTTGTGCAACTCGCTGATCATCGCCGCTCCCGGCGGGGACCTCGCGACCTACCGTAAGTCCCACCTTTTCCCTGCCGAACTGCAGGTGTTCGAAGCCGGACACGAACTGCCGGTGATCGCGACACCTGCGGGCATCCTCGGACCGCAGATCTGCTTCGAGCACGCGTTCCCCGCCATTGCGACGACGCAGGCGCTCGGGGGCGCCCAGATCCTCGTAATCCCCTCTGCGGTCGGCGCCGACCACGAGCACCTGATCGAGGTGCGCACACGGGCGCGCGCCCAGGACAACCAGATCTTCGCGATCGCAGCCAACTCCAACTCGCCGGGCTTCTGCGGGCATTCCATGGTCGTGGACCCGCGGGGACGGGTCATGGCCGTCGCCGGCCTCGAAGACGTCGTCCTCTGCACGACTCTCGACCTGTCGGAAATCCCTGCCGAACGCGGTCGTGAGCCCTCGCTGCGGATGGGACGTCCGAACCTTTATATCCTCGGCCGCCACGCGGACACGGCATGAGCCACCGCAAGCCGCGCGATGCCGGCTGACCGTGCACTCCGCCGCACTCGGGGCGGCCGCGACCATCACCGTGTCCTAACCCGGTGCCACGGCGCCCCGGGTGCGGGAAGACGACAGCTTCGAATGTGGCATTCCTCCTCGGACGACATCCCGGCAACCGTACCGGTCGTCGAACCGATGGGCTCCTAGGTGCTCCTGAGAGTCGACGTCGGCGGCCAGAATATCAATGTCCAGGCGCCCCCGACCTTGCGGACATCACCCCAACAGAGGATCTGGCTCACGTTTCCCCGAACACCATGCGCTTCTACGACGGCGCAACATACATGGCACTGGAGGCCAAATGAACACCGCACCCCGCCTCGGCATCAAGGAACTGCGCCAGTCCGCAATTGATGTCCTGAAGCTCAACGATCTCGGCAGCATGACCAGTGCCGCGCCCAACCTCTACCCGCACATGTGGAGCTGGGACGCGGCCTTCGTCGCCATAGGACTTGCCCGCTACGACGTCCCTCGCGCCATCACGGAACTCCGCACCCTGCTGGCCGCCCAGTGGTCCACCGGGATGATCCCGCACATCGTCTTCAGCGATAATGCCGCCGGCTACTTCCCCGGCTTCGACCGCTGGGGCACCGCATCCGCCGCGGCCCGCCCGGGCGCAGTAAAAAGCAGCGGCATCTGCCAGCCCCCCGTTCACGCCATCGCACTCCGGCACATCGTTGACCGCGGCCGGGAAAACGGCGGAAGGGACCAAGAGGTGGCCGAAGCCTTCCTAGTCGAATCCTTTGACGGCTGGCTGGCGTGGCACCGCTGGCTCGCCGAGGTCCGGGACCCGGACGGGATGGGCCTGATCGAGATCCACCACGGCTGGGAATCAGGGTTTGACAACTCCCCGCGCTGGGACGGCCCCTACTCACGGATTGAACCCGGGCCGGTCGAACCGTTCACCCGGCGAGACACCCTCCACGTCGCCGATGCCAGCGAACGCCCCGACGACGCTGAATACACCAAGTATCTGTGGCTGGTCCAGCAGATGGCCTCGGTAGACTTCGACGACCGGGCGATCCAGGAGATCATCGACTTCAGGGTCAGGGACGTCTTCTTCTCCGGCATCATGGCCGCGTCCTCCGATGTCCTCGCCGACCTCGGTGACGAGATCGGCCGCCCGGACGACGCAGCGCAGTTGCGGAGCTACGCCCGGCGGTTCCGGAACGGTGTTGCGTCCAGCGTCGACCCGGAAACCGGTCTGGCCCGCGATTACGACGTCCTGGCCGGGGAATGGATCTCTACCCAGACGGTATCCGGATTCGCATCCCTGATCGCGGGCGGCGATCCCGCAGCCCTCGCCGTCCAGCAGAATCTCCTTCAGGGTCCGGAGTGGATGGGATACCCGCAGATGCGGTTCCCCCTGCCGCCGTCCACGTCGCCCGCAAGCGCCGCCTTCCGCGCCCGGACCTATTGGCGCGGGCCCGTCTGGCCGTTCCTGAACTTGCTGCTCGGCTGGGCAGCAAAGCGCGACGGGGAACAAGAATTGTTCGAGACGCTCAAGACCGCCTCCCTGCACCAGCTCGCAGACCTTAAGTTTGGTGAATACTACGAACCCTTCACGGGGGACCCGCTGGGCAGCCTGAACCAGGCATGGACCGCYGCGGCCGCGCTGGAATGGATCGGCACCGACTAATGACAGTCCTCATTGCCTGTGACAAGTTCAAGGGCTCATTGACCGCCGCCGAGGTCTGTGACAGCCTTCGGACCGGGCTGCTTCGGGCCCGGCCCGGGCTGGACATAGTCTCGGTCCCCATTGCCGACGGTGGCGACGGAACAGTCGCCGCCGCCGTCGAGGCCGGCTATGACGAAATCAACGTCAGGGTCAGCGGCCCCACCGGAGTCCCACTGACCGCGGTGTTCGCCTTGGACCGTCGCGGCGGGACGGCAGTCGTGGAAATGGCGCAGGCATCCGGGCTGGAACGGCTTCCCGGCGGCGTCCTGGAGCCCCTGACAGCCAGCAGCTACGGCGCCGGCGAGCTCGTCCTCGCCGCCCTCGATGCCGGTGCGAGGACGATCGTTCTCGCCGTCGGCGGCAGTGCCTGCACCGACGGCGGGGCCGGCTTCCTCCAGGCGTTGGGGATGTCCCTGCGTGCCGACGACGGCACGGAGCTTCCGCCGGGGGGCGGCGCCCTGAGCGGCCTCGCCGCCGTCGACCGGTCCAGGCTGGATCCCCGTCTGTCCGGCTGCCATTTCATCCTGGCCTCCGATGTGGACAACGTCCTGACGGGACCCCAAGGCGCGGCAGCCGTATACGGCCCGCAGAAAGGGGCTACGGCAGCCGACGTCGCACAGCTGGAAGGCGGCTTGTCCCGCTTCGCCGGGGTTCTGGGCCGGGTCCTGAGCATATCTCCGGACACCGAGCTCCGGCCGGGATCCGGCGCTGCCGGCGGACTGGGCTATGCCGCCATGGCGGTGCTAGACGCGGTGCAACGCCCCGGCGTTGAGGTGGTGATGCGGCTTTCCGGACTCCACGACATCATTAAGGGATTGACCGACCGCGACCTCGTCATCACCGGTGAGGGTTCTCTCGATGACCAGACCCTGAGCGGCAAAGCGGCAGCCGGTGTGGCGCTGGCCGCACGGGCTGGTGGCGTACCGGTCATCGCCGTCTGCGGGCAAAGCAAACTCACACCCGGACAGATTGCGGCCATCGGCATCACCCGGGCCTACGCCCTGACCGACATCCGGCCGGAGGTTCGCGTCTGCATCGAGGAAGCAGCGGACATCCTGCAGACCACCACGACCAGGATCGCAAAGGACTGGCTATGAGCGATATACACCAAGAATCCATCATCGGACTCGACATCGGCGGCACCAAGACCCGCGGCATCAGGATCCTCGACGGCGCGGTCACCGACGACCGGACCACGGGCAGCGCCAACGTCCAGAACGTCCCGGTCGAGGAAGCGGCCGGCCGGCTCGAGGAACTCCTCTCGGCACTGAGCGCGTCCGACGCCGGCACCGTCATCGTCGGGGCCGGCGGGATCGATACCGACGCAGACGCCGAACTACTCCGCCGACTCATCGCCCCTCACGCTCCGCACGCCGACGTCACCGTCATCCACGACACCCGCCTGATCCTCGCGGCCGGCGGGGCGGATACCGGGATCGCCATCATTTCGGGAACCGGCTCGGCAGTCTGGGGGACCAATGCAGCCGGGCAGACCGGACGCGCCGGCGGCTGGGGATACCTCCTCGGCGACGAGGGCAGCGGCTACTGGTTCGGCCGGGAAGCGGTACGTCACAGCATGGACCGCGCCAACCGGGGCTGGGGCACTGATCTGCTCACTCGGGGACTTCTCGATTACTGTGGTCTCGCCGCGCCTGAGGAACTGATCAACCTTTTCCACGGCGCCGCCGGGCGCCACTACTGGGCCGACACCTCCCGTGTGGTCTTCGACACGGCCTACACCGGCCACGGCCCCAGCCTCGCCATCATCGACGCCGGTGCCCGCCACTTGGCCGAACAGGCGGCCATCGTGGCGGCCAGGATTGGGGTGACTGGCCCCGTAGTGCTCGGCGGTGGCCTGGTGACCAACCAGCCGGCTTTCCAGCAGAGCATCACCGGCCACCTGAAACGCTGTGGCCTCACCGACATCCGCGTCCTGGGACAGGAGCCCGTCTACGGAGTCCTGCAGCTGGCACGGGATAAGGCCATAGCCTGAGCAGAGCCGCAGAGCCGCAGAGCCGCAGGGCCGCCGGGCATCGAAAGAGTAGCGAAACGGCGGGGAGGATGATCAGCCGGACAGCAGGACCAATGACAACTGAACGGGTACCCGTCAGGCTCAGCGGCGCAACCTCGCACGGCCATCTCCTGGACCTGATCTGGCCACCGGCGGCATGTCACGCCAGCAGCTCCTGACCAGCACCGGGGATTTCCCGGGCCCCTCTCTATGAGCGGCTGGAGACGTTGGTGCGCCGGCATCTGATCTACGAGGCCGAGAGTATGAAAGCGACCGGCGGCCGCAGATCCCCGTAAAACCGCTCCAAACACCGCGGCCGCGTCGTCCTCGCCGTCGCGCTGGGCCCCAGCCCCACGCGACCGTAGCCATGTCGAAAGCCCCGCCTACCGGCATGGAAGGAATTGCGGTCAATGAGTCTTCGTGTTGGTTCTTAGCGGTGAAAGCGTACGTCAGGGAACCAGCCTGCCGGAGCCATTTTTGGTTCCAGATGGTCGGGGTCGCGGTGTTCGTTCATGTCGCAGTTGTAGAACGGCCCTTGTGGGTTCAACAGGACGCCCATGTGGTGGTCTGCGTGGTCCCGCCACCAGACGCTCATCCCGGTGGCCGGGTCCAGGCGCAGGTGCTCCCAGGATCGCCACAAGGCCGCTACGCGGGAGACGGCTTCGGGGTGGAAATACCACTCGATGCACCACTTCGCGGTCTTTCCGGTGACGCTGCGGACGTAGGTCGGGAGCAGCTGCTCGTGCAGGAATTCTTCGGCCGTGCCGTAGACGAGCTCGGGTGCCTTTTCCGGTTTGCCGTCTTCGACTGTGCCGGGGTTGGGGGTGGGGGTGTCCGTGTCGAACAATCCGAAATCATCTGCCATGGCTGATTGCTTCCTTACCCGGTGACCCAGGGATTAGGGACAGGTGCGGCGCGCACCGGGACGGCCTCTTCCTCTGGGCGGGGGCTGTAGGTCCTGATCGACGCCTCCACGACCTCCTTATGCCTGCCGGTGTACCAGGGCATGGTGCGGACCAGTGTGGCGGGTGCGCCGGAGGCGAGGACCACGGCGCGGCCGCGGTCCAGTTCGGCGAGGTTGGAGACGTCGAAGATGCGTTCCTTGCCCTCCTGGCGGGAGCGGCTGGAGCCGGATTTTCCGGAGGAGACGGAGACGTTGGTGTAGCTGTAGTCCCCGATCAGGTCCGAGAGGGCCCGGAGGAAGCCTTCTTCGGCGACGCCGCCGCCGTAGACCTTGACGTTGGCGGCGGAGAAGATTTTCCGCATGTTTGCCTCGCCCCAGAGTTCGATGCCTTGGGACCAGGACTGCAGGATGCCCATGACGATCAGGCCCTTGGAGCCGTAGTGGCTGAACTGATCCGGCAGGGCGGCCCAGCGGACGACGTTGGCCAACTCATCGAGGGCGAACAGGGCAGGCTTGGGCAGGCGGCCGCCGCTGCGCTCGGCACGTTCCTCCATCGCCTCCGCGATCGCCACCGTCAACGCCGTGGTGAGGGGGGACGCTGAGCCGGCCCCTTCCTTGGAGAGGATGTAGATCGTCTCCTGGGAGGCGGCGAAAGCGTGCGGGTTGAACTGCCGGCGGGCATCCGTGGCAACCGTCGTGCCGCCCATGGGGGCGACCCAGCGCAGCGTGTTCCTGGACTTGAGGCACTGGATCATTTTCTCGGCGGTGCCGAAGATCCCGTCGCGCTGTTTGTCGGCCAGCTCCAGGGTGGACTCCAGGCCCTTGTACTGCAGCTCGTAGTCATGCTCTTTCAGGATGTTGATCGGTTCCCGGTTTACCTGCTCCGTCACCCACAGGTAGACCTGCGTGATGGGCCGTTCCCCGAGCGCGGCCGCGAGGAAATACGAGGAAAGGATGTCTTCGGCTTTGGGGTCGAAGTAGGCATCGGGCTTGGACCCCGGGACCCGTGAACCGGCCGAGAAGTGCTGCGTGAGCTTGTACGCCTTCTCCTCGTCGATGACGTAGGAGAGCGGGTTCCACCACCACTCCGGTTCCTCCTGCGCGATCTTCTGCGGATCGAACACCCATACCGGGGCCGTGGACTCACGGACACCACGGGTGCCGTCCACGACGTCACGCTTGTTCGAGGTGGACACTACGGCGCCGGGTGCATCCAGGATCGCGGGCATGACCCGTGAGGTCGACTTACCGGTTCGGGGGCCCCAGATATCGAGGCTGAGGTCTTCCCAGGACTGAATGAACGTCTGCCCGGTGGAGACCACCTTGCCGACCACGATCCCCGGGGTTCCTGTCACTCCCAGCCGATCCGCCGTCGCTTTAGCGCCCTTCTCGGAGAACGCGGCCAGGGATTTACCGCGCCCCAGGTACCGGGCTGCCTTATCGACGCGGGCACGCTTGGACGCACCCTTCTTCCAAGCCAGCAGCACAACGATGGCCAGAACCACGACCACTCCTGCCATGAGGGCGGCGGCGACGGTGGACTGGACGGGCCAGGGCACACGGCCCTTGATGAGCCCGGCGATCAGATCAATCGGGTGCGCGGGCGGTGCTTTGATGCCGGCCATCCAGGAACCAAGGTGGGCGGCCGCGTAAGTCCCGCCGCCAAAGATGATGATGAAGCCTATGGCGAACCAGACCAGCAGGGCATCCCCGAGGCCCATTCCTTTACGGTTCGGTGCGCTCACAGCGTGCCTCCTTCAAGGGGTACGTCAGGGGTTATTGCCTCGAGGAGGGTTTCCGGGATCTCTCTCCACTTAGCCTCGGTGTCGTTGACCCCGTCCGGGCCTTGCTCCCACGATGTCAGTCCCACCATGACCGGGATGCCGGGGCGGCCGCCGACCTTGATGAGGAACTTCCCGCGTCCGGGAGGTTCGACGCCGGCGCCGCGGGAGTCCCACGCGGGCGGGTCCTGCCACGAGATGAGCTTCTGCTGCTCCTGCCGGGACAACGGGATGGCCGAGGTCAGCAACGGCATCTCCGAGGCCGGCAGGCCACCGCAGATCACCATGCCGGAGCGTTCCACGAAGCCGCGGGCCTTCATCCGGTCCTCTTCCGCCGGCAGTGCCAGCAGGTCGGACATGGTGTGGGAAATCATGATCTGCCCGACACCCACGGAGCGGTTCAAACGGGTCAGGGCGTCCACCCGGTCCACCATGCCTTTACCGGCACGCAGCGCCCGCCAGAGTTCATCCAGGACGACGAAGTAGTTCCTGCGCGGTTCCAGACCGGCGTCCGCGAGGGCGTTGGCGACATTGACCGTGCCGAAACCGTAGGACCAGCACGCCAGCAGAATTGCTGCCTGGAGGTCGGTTTCGGTCTCGTCAATGCTGGAGACATCGAAGACCACGGCGCGGTCGCGCATCATGGGGTTGGTGGTGTGCCGGGAAAAGATTTCCCCCAACTTCCCGCCACCGGTCAGGCCCAGCAGGGTTGCTTCC
>NZ_JBFRCV010000024.1:0-18405 GCF_052113245.1 Arthrobacter sp. YAF34
GAACTACTCCTCGATTCCGATGTCCCGCTCGGTGCCGGGCTGTCCTCCTCGCACGCGATTGAATGCGCCGTCGCCACCGCCCTCAATGAGCTCACCGGCGCAAGGCTTTCGGCCGAGGAAATGGTCCTGCTGACCCAGCACGCGGAAAACGCCTTCGTAGGAGCGCCGACCGGCATTATGGACCAGTCGGCCTCGCTGCGCGGCGCCAGCGGGCACGCCGTCTTCCTTGACTGCCGCGACCAATCCGTGGAACTCGTGCCGTTCCAGACCCTCGAAGCCGGACTCGTCCTGCTCGTCATCGACACGAAAGTGGAACATTCACACGCCGACGGCGGCTACGCCTCCCGCCGCGCCTCCTGCGAGCTCGGCGCCGAACGCATGGGCGTAAAAGCCCTGCGGGACGTCGCCGTCGCCGACCTTCAGAACGCCAGCGGACTCCTCGATGCCACCACCTTCCGGCGGGTCCGCCACATCGTCACCGAAAACGACCGCGTGCTGCAAACCGTGGACGTCCTGCACACTCGGGGACYGGCGCACATCGGCCCCCTCCTCGATGCCAGCCACGCCTCCATGCGGGACGACTTTGAGATTTCCTGCCCCGAGCTCGACCTCGCCGTGGACACGGCCCGGATCCACGGCGCGATCGGGGCACGCATGACCGGCGGCGGCTTCGGCGGCTCGGCCATCGCCCTCACCCCGGTGCAGGACGAGCAGCAGGTCCGCGACGCCGTCACCCGCGCCTTCGCCGACGCAGGGCTCACCCGGCCGGACATCTTCACCGTCACCCCCTCAGCCGGYGCCGCCCGCATCTCCTGATGTGAGGCATGGCCGGCCCCATGAACACGCGACGTTCCAGCCCCCATCCCTGAGGAAGCGCCCAATGAAAATTCTGGTCACCGGCGGCACCGGTTACATCGGTTCGCACACCGTTCTGTCCCTGCAGGAAGCCGGCCATGAAGTGGTGGTGATCGACAACCTGGTCAACTCCAGCGAGGAATCGCTGCGCCGGGTTGCCGAGCTCAGCGGCACGCCCGTGGCCTTCCGCCGGGCGGACCTCGTTGATGCGGCGGAAGTGGACGCCGTCTTCGCCGAATACCCGGTCGACGCCGTCATCCACTTCGCCGGCCTCAAAGCCGTCGGGGAATCCGTCCGGGAGCCCCTGATGTATTACCACAACAACCTCGTGGGCACCCTGAACCTGCTCCGGGCGATGGACCGGCACAACGTCCGGTCAATCGTGTTCAGCTCCTCCGCCACGGTCTACGGCGAACACAACCCGATCCCCTACGTGGAGAAAATGGAGATCGGCGCCAACAACCCCTACGGCCGGACCAAGGAACAGATCGAGGACATCCTCGCCGACCTCGGAGCGGCGGACGACCGCTGGCACATCGCCCTCCTGAGGTACTTCAACCCCGTCGGCGCCCACCCCTCCGGCCGGATCGGCGAGGACCCGCAGGGCATCCCCAACAACCTTGTGCCCTTCATCGCCCAAGTGGCCGTGGGGCGGCGCGAGAAGCTGATGGTCTTCGGTGGCGACTACGACACCCCGGACGGCACCTGCCTGCGCGACTACATCCACGTGGTCGACCTCGCCGAAGGACACGTCGCCGCGCTGAACCACGTGGCGGGCCGGCCCGGCGTCTACCGCTGGAACCTCGGCTCGGGCAAGGGCTCCTCCGTTCTCGAGGTCCTGCACTCCTTCGAGAAAGCCGTGGGCCGCCCGATCCCCTACGCACTCACCGGACGCCGCGCCGGTGACCTCCCCGCCTTCTGGGCCGACGCGGCCTCGGCCCAGTCGGACCTGGGCTGGTCCGCCACCAAGACTGTGGACCAGATGTGCGAGGACCACTGGCGCTGGCAGGACAACAACCCGCACGGCTACAACGCCTAAGATCGGCATCCTCCCTTTTCAGCAACCGTCACAGAGTGACATCGTCATCCGGTCAGATAAATACGCCGCCGCCGTCTCCATGCAGGCGGCCGCATTGCGCCGAGCACCGACACGGTAGCAGCCCCTCTGACCGTTCGATTTCAGAGTCGTGAGCCCGGTGCCGGAGAATATCGTGCCCTGGGCCAATCGGATCCGCGAGGGCGGCTACACCTTTGACGGGGGGCCAAGGAGGGGTGCCTTGTGCAGAAGTCGAATATCAGACGCAAACGATTTCGTGGGTTCCTAAATTGACTCCTCTACGTGCCTTGCAACCCTTGGGATACGAGACGTCTCGTCGACCTTGCGACCGTCGCGGGGCAATGCTCAATTTTGCGAAACGGTGTCAGCTGACCATCTACTTGCTTCTTACGCCCTGCCATGGCCGAACCCCTCTACTGAAAATATTTCAGTATTCACGGTAGCCGGGTTCGAGGTGCATTACCTTCCACGATGCGCGGAACGGCAACGCAGCGACCTTGGGTTTGATAATTCTGTCTAGACGGAATTATTTTTTTAGACGATCTCGTATCGCTTCATCAAGGAAGTCTGTAATCGTGATTCCATATTCCTCGATGTAAGCATCCATTTCGTCGCGGAGGCCGATCTCGATCTTGGACGAAAACGGCTCCATCCTTCTCTTGCCTCTGGGCCGACCCGGGCCCGGACCCCTCGTAGCAACAGGCTCGAGATTTGCCTTGGCCGACCGCGCCTCGACAACGGGCTCAACATCAGGCCTCAGCGATGGTGCTTCCGCCCTGGATGTTAGGACATCAACGACATCGGCGGCTGGCGCCTTTCGAATGGATGACTTTCTGTCGACGGCCATTTACTTCTCCCCATCCAAGTAGCGTGCGTGGGCGACAAACTTCTCTGTCATGATGGCCGCCCCCCTGCTGTTGATTTTTGTCAGCGGTGCCCTGCTGCTGATGGAATCCTGCATCGCCGTCCTAAGGGGCAGGTGCGGATCCATCACGTCGCTGCCATACTCCGCTTCGAGTTCGCCGATCTGGAACGCGTGCTCGCCGGTCAGTGGTGAGCTGGTTTTGTTGATGATGATGCCGATGAATTCCAGGGCAGGGTTCAGGTGAGGCAGCGACTGCACCTTCTTGACCGTTTCCAGGAATTCGGTCACTCCCTTGACGGAGAATGCGGCCGGCTCGGTCACAACCAAGACTCGGTCAGCCCAGATCAGTCCGTTTAGGGTTAGCCTCCCGAGAGCCGGAGGCAAATCAATGAGGACGTGGTCGTACTCTTCTAGTTCCTCTGCACCCCAAGCGGCGGCCTTGAGCCGCATCTCTGGAGTCATTATGCTTTCGGACTCCAGCCGAGCCAGCGACTCGGAGCTCGGGATGAGATCAATGCCAGCCCACGAGGTCGTGGTGATAGCTTGCCCGAGAGTCCCGGCCTCCCCGCCGTAGAGGACGTCAAAAATGTCAAACTCTCCAGCCCCCTCAAGCGCGTCGGTGACGTTGGCCTGGGGATCCAGATCGATGACTAGAACTTTCTTGCCGATCAGCCGGAGTCCGGTTGCAAGTCCGAGGGTCACGGACGTCTTGCCCACCCCGCCCTTTCGGTTGCCTATGGCAGTCACTTTCATATTGCTCCTTCGCGTTTGAATACAGACTGACAGATTGATGGATGTACGTCAATCTATCAATCTGTCATGACATAATTATTTAAACTACTTCAATCTGTCCATGCTGTGCGCGCTATCTCCCCCGTGGTGGTCTGCATTCCACGGGCAACCTCTAGCAGCGACCGGACCCCGCCTCCGGAAATCTGAAGGCTTTAATGCACTGTCGCTCCTTAGGCGTCTGCCAGGCGAGATTGATAGACGTACATAAATCCGTCAATCTGTCATGACAGAATTATTTATAGGGTTGATATCTAGGCAACGCCCCACTACCGGAGACAAGGCTGGCAACGAGTGTGGCTCCCTAGGTCTCAACAGGCTAGATTGATAGAAGTACATCAATCTGTCATGACAGAATTATTTAAATAGACGAACTCCGCCGACATAGATTGATCCTCTCAGCGTTCTGAGTCAGGCTCCGCGGCACAAAGAAGATCGTTGCCGCGGAGCCAATCTTTACCGGCAGTATTTGTTAAAGGTTCCATGATTGGTGCAGAGCTTCAGGCCACTCGCCACAGCGCCCCGCCCCAGTCCAAATCGCTTTCTGAGGGCGGGATCCAGAAAAGGTCCGATTCGGGGTCTTCCACTTCGTGTTCTGCCAGGATAGGTACCAGGTGCCGGTCCAGCCATGCGTGCCACGCTGCGCGCTGCATGCGATGTCGGCGAATCTGCTCTGCTGCGTCGTCAAGGGCTCCGAGTCGGCGGGCCAGCGCTGTCAGGCTGGTCCCAGCCGTAATAATCCATTCACCGTGCCGGCGTTCGATCATGTTGTAGCTGCACATGGCGCCTAGGGCCGTTTCAACGGCTGTACGGCTGAGTCCTGTGGAGCGGACGATTGCTGCCGTGGTGGGGGAGAGGCGTCCGCGTTCGATGGATTCGTAGACGAGGGCGGCGACGTCGCCCAAGGCCCGGAAAACGGGGCGGATGCCATGGATCTTTCCGCGGCGCCAGGAGAGTTCCCGGGCAAGTTGTTCAAAGTGCTGGGGGAGTTGGATCACGTAGGTGTCGGCGTTGCGGCCGCGGGCATCGGCGACTTTGGTCAGGATGCCGTCTGAAGCTTGTTGGAGCCTGGGGAGGAGTCTGGAAATGGTGCCGTGGTGTTTGCCCATGGCGGTAGCGAAAGTTCGGCAGCCGACGTCCAGCAGATCAGTCTCCATGGTTCGCATGTAGCCGAGTACTGCCCGGAGCAACAGGCGCAGGCTCAGGCCCTCGCGGCCGCGTTCCGTAAGTCTGTGGTCTAGCACCGCGTAGAGGACGTTTTCGAGATCGTTCACGAGCTGGTGCACGCCAGCCTTGCTACTGGTTCTGCTGGCCCCCCCTGTGGGTTCTGGGGGGCTTGTGTCGTTAATACGGGCAGTCCTCCCGCCTCCGACCTGGGTTCCCCGTTTTTGGATCCACCGGCAGGCCTCGGCCCACTCTGTGTCGATGAGGCGCTCCTGCCGGTCGGTGGTGGTGTACAGGGCTGCGAGGCCGGGGAACTGACCGCCCAGCTCGAGGCGGACCTGTTCCAGGGTCCAGCCACAGGCGGCGAAGTGGTTCAGGACCGCCATGCGGGCTTCTGAGGGGCTGGCGTACTTGGCCGTGTCGTACAGGCCGGTACGGGCCAGCACCCGTAAGGGGGATTGGCTCGCGGCGATGGGAGCCGGGCGAATACCGTGTGCTGTCGTGGCGGCGACCATCTTGGCGGTGCGGTCTTTCAGTTCGCGGGCGCGCCTGAGCTCCGGCGCCAGGGCCAGCCGGAGCGCGGCAACGGCGCTGACGGGATTACGGCGGCGCAGGATGTCGTAGGCAGCGGCCAAGGGAGTGGTGAGGATCTGGTGGCCGCCGGATTTATGCACGGAACCAGGAACCCGGATACAGCCGTCGGTAACGTTCTGGTGCGGACTGGGATCGAGACTCGAAGCCATCAGGGTCATGGCTTCGACGAGTTCCCGGGCTTCAGGGCCGCTCAGGCGTTCTGCGAGCGGGACGTAGAGGTGGCGTCCGCCGCTGGGGGAGTAGTCCGCGACGTAGCGGATACCGCAGCTCTCGAAGAGGTTCCCGAGGCGTTGGGCGTCGGCATCGACGACGCCCTGCAGCGCCTTGGAGGTGTCCAGGTCAAGGCAGAGAGTAGCTACAGAACCGTCTGCACCATGGATGAGGACAGCCGCCGGCCGTGCCGGCATCGCAGCAGTGATCCGAGGCGGGTTCTGCGGCCGAGGGTACTGGAAGCGGCCGCCGATCCAGCGTCCCAAGCGGTAAATCGGTGCACCGGCTATCAATGGAGCCAGAGCCCACGCCATATCGGGCGTCACTTGACGCGTGGCTTGCAGCGCGTCAGTTATTGACGGCACGGGCGCGGCAGGTACCATAGACAACAGCTAGTCCCTTCGGGGTATAGCAAACGGAGCCCCCCTCACGGGGAGCTTGTTAAGTTCAGATCGTCGTCCGGCAAGATTTCGGATCTGAACGGCATACTTTTTGAAGGCCCGCGAAAGCGGGCCTTCAGTCGTTTAACTGGCCTTAGCGATAGGCAATGCCTCCTGGCCAGTGATGCGGTTTAAGTCGATGGTGTTGAGGTGAGCATGCACGAGCCTAGCGATAAGGTCACTACGGCTTTCTTTGGTTGCATTCACGACGGCCGCAAGTTTCTCGGCGTCCGAGATGGGCAAACGCGCCGTGATTACGTGACGCTCACCCTTGCTTAGCTGTGGCATTTTCCCTCCCAGGACCGAAGTTACTTTCTATACACAACATGAATCAGATTCTCTTAAGTGGGAAGGTGCGCGGCGTGTCGTCGTGGGTGGTCGCTAAAGATGCTGCGCGTCTATCTAGCTTCCGCCCCTGGTCTAAGGCTCCGAGCCTTCGGGGCGCCCTCCTGTGACAGCAGGTGTTTTCGGAAGCTTGGTAGGGTGGCTCCTTGCCACAGCGCTTCGGGCGCTGATCTCATAGTACACATTACTGAAATTTTTTCAGTGGATTACTGGAGCCTCAGGGATATGGAACAGTCCACGCTGACCGCAGAGGTCATCGAGACCTTGAATCTTCCGGAGTACCCGAAATTGGACGACCTCGTGAGTGCGGTTGAGACCAAGTACGGAAAACGCCTGGTCTTTGAGGAGGGCACGGTGGACATCCTTGGGGAAGGTGTGACCGGCCAATGGATCGACACTTACAGCCACGGCATCGTCCGCTACCTGCGGGGTCCCCAAGTTTGGATCATGCACGTCGTGTTGCATGAACTTAGCCACATCCTTTTAGGCCATAAGGGGAAACCTCTGGATGGACTGATCGCCGGGTCTTTCTTTTCTGGCATTGGTAAGCGGAACGGTGTCAGCTGGATGTGCCGTGCGGTAGATGTCCCCTTGGATGAGGCGGAGGCTGCCGCCGAAAATTTGGCCTTTGGCTTGGCGCGAGTCCTGCATGCCACACCCATGAAACACACAACGAAGGCCGAACGAGTGTTTGGTCTATGATCGCTGCCGCTTTCTGGATCCTGGCAACAGTATTTGCCGTTCRCCTATTTTTTGTCGCTCGTTCTGGCTCCTCAACGGCATTTATTGGTGCGATCGGAATCGGTGTACTCGGCCTCTTTTTTTCAAGCGTCGTCATACCCGAAGTAACCATTGACGCTGCCCTTGGCGGCGTCAACTTCCTTCACCTTGTTCGCAACTTGTGTGTCACAAGCGCCGTCTGGCTGGTACGGGAAGGAATTTTCGCTGCCTACTCTCCCGATGAAAGCTACCGCTCTCGCTTCAGCCACCGGCCCCTAGCTGCAGGCCTCGCCGCCATTGCAATCACCGTTCCGTTCTTGTCCCAACAGTTCGTTCCGACCACCCTGAGCTACGTGCCGGAAAATATCGGGCAACTGCCGGTCTTCATCTACGCCGGCGTCTACATGGGCATTTTGGCGTTGTTGGCCGTTTCCGTCCTCCGAATTTGCCTCCAACCTCAAGAAAGTCTGCCTGTCCGCGTGAGTTCCCGGGTCGTCGCGTCCGGCATGGCTCTGGTCGCTCTCGCCTCGGTCGAAGAGATCGCCTACATGACCATGATGCACATCCATGTGGGCAGCTCATCTCTCCATCAGGTTTTGTTCGTCCTATTCAGCCCGCTGTTCTACGGCGGGGTTCTGCTCACTTCTGTCGGGTTGGGCATCCCGCCGATCGTCAAGGCCTCGCGCCGGCTCCAGCTTTGGGACCGGGCTGCCTTGGTCTTTCTCTCGGCCACGCTGGCAAGATCATATTGGGGTCTCTCCCGCGCATCTTGGTTAGCTGGCATTGCGAGAAGCTTCTACGCGAGGTACCCCTCCGTGCACCTGTATGAGTACGTTATTCGCTCCAGCGACCACAAGGTCGTTCTCGCCGGGCGATCCACACCCCTGCTTGCTGGCCGTGTCCKGAACGCGGCCCAAGCCCGATTTGATGGCGGCGTCGGTTCCTTGGAATCAGTCCTGCCGGTAAAGGCACCACAGTGACAGCAGCAACCACGACCCTAACCACCGCAGATAGGTCCTCCACGGCCGTTGGACGTGTGGCCCGGTCCGCAACAGAGATCGCGCAGCCGCCCCTGGTGTTGTCCCTCCTGCTGATTCTGGCTTCCCTGCTGAGTAACCAGTGGATGATGTCCATCTGGTCGGGCATTATCGCTGCCCTCTTCATATGTCTGGTGCCGTTTGTTGCCGTACTGATCCTGGCCAAGAGGGGGAAGCTGACTGACCATCACGTGGGAGACAAAAAACAACGACGCCCGGTCATGCTCTGGACCTTGGGATCGTCGCTGTTTGGCTGCGCAATCCTCTCCGTCATCGGCGCACCTCAGCCCGTCTGGGGGCTCATCGGCGGAATCCTTTGCGGGATTGTGGCCCTGATTCTGGTCAGCCCGATCTGGAAGATATCGGGCCATGCAATGACGTTGGGCGGGGCGACCGTGTCAGCAGTAATGATGTTCGGCTGGCTGGGTCTTCCGTTCGTTGTGGCGGCCCCGCTTGTCTGCTGGTCAAGGGTCTATCTTCGGGATCACTCAGCTCCTCAGGTCATTGCCGGGTTCATAACCGGCGTAGTCGCATTCGGAGCCTCATATACTCTCATTGTCGGCTGATTTTCATGTGGCACTCCACGAAGCCGCCGGGGCCGGRCAACGGGTCTCAACGATGACGGAATTAGAAGGAGGGCTGTGACTTCGCTACCGCTGGCTGAGCGCTTCCCTCAGGATGTGGCCGCCCTGGTTGGCCGGGAGCGGGATCACGCGTGAATTCGAAGGACAACCCCATAGATCCTCGCAGCGATAAGGAGGTTCTTGCCTCGAAAATCCAGCTTCTTCTGGACATCGTTCACGCCAAAGATGCCGATAGTTTTACGTACGAGGACGTTCGACAGGGTCTCGCGGAACAGGGGATCACACTCACAAGAACGCGTTGGCATCGGCTGCTGGCCGGCTCTCCCGATAACCGATGGGATCCGGAGCTGCTGAAGGCACTGGCCTATTTTTTTGACGTTGACGAGAACTACCTGCTTCAGCGCAGCGGTCCCATCCCGGAACGGGTCGAAGCCGAACTCCGCCTCATAGAGGCATACCGCATTGCCGAGGTAGAGCACTTCGCAGCGCGGGTTCTGGGAGAAGTCAACATCGATGCCCTGYGTGCGGTGACTGAAGCTCTGCGGAACCTTCCGCCCAGGCCCGAGAGAAATAATCCGCCCAACTGAAAAATTTTCACTACTGAACTTTTTTCAGTAGACTCTGGAGCATGACATGCTCCAGGTGCCCACTACGGCCTGACCATGCACATTGAGTGGCATCAAAGGTGTAGCCCCTAAGACGGTTTTGGGGGGTCGTAGGGGCTACACCCCCGCAACGAGTGTGCCGCAGCGGGCTCCAGTCGCGGTCCCGGAATGCTCAACTCCCTACACCCTCCACCTTGATCCAAAGCATCACGGCGTGGTCCGCCTTCTCGAATTCTGCGATGTTCGGCGCTTACTCTCCCGAGAGATACCTCATGTAGATGAGGCCCTGCTCCCGCAGTCTCCCCAGGTCGATCGAGTACTGCACGCGCTGCCCGTTGCGGACAGCAGGTTGGCCCGCGGCAGAGACCAGCCCTTCGGCCTCGAGCGTCTTGATATGCGTGTAGACCTGCCGGTAGTCCACGCCGATGCGCTTTGCGATGCCTCCAGTGGTGTCGCCGCCAGRATGCTGGGCGAGGTCTCTGATTACRGCAGCCCGCAGCGTATTGGCATTGAACACATTCAAAGCCTTTCCAGCCTCTTGAGGCTGTCCGGGGTGGGGCTTGTAGATGCGGGGCATTCGTCAATTCTCACCCACCGCCGGCCCCTCAAGAAGTATCAACATTTTTTTGGTGATGGTAGCATCACCATAAAGATGATGCTTGCTCTCGCGGGTGTCCTTCAGAACAGCCCAGAAGGGGAACAGCCGTGAAGCCGAAACGATTGCTGATCGGCGCTGCAGCTCTTGTACCGGCGATCCTCCTGGGTCTGGTCTTGTCGATCGTTCTGCTTCTCGGGCACTCAAAACCGGCCTCGGCCGGTTGTGGCCCCTCGGCTTCCGGCCCTATCAGCGCCGGCACCAAGGTCGACGGGTACTCAGCTGAGCAGCTGAGGAACGCAACGGCGATCATGAATGCCGGCAAGTCCCTGGACCTGTCGGCCAAGGGTCAGATGATCAGCGTCATGGTGGCCCTGGGGGAGTCGGGGCTGCGGGTGCTGGACTCCGGCGACGGTGCCGGGCCGGATTCGCGGGGGTTGTTTCAGCAGCGCGACAACGGTGCGTGGGGTTCCTACGCGGACCGCATGGACCCCACCAGGAGCGCAACGAACTTCATCAAGGCCCTGCAGGGCGTGGCCGGCTGGGAGCTGTTGGAACCGACCATTGCCGGTAACAAGGTTCAGCGCAACGCCGACCCTTACCACTACCGGAAGTACTGGCCCGAGGCCGTCAAACTCGTTGAGGCTCTCTCGACCTCGAAGTTCTCTCTGCAAGGCAGCGGCTGCGCCGTGTCGGGACAGTCCGGCGCGGGGGATGACTACCCGTGGAAGAACTCCCCGACCTGGTTGCAGGYCGGMGCGAMYACWGCCAGCACCTCKCCGCTGGGCATGTACTACCGCGAGTGYGTGGACTTCGCYCTGTGGCGGGTGAACCAGCAGATGGGGTCCACGAGTGCACCGTTCAGGTTCCTCAACGGCACCTTCCGCCCGGACGGGCAGGCCCTCGGCTCGGCGCTGACGTGGAAGGCCGGCTGGGACGCCAAGGGCTGGCCCACCGGCAGCACCCCCCGGGTCGGTGCCGTCGTCTGGTACGCGCCCGGGGCCGGGGGAGCGGACCCGACCTTCGGCCACGTCGCCGTCGTGAAGGCCATCAACACCAACGAGACCTACGTCGAAGAGGGCTACAACGGCAACCCGGCCCCGGTGGACCACAGCTACTACACCCGGACCGTGGCCGACTCCGTCCCCTCAGCTTTCCTGTACCTGCCCACTCAAGAGGAGAAGAAGTGAAGAAGCCCCTGACCCTACTCGCCGTGGCGCTGCTCTGCGTGTCCTGCGCACCGGCGGCATCAACCAGCCAACCGACGGCGTCCGCGCCGGTCTCACTGAGCGCCAACAGCGGACCCCAGGCGCCCGGGGGTACGGTCCCGGCCACGATGGGCATTACCTGGGATCAGGCCAGCAAGGACCAGGCCATGGACGTCGCAGAGAACGCCATGACAGACTTCGCCCGCCCCACGGTGGAAGAAAAGCAGTGGGCCAATGACCTGGCCCGCTGGCTGACCCCGCAGGCCACCGCCGACTACTCGGCGGTGGACCCGGCCAACATCCCCGCATCCCGCGTCACCGGCCCCGCCACCCTCACCGTCGATGAAGCCAACGGCTTCGGCGTCATGGCAGCGGTCCCCACCAACGCCGGAACCTACACGGTGCAGCTGCTCCGCACCGGCAAGGACGCCCCGTGGAAGGTCAACCGACTCACCCCGCCCTCCTCCTAAACGCCGCACCTCTGAATCTCACACACGTAAGGAAGAAGCTCATGGGCACTACACCAACGCAAGTTCTGGCCTTTCCCAACATCCGGGCCATCGTTCGCGACAACGGCACCGCCGAGGTCGTCGTCGCGGGCAACTCCCGCATCGTCCCTGCCGGGGACTCCGTGCAGGAACTCCGCAACAACGCCCTGGCCCTCATCGTGGGCGAAGCGCAGACCCTGCAGCGCCCCGTCCGGGTCCGCATCGAAGACCCCGAGGGCCACGGCGAACTCATCGTCCACCCGGACAACAAGATCGAATCCGTCTCCTACGAGCCGAGTCCGGCCCGCCGCCGGGCAGAAGCCCCCGAAACCCCACCCACGACCGTAGCGCCGGCCGTCATTGATACCGTCCCCGCACCCGCACCGGAGCCCGCGGCCGCTCCTGCCACTGCAGCATCGGTGGACGCCCGACCGTGGCCGCCCGCCCCCGCGACGGCCACCCCGGAACCGCAGACAGCTGCCGTTGTTGAGGAAGTCCCGCCGACCCGGCACAGCCTGAAGGAAACCTCGTTCCTGGTCAGCGCCCCGGTGCTGGAACCTGCCACCCAGGGCTGGCGGGGAACGCTCACCCGCCTGGGACTGCGGATGGACCCCTCGGAAGAAGAACTCACCGAACGGGAAGACATCCGCACGGTCAGCCAGCACTGGCCCGGTCCCCGGACCATCGCCGTGGTCAACCGCAAGGGCGGGGCGAACAAGACCCCCACCGTGGTGATGCTCTCCGCCATCCTGGCCCGTTACAGCGGCGCGGCCACGGTCGCGTGGGACAACAACGAATCCCAAGGGACTCTCGGGTGGCGGACCGAAAAGGGCTCCCACGACCGCAGCGTCCTGGACTTGATCGATGCCTCCACCGAACTGCTCTCCCCGTCCACGAACGCCGCCGAAATCGCCAAGTTCGTCCACCACCAGACCGCCGACAAGTTCGACGTCCTCCGCTCGGATGAAAACGAAGAAGGCGACCACGAAATCACCGCCGAGGAAGTCGACATCGCCCACCAGGTCCTCACCCGCTACTACCGCCTCGTGGTCATGGACTCCGGCAACACCGCCCGGGCCGCGAACTGGCGCCGGATGATCGACCACACCAACCAGCTCGTCGTCCCCGTCACCGCCATCGAAGACCGCGCCGAAGCCGCCAGACTGACCCTGCAGACCCTGGAATCCCGGGGCGGCCACGACGCGGAACTGGCACGCAACGCCGTCGTCATCGTCTCGGAATCCACCGATGCCAAACGCAGCATGAGCGGCGACGCTCTGAAACGGGCCAAGGACGAGGCCCAGCGGATCGCGGACGGCTTCGCCCCGTTCGTCCGCGCCGTCGTCCGGATTCCCTACGACCCGGCCCTGGTCAACGGACCCATCCGCTATGAAGCCCTCCAGCCCGCCACCCAGCGGGCATGGCTCGCGGCCGCGGCCGCCGTCGCCGCCGGCTTCTAAACCACCCACCACCGGACTCTGAAAGGAGGCAACCATGCAACAGTCCCTGAACCCCTGGATCACCCGCCCGGCTCCGACCGACGGCGCGGACACCGCAGCACCGGAAGCGCACGTGCCGCCGGCGGCCGTGATCAATGAACCGCTCAGGGGAATGGTCGAACCCGACGCCGCAGACCGGCTTGGCCGCCGCACCGTCTCGGGCTCCGCAGCCCTGTGGGTCACCGGAGCCCACGGGGGATCCGGCGAAAGCCGCCTCGCTGACCTTCTCGAAGGGGCGCGGGTCACCGGTCACTGCTGGCCTGTCCTCCAGAACGGCGGCAAACCGCGGGTGCTGCTGGTCTGCCGGGCAGACATGCGCGGGCTGACAGCGGCCCGGAGCGCGCTGATGCAGTGGGTATCGGGCGCGGCGCCGGCGCTTGATCTGCTCGGCCTCGCCGTCCTCGCCGATGCCCCCGGGAAGACTCCCAAAGCCCTCCGGGACTTCGCCACCATCGTCGGCGGGGGAGCCCCACGACTGTGGCGCCTCCCGTGGGTCGAATCCTGGCGACACGGCGACTCCACGACCCCACCGCCGGCCCGCGAGTACCAACGCTTCATCACTGACTTGGMCGCCCTTGCTACCGACACCACACCCAGCACCACCTACTGAAAGGTCTCACCATGAACCCCTTCGCTGTACTTGACGGAAGCGTCATCCCCAACCCCACCCCGGTTGTCCCGGCACAGGCAGGCGGCCTGCTCACGATCCTGAACTGGGCCTCCGGCATTGGCCTGGTCCTCGGCGTCCTGGGCGTGATCATCGTCGGCATCGGCATGGTCATCCAGCTCCAGCGCGGCGAAGGAGCCCAAGCCATCGGCAAGCTCGGCTGGGTCCTGATGGGCTGCATCATCATCACCGGCGCCTCGGGCATCGTCCGCGCCTTCGTCTAAACCCGCAACTACCGGAGAGGTTCAGCATGAGCCAGTCAACAGAGAGCACCACCGACAGCAATCCGTTCACCAAACCCGGTTTCATCATTGCTGCCGCGCTGGTGGTCGCGCTGATTGCAGCAGCCGTCGTCATCTTTCTGCTCCCCAAAGGACAGGACACCACCCAGCCAGCGCCGGGAACAGCAGCATCCGCCAACCCGGCCACAACCAGCCCCAGCGCCACGACAGTTGCAGGCAAAAGCGTCTGCGGACTGCCCTCAAGCACAGAAACGGCACTGGGGGCAGCGCCTAAATCCAAATGGGACTTGCTCGGCACCATGGCCGTTCCCAATGATCCATCAACGGCCGGCCCTGGCACTGTCGGAAAGGACGGTTTGAGGTCGTGCTTTGCTCAATCCCCCACAGGAGCGCTGTACGCAACGGTAAACATCTGGGCAGCGTCGTTCAACGGCTATGCAAAACAGGTTTACCTGGAGCTTTCAGCTGATAGCCCGTCGCGGGACAAGGCTGTACAGGCCATAAAGGAAGGGAAGGACGTCGGCAGCGGAACCTCACCGAAGGTTCAGGTCGCAGGGTTCATCATCCATTCGTATACGCCCGGAACGGCCGTCGTGGAGCTGGCCATCAAGAGCGCCGACGGAGGATACGGTGCTTTCTCGACGTCGCTGCTTTGGGAGGACGGCGACTGGAAACTCGATATCCCGGCCGCCGGCGGCGGCCCAGTGCGCCAGATCAGTGACCTGGGTTCGTTTATCCCCTGGGCCGGCGTCTGACATGGCGGACAAAGAGTGCGAAGTTTGGAACACGATCTGCTGGACACAGCAGGGGCTCGGCAATGTCGCAGCCGGGATCGCGGACGACGCCATCAACAACCTTGCCAAGGCCATCATGGAGGGCATGAGCCAGATGGTGACAACACTGTCGACCTTCTGGGTGTCCATGCCGACGGTCAACCTGGCCAGCACCGACGGTGCAACGCCGAGTCCCATCGTCTCCATGGTGAACAGCGAATTGATGGTCTGGACTCTGACGCTGGCGGTCCTCGCAGTCATTCTCGGTGGCATCCGGATGATCTGGGAACAACGTGGAGCACCGCTAAAGGATCTGCTCCGGTCCCTCATCACGCTGACTCTTGTCTCGGGCCTTGGCCTGGGGGTCATCTCGATCCTGGTGATCGCCGCGGATGCTTTCTCGGCCGCCATCATTGAGCGTTCCACGGACGGTAAGGGCTTTGCCGAGTCGATGAAAATTCTCGTGCTGGCCAATCAATCGGGTGTCGGCGTGTTTATCCTCATCATCTTGGGATTGATCGGGCTGATTGCCTCCCTGGTCCAGATCGTTTTGATGGTGGTCCGCAGCGGCATGCTGGTGATCTTGGCGGGCATCCTGCCCACCACCGCGGCCTTCACCAACACCGAGATGGGTAGGCAGTGGTTCCAGAAAGCGGTTGGCTGGACGATCGCGTTCATCCTCTACAAACCTGCGGCAGCCATTGTCTACTCGGTCGCTTTCCTGCTCATGGGAAACAACAGCGGGAAAGACGGTTTGATCGGCTCGATCACGGGCTTCACGTTGATGATCGTCGCTCTGTTCGCTTTGCCGGCGCTGATGCGTTTCGTGACGCCGATGGTCGGTGCGGTCGCGTCCGGCGGGGGAGCGGGAGCAGGAGCCGCCGTGGGGGCCATGGCCACCGGCGCCGTTTCCATGGGCCGCAGCGGGAGCGGTAAGGGCAATGCCGCTCCGACACCGGCCAGTACACAGACCAACCAGTCAGGTGCATCTCCGAAGGGCAGCACCGGAACAACCGGACCCAGAGGGAATGGCGGCCAGCCGACACCCGGGGCGACCGGTCCGGGCGGGGCCACCAGCACCGCCACAGCCGGCGCAGCAGGCACCACGGGCGCCGGTGCAGGAGCAGGGGCAGCCGCTGGCAGTGCAGGCGCCGCCTCGGGTGCAGCGTCAGCTGCAGGTCCGGCCGGCATGGCCGTCGCCGTAGGAGCACAAGCAGCGTCCAGGGTTTCCCGGGCCGCACAACAGACCGCGCAGGATTCAACCGGCCAATCAGAAACTGTGGAGGGCCCCAGTGGCAGCAATTAATACCGAATATAAGGAACCGTCCTATGGCAACTGGCGCGTCCCGCGGTCTGCCGGGTTGGGGAACCTCGGCGCGATCGGCACCGGCATTGTCATGGCCGGGCTGTTGCTGGGGATCATCAGCTTCGCCGTCTGGGGTCTGTTCCCGGGCCTTGCTGTCCTGGCCGTGGCCGGGGCCAGCGCGGTGTTGCTGACGGTCAAGGACAAGCACGGCCAGTCCGTTGTTGACCGTTTTGGAACCCGGATGAGCTTCCGGCTCTCCAGGTCCTCCGGGACGAACCTCTACCGTTCCGGCCCCCTCGGGGTGACGGCCTGGGGCATGTACCAGCTGCCCGGCCTCGCCGCGAAGTCGACCCTGTACGAATTCTCCGACTCCTACAAGCGCCCGTTCGCGCTCCTGCACGTCCCGGCCACGAACCACTTCACGGTGATCTTCTCCACCGAGCCCGATGGCGCGTCCCTGGTGGACCCGGAGCAGGTCGACGCGTGGGTGGCGAACTGGGGCGGCTGGCTCGCCGGCCTCGGGGATGAAGCGGGCCTGGACGCCGCGGCGGTGACGGTGGAGACCGCACCGGATTCGGGCTACCGGCTCCGCAATGAGGTCATGATGAACATCGACCCGAACGCCCCGGAGTTTGCCAGGAACGTGCTCCACGAGGTCGTCGACACGTATCCGGAGGGGTCGGCCACGGTCCGGGCCTGGGTGTCCCTGTCGTTCAACGCCTCCCTGCGGGCAGGATCGAAGAAGCGCACGCCGGAGGACGTGGCCCGTGACCTCGCGTCCCGGATCCCGGGCCTGTCGGCCCGGCTGCAGTCCACCGGTGCCGGTATCGCCCGTCCGATGTCCGCGCAGGAACTCTGCGAGGTCGTCCGGATCGCCTACGATCCTCCCGCGGCGTTGATCATTGATGAAGCGCACTCCGCCGGCTCCCCGGTCTCCTTGACCTGGGGCGAAGTCGGACCCTCCGCGACGCAGGCGAGCTGGGATGACTACCGGCACGACAGCGCGTTCTCCGTCTCGTGGACCATGACAGGTGCCCCGCGCGGGTCGGTGAACTCCTCGGTCCTGTCCCGGCTGCTGGCCCCGCACGGGGACATCGACCGCAAGCGGATCTCGCTGCTCTACCGTCCGATGGATTCGGCCCGGGCCGCCGCCGTGGTGGAGCGGGACCAGAACAACGCCAACGTCCGYATCACCTCCGGAACCCGGCCCTCCGCCCGCGCCCTGGTAGATGCCCGCTCCGCAGTGCAGACCGCGGCCGAGGAGGCCCAGGGCGCCGGGCTGGTGAACTTCGGGATGGTCGTCACGGCCACCGTGACCGACAAGGACCGGCTCCCCGACGCCGTGGCCGCCGTGGAACAGACCTCCGGCACCGCCCGGGTGCTGCTGCGCCGGGCCTACGGCGCGCAGGACACCGCGTTCGCGGCGTCGCTGCCGCTGGGTCTGGTCCTGCCCAGGCACAGCATGGTGCCCACGGAACTTAGGGAGGCACTCTAAATGGCATCAATGCGATCAAACGGCACAGTGACTGCTAAGGTTCGCAGGCGCGTTACGGTCATGCAGTCGGCCGTCGCCCGTGCACTGACTGCTAAGACTCTGGCGGGGATTCCCGGTTCCCGCGGTTGGGGCGGCCGTGGGGGAGGGGCTGCTGCCCTGGTCCCGGCGGTGCGTGAATACCGTGGGACCACGGTTCAGGTCTGCGGGCTGTGGCCGTTTTCCTCCGGGGCGTCCTCTCCGATGATCGGCGTCCCGCTCGGACGCCACGAGGAAACCCAGGCCACGGTCYGCTGTGACCCGATCAGCTGGTTCCAGCGGGCACGCCTGATTTCCAATCCGTCTGCGTTCATCCTGGGCAAGCCGGGGCTGGGAAAGTCCACGGTGGTGCGCCGGATGTTCATCGGTCTCTCCGCTCAGGGCGTCCACCCTCTGATCCTGGGGGATTTGAAAGGCGAGCACGTCAAAGCGGTCCAGGCGCTCGGCGGCCAGGTCATCAAGCTCGGCCGCGGCGTCGGCTACCTGAACATCCTCGATCCCGGCCAGGCCGTCGAAGCGGCGCAGCTGCTCGAAGACAGCGGCCACCATGAGGACGCCGCCCGGGTACGGGCCGACGCGCACGGCCGTCGCCTGACCATGGTTGTCTCCCTGATCACGATCAGCCGGAACAACCCGCCCACTGATCAGGAACAGACGATCTTGGACCGGGCTTTGCGGGTCCTCGATGACCGGTTCGACGGTGTTCCTGTCCTGAAGGACCTGTTGGACGTGATCATCTCCGCGCCCGACGAGCTGCGGCAGGTCGCCTTGGATCGCGGGGACATGGCCGTCTACCTGCAGGAGACCCGGGCGCTGGAAGCAACCCTGCTG
>NZ_JBFRCV010000025.1:0-12309 GCF_052113245.1 Arthrobacter sp. YAF34
CCCGGCCGCCCCGGCCGCGTCCAGGGAGCTGGTTTCGTCGAGGAGGATCCGGGCGTGGGCCCAGGAGATCGTCCCGGCCTCCAGGGCGGCCAGGGTCAGCGGCAGCGCCGTGGTCAGGGCCCGGGTGTCGGCCAGCAGGGCCCCGGCGGTGCGTTCGCTGACGGTCAGGACGCAGGCGACCTCGGCGACCACGGCCATCGCCTGGGCCGCGCGGTCGTGCGGGGACCTGGCCGGTGCGGCCAGCGCCGCGGAGGCCTGCAGGTACTGGGAGGCCAGCGTTACTTTCAGCGCGGCGGCCCGGGCCTCCAGCCGGGCGACCTCGGCCAGCCCGTCCAGGGCAGCATCCGCCAGCTCCCGCAACGGATCAGCACCCCGCAACGAATGATTGGAATCCCGCAGCGGATCAGCACCCCGCAACGAATGATTGGAATCCCGCAAGGGATCGGCGCCGGCCATATCAGCATGGTCCACTCCGGCCCCAATGACGGCAGCAAGCGCGGCAACGGACGCGGCGACGGCGTCCAGCGCCTCTCCGCTGTTCCCACCGCCGTCAACGCTCAAGGTCTCAACGTTTGAGGCCGCTCTGCCATTCATACGCCGAGTCTATAGAGGGGCACCGACAATTTTGGATGGTGCTGAGACGGACCTGGCAATGACGGAGCCCGGCGAAATTCATGTCGAGGAGAGAGATTGTCGAGGAGACAGCGATCGGCGTCGCTGCGGCACATCCTCGTTGGAACTGCCGGAGGGCGGTGAGCAGCACCAACCGCTATGACCGCGCGCTACCGCAGCGCGGTCATCTGCGCGGTCCCTTCAGCCCGCTACCCTAGCCCAGGGCGCGGGGGTGTGCGGCGGCGTAGATTTCCCGCAACGTATCGGCCGTCACCTGGGTGTAAACCTGCGTAGTGGTGACCGAGGCGTGCCCCAGCAGTTCCTGGACCACGCGGACATCGGCGCCGCCCTCCAGCAGGTGGGTGGCGAAGGAGTGCCGGAGGGTGTGCGGGGAAACGGCTTTGGTGATGTTGGCCTTTTCCGCCGCGGCCTTGAGGATGGTCCAGGCGCTTTGGCGGCTGATCCTGCCGCCCCGGGCGTTGAGGAACAGCGCCGGGGTGCCTTTGCCCTTGGCGGCCAACAGGGGCCGGCCTCGGACCAGGTAGGCATCGAGCGCCCGTGCCCCATAGGACCCCAGCGGGACGAGGCGTTCCTTGGACCCCTTCCCGAACAGCCTGACGATCGCCGGGCCGTCACTATCGCGTGCCTCGCGGGGGCTGGGCAGGGAGATGTCATCAACATCCAGTCCCACGGCCTCGCTGATGCGGGCTCCGGTGGAATAGAGGAACTCAAGCAGGGCACGGTCGCGCAGGCCAGTGGCGGTATCCGTGCCCGTGGCCTCGAGAATCCTGGTGACCTCGCCGACGCTGATGGCCTTCGGCAGCCGTTTTCCGGGCATCGGCGGGTGGACGTCGCTGGCGGGGTCGGTGGGCGTAACTCCCTCAAGGGCCCAGAACTTGTGGAGGCCGCGCACCGCCACGACGGTGCGCGCCGCGGAGCGGACGCCCAGGGCGGATCCGCCGTCGGACCCGTCGGAGAGCGCCTGAACAAAGCCGGTGACATCATGGCGGGTGACGTCCGCCGGGCGCTGGCGCCCCGCGCGTGCGAGGTGGCTCGCATACCGGGCCAGGTCGCGCCGGTATGCGGCGACGGTATTTGCCGCCAGCCCCCGCTCCACCCCCATGTGCTGCAAGTATTCGGTTACGGCCCGGTCGATCGCCGTCGCGGGACGGGCCGGACGTGGCGGCAGACCGACGTCGGGCTGCGGGTCCGCGGCCCGGGCCGGGCTGGCTGGCTCAAGCATCTGCGCGGCATCGGTCAGCGCGGCATCGGTCAGCGCGGCATCGGTCTGCGCGGCATCGGTCAGCGCGGCATCGGTCAGCGCGTCGGTCATTGGCGCTGGCTGGGATGGGCAGGCCAGGGCGCGTCGGCCGGGCGGAGGCCTTCAAAGTTATCGGCGCGGGCGGCGGCGGCGGCGAGGATACCGACGACGGCGGACGGGTTGTGCAGGCGCCCGTCCAGCACCGCCTGGACGGCCTCGTCCAGCGGGGTCCAGTGCAGTTCGATTTCGGCTTCCTCATCGGTGCGGACGTGCCGTTCATGTCCGGGCACATCGCTGACGCCGCGGGCCAGGTAGATGCGGATCGCCTCGCTGGAGGATCCCGGGGAATTGAAGAAGTCGGCCAGCACGTTCCAGCGGTCCGCCACGAGGTCCGCCTCCTCGGCCAGCTCGCGGGCCGCGCCGACGACGAAGTCCTCCCCTTCGACGTCGAGGAGCCCGGCGGGGATCTCCCAGAGGTCCATGCCCACAGGGTGCCGGTACTGCCGCAGCAGCAGCACGTCGCCGGCGTCGTTCATCGGGAGCACGGCTACCGCGCCGGGATGGTCGATGTAGTCCCGGACCAGCGTGTCGCCGTTGTCGTGGAGCTGGAAACTGTCGCTGACGACGTCCCAGATCCGGCCTTCGTAAACCTTCCGTGAAGACAAAAGACGGCGCGGGCTCGGTTCATCCGAAACCTGCCGTGCAGCATTGGGGGTCTCAGACATACCGGGCATCGCGCCGTCCTTTGATTCAGTTGGAAGTTACTTGGACACTGCTGCCGGAGAGGGCTTGGCGGCAGCAGCCGGGGCGTCGGCCTTGGCCTTATCGCCGGCGTGGTCGCCGGAATCGGGAACGACGTCGGCAGCGTGCTGGTGGGCCAGGGCCGCCTTGATCAGGCCCGCGAACAGCGGGTGCGGGCGCGTGGGCCGCGAGCTGAGCTCGGGGTGCGCCTGTGTGGCCACGTAGTACGGGTGAACGTCGCGGGGAAGTTCCACGAACTCGACCAGCTTGCCGTCGGGCGACGTTCCGGAGAAGGACAGTCCCTTGGCGGCAATCTGTTCGCGGTACTTGTTGTTGACTTCGTAGCGGTGCCGGTGGCGTTCGCTGACGTTGGTGGCGCCATAGGTTTCGGCAACCACCGAGCCCTCGTCAAGTTTGGCCTCGTACAGACCCAGGCGCATGGTGCCGCCGAGGTCGCCCTTGCCGTCAACGATGTCCAGCTGCTCTTCCATCGTGGCGATGACCGGGTACTTGGAGTCCGGCTCGAATTCGGATGACGAAGCGCCTTCGAGGCCGACCACGTTGCGGGCGTACTCGATCACCATGCACTGCAGGCCCAGGCACAGGCCCAGAACCGGGAGCTTGGTTTCGCGGGCGTACTTCAAGGCGCCAAGCTTGCCTTCGAGCCCGCGGATGCCGAAGCCGCCCGGAACACAGATGGCGTCCACGCCAGCCAGGGACTGCACGGCACCTTCGCGGGTTTCGCACTCGTCCGAAGGGACCCAGCGGATCTTGACCTTGGTGTCGTTGGCGAAGCCGCCGGCACGCAGGGCCTCCGTGACGGACAGGTAGGCATCCGGCAGGTCGATGTACTTGCCGACGAGTGCGACCTCAACCTCGTGCTTGGGGTTGTGGACGGCGTCGAGCAGCTTGTCCCAGCTGGTCCAGTCCACATCCTTGAACGGCAGGTCCAGGGCGCGGACAATGTACGAGTCCAGGCCCTGGGAGTGCAGGGTCTTGGGGATGTCGTAGATGCTCGGCGCGTCCGGGCAGCCGATGACGGCGTCGATGTCGACGTCGCACATGCGGCCGATCTTCTCGCGCATGGGCTGCGGCACGTCGCGGTCCGAACGGATCACGATCGCTTCGGGCTGGATTCCGATGGAGCGCAGCGCGGCAACGGAGTGCTGCGTCGGCTTGGTCTTCAGCTCCTGGGACGGACCGATGTACGGCACGAGCGAGACGTGGAGGAAGAACACGTTGTTGCGCCCGATGTCCTGGCGGACCTGGCGGGCGGATTCGAGGAACGGCTGGGACTCGATGTCGCCCACGGTTCCGCCGATTTCGGTGATGATGACGTCCGGGGCGTGCTTGCCTTCGGCGGGCAGCCGCATGCGCCGCTTGATCTCATCGGTGATGTGCGGGATGACTTGGACGGTGTCGCCGAGGTATTCGCCGCGGCGTTCCTTGGCGATGACGGTCGAGTAGACCTGGCCGGTTGTGACGTTGGCCGAGCCCTCGAGGTTTTCATCGAGGAAGCGCTCATAGTGGCCGATGTCCAGGTCCGTTTCGGCGCCGTCGTCGGTGACGAAGACTTCGCCATGCTGGAAGGGGTTCATCGTGCCCGGATCCACGTTCAGATAGGGATCGAGCTTTTGCATTGTTACAGACAGACCGCGTGCCCGCAGGAGGTGACCGAGGCTCGAAGCCGTCAGTCCCTTACCGAGCGAGGACGCTACACCACCGGTGACGAAGATGTGTTTGGTCGTCTTGGACGAGCCCGGAAACCGGGAATTTACACGAGAGTTTGATCGCTGCACCACGGGGTTTGAGCTTATCATCAATTCGGCCTTCCACGGGCTCTTTGGCTGGATCCCGATGTGATTGTTGTCTTAGCGCGGACCTGGCGGCGGTCCGTGCGGAAGTCTCTGCGGGACCGCTCAGATTTGCGGCAGGAGTTTGGCGTCGTCCAGCAGCTCCTGGGCGTGGGCGCGGGCTGATTCGGAGTCCTCCTGGCCGGCCAGCATGCGGGCGAGTTCGCGGACCCGCTCGGCGTCGTCCAGCAGTTGCACGTCGCTGGAGGTGAAGCCCGTGGCGGTGGCCCCGTCGGCGCCCCGGACGGACGTCTTGGTGACCCGGATGTGCTGGTTCGCAAAGGCGGCCACCTGGGGCAGGTGGGTCACCACGAGGACTTGGACGTGCCGGGCCAACATCGCGAGCCGGCGGCCGATCTCGACGGCGGCGCGGCCGCCCACTCCGGCGTCGACCTCGTCGAAGACGAACGTCGGGACCGGGTCGACGGCGGCCAGCACCACCTCGATGGCGAGCATGACGCGGGAGAGCTCACCGCCCGAGGCGCCCTTGCCCAGCGGCCGGGCGGGTGCGCCGGAGTGCGGCTGCAGCAGGAACGAGATCTCGTCCGCCCCGAAGGGTCCCAGCTGCTCTGTCGGTTCCACGTTGATGACCAGGGTGGCATCGGCCATGGCTAGCGCCGTCAGCTCCGCACTGACCCGGGCGGAGAGGTCCTTGGCGGCCTTGGTGCGCGCCTTGCTGATCGCGGCGGCCTGCTTCCTAAGCTCGGCTTCGGCACGGGCCACCTCGGCGTCCAGCGTTTCGATCCGGGTGGAGTCGTCCTGCAGTTCCTCGTACCGGGCCCGGGCTTCCTCGGCCCAGACCAGCACTTCGTCGATGCTCGGGGCGTACTTGCGGACCAGCTTGGCCAGCACGGCCCGGCGGTCCTCGATCTCGGCCAGCCGTTCAGGGCCCTCGGTGTCCAGGGCTGCCTGGTAGCTGGCGAGCTCGGCGGCGATGTCGTTGAGCAGGAAACCGACCTCGGCCAGGCGGGACGCGGCGGACCCCAGCTCCTCGTCGTGTTCGGCAACGTGCTCCAAAGTGCGCTTGGCGGCGTCCACCAGGGTGGTGGCGTCGGCCTCCTCGCCGAAGTCCTCGGCGATGAGCGCCTGGTGTGCGGTGCTGGCCGCGATCCGCAGTTCCTCGACGTTGGCCAGTTTCACGGCCTCGGCCTTGAGGGCGTCGTCCTCCCCCGGCTGCGGGTCGACGGCGTCGATCTCCGCCAGGGCGGCCTGCAGCGACTCGGCCTCCCGGAGGCGTTCCCGGGCGGCGCTGCGCAAGGCATCCAGCTCGCCTTGGCTGGCATGCCAGTGGGCGTAGAGGTCCTGGTAGGCCGCCAGGGTCCCGGCGAGCTTCTCACCGGCGAACTTGTCCAGGGCCCCGCGCTGCGCCACCGGGCTCTTGAGCCGGATTTGGTCCGACTGCCCGTGCACCACCACGAGGGTTTCACCGATTTCGGCGAGCACGCCGACCGGCGCGGCACGGCCGCCCACGTAGGCACGGCTGCGGCCGTCGGCGCCCACGCTGCGGGCCAGCAGGAGCTCCACGCCGCCGTCGAACTCCTCGACCTCGGCGCCGGCCTCGCGGGACCGCGCGACGGCAGCGTGCCCGGCGTCGAGCTTCAGCACCGCCTCCGCGGAGGCGCTTTTCGCGCCGCTGCGCACCGCGCCGGCGTCGGACCTGGCGCCAAGGAGCAGCCCGACGGCGGTGACCACCATCGTCTTTCCGGCGCCGGTTTCACCGGTCACCACGCTGAGGCCCGGGCCCAGCGGCAGGACGGCGTCGGTGATGACGCCGAGGTCGCGGATTCTCAGTTCTTCAAGCATGATTCACTTCTCGGTTGAGGGATCTGGCGATGGATCGGGGGTGTCGCCGGGTCCCGCGTGGCGCGGCGAGGGCAGCGGCGGCATGGGACGGGGCGTGCGGATGATCGGGACGGGGCCGGTGTGGATTGCGGCTCCCTGCGGCATGGGGCCGCGCCAGCCCTGGATCGGGAGCTCGAATTTGCGCACCAGCCTGCCGGAGAACGGCGTCTGGTGCGTCCTGGCGAGCCGCACGGGCGTGGCGGAGCGGGTCACTTCCACGCGCGCGCCGGGAGGCAGGTCCACGGAACGGCGGCCGTCGCACCACAGGACCCCCTGGGCGTTGGTGCGGTTCAGGATCTCGACGGCGAGCCTGGAACGGGGCGAGACCACGAGCGGCTTCGCGAAGAGGGCGTGCGCGCTGATCGGCACGATCAGGAGGGCCTCGACCTCCGGCCACACCACGGGACCACCGGCGGAAAAGGCGTACGCCGTGGAGCCGGTGGGCGTGGCCAGGACCACGCCGTCGCAGCCGAATGAGGTCAGGGGGCGCTCGTCGACTTCGGTGACCACCTCAAGCATCCGTTCCCGGTTGCCCTTCTCGATCGCCGCCTCGTTCAGGGCCCAGGTGTGCCAGATCTTCTGCCCGCGGACCCAGACCTGGACGTCGATCGTCATCCGCTCCTCCACCGTGTATTCACGGCTGGCGATCCACTCGACAGTCTGGGCGAGGTCGGCCCGCTCGCTCTCGGCCAGGAACCCCACATGGCCCAGGTTCACGCCGAGCAACGGCACGTCGACTTCCCGGACGAGCTCGGCGGCCCGGAGGATGGTGCCGTCGCCGCCGAGGACCATGACGAGTTCGACGTCGGGCAGCTTGACGTGATCATGAAGGACCTCGACGGGGTGGTCGAGCCGGCCGAAGAAGCGGACCATGTCCCCCAGCTCAGTTTTCTGCATCACGGGAACCAGCCCGGATCCATGCAGCTGGGCGCACGCTTCCCAGGCAGCTTTGAGTGACTCCTCGCGCCCTGTGTGGGCAAGGATGAGGACACGCCTGCTCATCGGGTTCCGCCTTCTGGTGGGACTAGTGGTTCGGCCAGATTGTTCCGAGCAACGCAGCAACGGCTGCGTCCCGCTCCTCGATCTTAGGCGGGACTTCCGACATCGAGCGTTTTATCCACAAGAAGTACTCGACATTGCCGTCCTGGCCCGGCAGCGGGCTTTGGGCGAGGCCCGACAGGTCCAGGCCCGCGTCCACTGCGGCGCCGGCCACTTTGCCCACAGCAAGCCGGCGCTCCCGCTCCGAGGTGACGACGCCGGTCCGGCCGAGCCGGTCCTTGCCGATCTCGAACTGCGGCTTGACCATCAGGACGAGGTCGCCGCCGGGCTCGGTGCAGGCCGCGAGGGGCGCCACCACGAGGGTCAGCGAGATGAAAGACAGGTCCGCCACGGTCAGGGCGGCAGGTCCGCCGATATCCGCGGGCGTCATGTACCGCACGTTGAGGCCCTCGTGGACGGAAACCCGGGCGTCATGCCGGATTTCCGGGACCAGCTGGTCGTGCCCCACGTCCACAGCCACGACGTGGCCGGCTCCGCGCCGAAGCAGCACATCCGTGAATCCGCCGGTGGAGGCACCGGCGTCGAGGCACCGTTTCCCGGCGACGACGACGGCGGGAAACGCGTCCAGGGCGCCGGCCAGCTTGTGCCCGGCACGGCTGACGTAGCCGTCCTCGGCGGAGGCGGTGACGTCCAGCGCCGCGTCATCCGGAATCTGTAGGGAGGCCTTGGCGAGGACTTCGCCGCCGGAGCTGACCTTGCCCTCAGAAATCAGCCGAGCGGCATGGGTGCGGGACCTGGCGAGCCCGCGGCTTACAAGGGCCTGATCAAGCCGGCTCACGATGCCCCGTACCCCGCAGCATGGACACGGCGCGCCGGCCCCGCGTGCGATGCGACGTCTTCATTCAGGGTCTCCAGCAGGGCATCGTGCATGCCGGCATAGAGCTCGCCGTGTTCGGACACCGGCGCCTGCTCCAGGGCCGCGAGCCGGTCCAGCACGGCGCTGACCGCCGGGTCCTGGATTGGTGCCCGGGCTTCCCGTGGCTCGTGATCCTGGGCGTCGTGATCCTGTGGCTCGCGCTCTTGCTGTGCACCTGCGCCCCGCCGCGACGGCAGCGGGGGCCAAGCGATATCGGCCGCGGGTGACTGCGCCGACGCCGCGTCCGCCAACCCGTCTACCGTCCCGGTTTCGGGCCCGTGTTTCTGGTCCGTCGGGTGCGCCGCAGGGTCGGGCTCCGCGTTTGACTCTTGGTTAAGCTCGGTCATGGTTCCAGTCTAGTGATCGAGCCACTCGAGGACTGGCGCCAGCGCGCTGGTGGTCTCGGGGTTCGCGGCCCACCAGGCCGAACAGGCGGCACGCCAAGAGTCGAGATCGGCGGGATCGCCGCTGATGTGGACGGACTGTCCGCGCACGATCGCGGAGGCGGTGCCGCTGCGGAACCGTCCGGCGTCGTGCTCTACCGCGGGGTAAGGCACATACAGGCCGGTCAGGTCATGGATCAGGAAGTCGGGACGCTCCATGGACCGCGCGGCGAGGATCGATTCCCTGGTGTCCACTCCGGTCAGCACGGCCACCGTCGCGAACCCGGCATTGTTGCCGCCCAGGATGTCGGTGTCCAGGCGGTCTCCGACGACGAGCGGCCGGTCCGCGGCCAGCCGCTTGGCAGCTGTGTGGAAGAGCGGCGCCTCGGGCTTGCCTGCCACGATCGGGCTCTTCCCGGTCGCTGCCGCCACAGCCGCCACGAGGGTCCCGTTGCCCGGGGCGATACCCCGCGCCTGCGGAATGGACATGTCCGTGTTGGTCGCCACCCACAGGGCGCCGCCGGCCACGACATACGACGCCTCAGCAAGGTCCTTCCACCCAAGGTCCGGGCTGAAACCCTGCACGACGGCGACGGGGTTCTCCGCCGCGCTGCGGACGGGAACCAGGCCCACCAGCTCAATCTCCTCTGCCAGCGCGGCACTGCCCGTGATGAGCACCCGTGCTCCGGCCGGCAGGTGCGAGGCCAGCAGGGCTGCTGCCGCCTGCGAGGAACTCACCACCTGGCGATCCTCTGCCGGGGCGCCGAGCTCGCGCAGGTGTTGTGCTACCTGCGCGGGCGAGCGAGATGCGTTGTTGGTGACGTACCCCAGTCCGACTCCGACGCCGGCGAGCCGGCGCAGCGACTCCACGGCTCCGGGGATGGCGTGGGGCCCGGCGTAAACCACGCCGTCCAGGTCCGCGAGCAGGGCGTCAAAGGTGGAGATCAGGGCGGTTTCGGTCACGCGGCTAGTCCTCCCCGCGTTCGTGCAGGGCCGGCGCCGAGTCATCGACGGGGTCCTGATCCGCTTCGGCGTTCGGTTCCCGGTCGGCTTCATCGAGCTCGTCGGCTTCCACAGAGTCCTGGTCAGACTCGGCGTCGTCGGACTCGAAGTAATCAGCTTCGGCGTCGTCGGCGGGGTTGTCGATGCCGACCTCGGCGATAGTGTTCAGCCCGGCCTCCCCTTCGACTGCGCCGGTGACTTCCGCCGCGGCCGCAGCGCTGGCGGCACGGGCGGCGCGTTCCTCGGCCCCGGGGTGCTTGTCGGCAGCCTCCTCGGCGAGGAGCCGGCGCTGACGTTCTTCCTCGCGGGCCTCTTCCTCTTCGTCCCAGCCGAGGTCGATGATGTCCGGTTCCTCCTCTTCACCCAGGCCCAGCGCGTTCTCGGCGACGAGGGCCTGCCGCTGCCACTTGGCAGCCTCGGCGGCCCGGCCGGCTGCCGTGAGCGCATTGGCGTAGGCGCGGAACAACCGGGGGCTGTAGGAAAAGGCCCGGTTGATGTCCAGTTGAGGGATCTCCAGTTCGGAAACCGCCGCATCGAACTGTTCGAGGTCGGTGCGGGCGCCGGCGGCGACAATAGCCAGTTCCACCTTGCCCGGGGCGTCGAGATCCTTGGCTTCTTCGGATCGGGCCATTTCCAGGGCACGGTCCGGCCGGCCCAGGCCCCGCTCGCAGTCAGCCATGACCGGCAGATGCATGTTGGAGCCGCTGATCCGGCGGTAGGTGCGGAATTCCCGCAGGGCCTCACCGTAGTGACCGGCCGCGTAGGCGGTCAGGCCGACAGCTTCGCGGACAGACGCCAGGCGTCCGCCGCGCCTGCTGGCTGCGAGGGCGTGCTGGAAGGCCAGCTCCGGTTCCTCGTCCAGGAGCCGCCCCGCCATGACCAGGTGGCGTGCAACCCACTCGGCGCTGGTGTCCTCGAGGGTCTTGATCTGGTGCTGCGTGGCGCGGTCAAGTTCCTTGCCCGTGACGTCCTCGTCGATCTGGGGTGAACGCTCGCGGTCCGGACGGTTGGCGCTGCGGAGATCGCGGGCATTCGGCACGCGCACCGGGCGGTCCTCGGGGCGGTCCCGGCCGAACTGGCGCGGGCCTGAATCGCGGTCAAAGCTGCGTGCAGGACGGTCCTCACGGTTGCCGAACGGCTTGCGGTTCTCGCCACCGGCGTACGGCTTGCGGTCGCCACCGCCGCTGAACCCGCGCTGGCCGCCGCCCTCACGGGGCGCACGATCGCCATACGACGGCTTGCGGTCGCCGTAGGACGGGCGGCTGTCGCCACCGAAGCTACGCTGTCCCCCACCCTCACGCGGAGCACGATCACCATAGGGCTTGCGATCGCCACCGCCGCTGTACGGCTTACGATCGCTGCCGCCGCTGTACGGCTTACGTTCGCCACTACCGAAGCCGCGCTGATCCCCGCCCTCGCGCGGAGCACGATCACCATACGGCTTACGTTCGCCACCACCGCTGTACGGCTTGCGATCACCGTAGGACGGGCGGCTGTCACCACCGAAGCTACGCTGTCCCCCGCCCTCGCGCGGAGCACGATCACCATACGGCTTACGTTCGCCACCACCGCTGTACGGCTTACGATCGCCGTAGGACGGGCGGCTGTCGCCACCGAAGCTACGCTGTCCCCCGCCCTCACGCGGAGCACGATCACCATACGGCTTACGTTCGCCACCACCGCTGTAAGGCTTACGCTCGCCACCACCGAAGCCGCGCTGATCCCCGCCCTCGCGGGGAGCACGATCACCATACGGCTTACGTTCGCCACCACCGCTGTAAGGCTTGCGGTCGCCGCCGCCGAAGCCGCGCTGATCGCCGCCCTCACGCGGAGCACGATCACCATACGGCTTACGATCACGGTCTTCCCTGGAGCGGAACCCGCGAGGATCGCCGCCGGAGTTGCTGGTGCCGCGGAAAGGAGCTCCGCCGGAACTGCGTCCGCCAGAGTTGTCGTGGGACTTGCCGCCGCGGTTGCCATCATTGTGCTCAGCCATGCTGGAATCCTCCTATTGCGAGCTGACCACTGGCGCAATCGCAGCCGCTCTGTTCCGTGTTTCGTTTCCTACGCAACCCGAAATCAAGCGCTTCGAAGTCCGTACATCTCCCCCAATTCTAGGCGAGCAACCCGCGACCGGCTAACGGCATCCCATCAAGAGGGCACGTCGGTGGCGAGGCTCACAACGCCCCTGCCGCCGCGGTCAGTTCGGGGGGTGTCCCCGCGCAATCGTTCCTCACGTATGCCCGGCTCCGGCGGCTCCGGTGCCCGGTGTCTTGCCGGCTGGGGCGGGGTGTGCGTGAGCGTCTCCCTGGACCGGGCAGGACCTGCGGGAGCGTCCGGCAAGGGCGTGTCGGACGTGCGGGAGCGTCGTGGTTGGGCGTGCCGGACGTGCGGGAGCGTTTCCCGGGGAGGCGTCGGTGCTGCGGGAGCGTCCCCCGGGGAGGTGCCGGTGCTGCGGGGGCGTCCCCCGGGGAGGTGCCGGTGCTGCGGGAGGGTCGTGGTTGGGCGTGTCGGTGCTGCGGGAGCGTCGGTTTGTGGTTGGGGGTTTAAAGGCTCTTCGTGGTTTGTGGGGAATTGATTCCGTGTCGTAGCTAAAGAAGGGGCCCGTGGCCCTGCTGGGATGAGTGTGTCTAGCATTCAACCAGGAACAGGACCACGAGCCTTGACTGAGCCTACCGGGGCGGCGCCTGACGCTGCCAC
>NZ_JBFRCV010000026.1:0-9331 GCF_052113245.1 Arthrobacter sp. YAF34
GTGCGACGACCGGGACCGACGCTCCTCCATCCGCAGGGTCAAAGCGGCAGGATTCCCGCGTGACAAATGGCTCGGGGACTTCGATTTCGACGCGAACCCGAACATCAATCCCGCCACCATCCACACCCTCGCGACGGGGGACTGGATCCGCAAAGGAGCACCCCTCTGCCTCATCGGCGATTCCGGGACCGGTAAATCCCACCTGCTCATCGGCCTCGGTACCGCCGCGGCCGAGAAGGGCTACCGGGTCAAATACACCCTCGCCACGCGGCTCGTGAACGAACTCGTCGAAGCCGCCGACGAGAAAGTCCTCGCCAAGACCATCGCCCGCTACGGCCGGGTGGACCTGCTCTGCATCGATGAACTCGGTTATATGGCACTGGACCGCCGCGGCGCCGAACTCCTCTTCCAGGTCCTGACCGAACGCGAGGAAAAGAACTCCATCGCCATCGCCTCCAACGAATCCTTTTCCGGTTGGACTAAAACCTTCACCGACCCGCGCCTCTGCGCGGCGATCGTGGACCGGCTGACCTTCAACGGTGCCATCATCGAAACCGGCACGGACTCCTACCGCCTCGCCCACACCGTCGCCCAACAGGCCGCAGGCTAGGCGGGCGGCTTTCTGTTTCTCCAACGGACCACAGCGCCGCAGATGGCTCCGAAGTGGGAGCCGGCGAACTATGAACCCTGACGTTCGATGTGAGACGCGCGTAGTCTTTCGAGATGACGGACTCCGGCCCCTCCGAGGAACCTCTGCAAGAACTCCCGGCGGGGATTCCTCGCTATTACGCCGAATACAAACCAGTTCAGGAGTCCGCGCCACCTCCTCCGCCGACCAACGTCGGTGGTTACGACGAGCTGCTGGCCCACTTCCATTCTCTCGGGGACGAGCTTCCACGCTCTAAAGAGGGTCTTGCCGCCATCGATCACCTCATAGATGGACTCGATGACCGAGCCACTCTGGCAGAGCTAGTCCATGCCATCGGTATGTTTTACGGTGACCTTCTCACGCACACCGTTTCTGGGGCGCATTGGGAAGTCATTGTAGAAGGCAGCCCGTGCGTCCGCGTTACCCGAAACACCGCGGTTTCCGTGGTTTCGGTCGCCGAAAGACGCCTAAACATTGGGACACCGACTCTCCTACAGAACTATGCGCACGTATTGGAAATCGTGGCCTCGGAAACCTAATCGAATACGGCCCGGTGTGGGTTCCGCCAACGGGAGGTGTTCCGTTTACAGGGAGTGGGGTCGGTGCCATCCTGAACTCACCGCAGTCGTTTGGACTGTGGTCGAACGGGGGGGTAGCGAGATGCAATGGAGCACGCCGAGACCAGGGAATCCGTGGCCGCATGACATGGTGATCAGCGTAGATGATCACCCCCTGTCCCTGAATTTGCTCCTGTTCGTTCGGCACGGCTGGTCTATTGCACGGGAAGTAGATATACCGGAACTCACCCCAACCCCAGACCCGGGCGCCTCCCAAATGCCGGCGTCAGCCAGCGTTGCCGAGTGGACTGACCGCTGGCGCATCGCCTGGGATCGGTCATGGGACTGGTACAAAATTCAAGACCCGGACATGCAAAATCACCCGACCCAGGAGATCATGCGGCAAGTTCTACAGCCGGGCCAGGAGCTACATCCACTCATACCCCCGTTGTGGACCACCGAATACGACTGGGACGGTTTGGACCCCGAGGCTTTCAATAACTGGCACGGGGATCTGATCCCGACTGTCACTAATGATGCGGAGCGCAAGAACCTCTCGGATCTGATCCCTGCTTGGGAGAGCGGCGTGGACACCATCATCGTGCTGCCGTACGCCGGATATTTCGCTAAACGCATTAGCCCTCGCCACCTCGCAGTGTCGGCAGTAACTCGAAATGAACCCACCACCTACAGCAGGGCGTTGCGGGAGACTACGCCGTAAGACACGCGCCATTTCCAGCACCCCAATGAAGGGACTGGCAAGCGTCGCGGTGCCGGGGCAGTTCTATGCCCGCTCCCGAGTGTGACGCAGACGGCAAGACTGGGATCGGTACCGCCGCTTCGCTGCCGCTGGTCATCAGGATCGTGGGTGGTCCTGGATCAGGCCGCCCCACTGGTCCCGAATCAGGTTGACATACTCAGCCGGCGGCGTCTGGGAGTGCCCGGACCTTTTCCCCTTGCCACTGGACGGCGACGAAGAGCAGACCAAATGGGTTCTCACCGTGAACCTCAACCCTGGAGGACCCAATGGCGGGTCAGGGGGTCAATACTTTGTCGGCCACTTCAACGGTGTGGCCTTCACATCCGAAACAACCGTCACCGACGGCAGCAGCCAAACGGCAGAGCTCGATGCCTACCACTGGCTCGATTGGGGACGCGACTACTACGCTGCCGTCTCTTTCAACAATGCACCCGACGGGCGCCGTCTCATGGTCGGCTGGATGAACAACTGGCAATACGGCGCCGTCATCCCGACCTGGCCATGGCGCAGTTCCATGTCACTCGTACGCGAAATATCCCTTGTGACAGACCAGGGCCAGCCGCGACTGTCCCAACAGGTCGCCGACGAATATCGAACCGGCAACTCACTGTCAGTGAACACCCGGTCTGATCTTGCAATAGATGAAGGAATGCACCACCTGCACACCGGAGCACCGGTAGAGATCATCGAGGTGACCTTCATCCCGGAATCCGCAGAGGAATTCGGACTCATCATTCGAGGCAACGGCACAGACGGAACACGCATCGGCATCCGCCCCCTCGAGAACCGGCTCATCATGGACCGGACAAGATCCGGCAACACGGAATTCCACGACGCCTTTGCTTCCACCGATACAGCACCACTAAACCCGGCCCCCGACGGGTCCTACACTCTCGCCCTCTTCATCGACCAATGCTCAGTGGAAGTCTTCGCCCAAAACGGCCAGGTCACCATGACAGGGCTTATATTTCCTGAGCCGGACAGCAACCGTCTGTCGCTTTACGCCAAAGGGGGGACCGCCGCCGCCCCCTGTCTGAAAGTGACGCGACTCGCGGAGCCGCCGGTGCGAATCGCAGAACCGTTGGTCCTGCGTTGGTAGCGCTTAGTGACCAATGAGTAGGGCTTCCCAAGGCTCAGAGTGGGCCGTCGTTGATGCATTGCAGTAGCGCAGACGACTGCGGAAAGTGACAAACCAGACCGAAAATCGCTCGCGAAAGTGTCTACTAACCAAAGTGCCTCGCAACGTTAGGGTTTCGCGGCGGCCCAATGTGTAGCGTTCAGGGCACCCTCGCCGGGCAGTTTTGCGGGCCGGGTATCCGCGAATCAAAGATCCCAGCATTTGCATCGGATTTTCGACAGCGGGGGTGCGGGCCGACGGTGTCGCGTTGGGGGACCGGCTAACGGACGGTCAGCTTGCCCTCACCTTTCGGGCGGCAGCCGTCCTGCAGGCAGTCCTCATCTGGAGCGCAGCATTAGGAGGGACGCTCTAGCGCGGGCAAGCCCTGATGTACGAGCGCGAGCAGGATCTCGAAGTCAAGGTCGCGCTGGTCGCGCGGGACGTCGACGAATCTGCCGCCCGCTTCACTGGCCAGGAATCCGAGGGCGACAGTGGAGACGAGCCGTTCACCGCGATCCAGTTCTTCCGCCGGAACGCGGCAGTCCCGCAGGGCGTCCCGGATCCGGGCGCGTAGTGTCAGGCTTCCGCTCGTGATCGCAGGTCGCTGAAGCAGCAGGGGGAAGACGTTTGGGTGGCGTGCCGCTGACGCGCGCAGTCCGCGCGCGAGTGCTTCGAGCCGCGGCCACCCGGACAGTCGACCGTCTGGATCCGAAGGCTCAGGCAGCACGGCTTCGACCAAAAGATCGAGCAGGTGCTCCTTGTCGTCGATGTGTCGGTAGAGCGCCATCGGCGTGACGCCGACCAGGGCGGCCACCGCCGACATTGTCACCGCTTCGAGGCCTTGGTCGTCAGCGATCGAGAGCGCGCAGGTGATCACGTCATCACGCGTGAACCGGGGCGGACGTGGCATGGGAACCTCCTTCGAAATAACTATATGTCATATAGTTACCGCATGAAGCGAGTTATGAGGGTCGGCCTGGTGGCCATCGCCGCTGTCATCACGAGCGCAGTGGCAGGTGTGGTTGTCCTTTCCGGCGGCGATGTCGCCTTCGCGTGGCGGGTCATCAGTCACGGTGAGTCCAGTACGAACGACCTGCATTGGAAGGGGCACGTGACAGTCGCCGCCGGTGACCCACGGTCCTGGCCTGGGACGGATCGTTGCAATGATGTGCAGCGCGCGGCCGGGGGTGACCTCGATTCTGTCCTGCTCGCTGGTGGCGCGACCCAGCTCGTTGTGATCCGGGATGGCCAGCTTGTCTGCCAGTGGGCGGCCCCGGGGCACTCAATCGACGAACTTCGGCCCGCGTTCTCGATCAGTAAGACGATCACCGCTCTGCTGCTTTCGCGTGCTGTTGCGGCCGGGCAGATGTCGTGGGATGACCCGATCACGAAGTGGATCCCCGAGCTCGGGGATCGGGATTCGCGATTCGCGCGTATCACGCTCGCTGATCTGGTGGACATGCGCTCTGGGATCGAGTTCCAGGTGGTCACCCGRTTCCCGTGGTTCAACCAGGGCGCTCCCCGTGTCTACTACGCCAGCGATCTGCAGAGTGCGACTATCCAGGACCCGCGCATAAGCTCCGCGCCTGGCGTGTTCACCTACAACGACTGGGCACCAAACCTGCTCGGGATCGCCTACCAGCGCGCGACCGGGAACCTCATGGCTGGGCCAGGCGCTACAGCCCTGTGGGCGGACATCGGCGCGCAGAAGCCGGCTTGGTGGCTGGTCGACGGTCACGGCTTTCCCTGGCACGAGTCCGGTTTCGTGGCCACGGCCCCCGACTTCGCCCGGGTCGGCGAACTCCTCCTCGACGACCCAAACAGCGACTTCGCACACCGTAGCGCAGTTGCACTCCACACCCCCGTCGTATCAGACGAGTCGGGTGCCCCGCCAGGTTACGGCAGTGTCCCCATGGGCTACGGCAACGGGCTCTGGATCCTTCACGATACGGCTCATCCCGCGTACGCGGCACTCGGCTACCACGGACAAGTGATGGTCGTCGACCCCAGCACAGACACTGTCGTCGTACGACTCGGGGACTCCGGCTACGAAAACGTCACCTCGGAACCCCAGATCGCTGCCGAACTCGAACGCTGGGCCCGCGAAATGTAAACTCCGGTCCACCACATCACCGAACCAGTATGGGCGCGCAATGGGTCGCCTATCCTGGTGGGTTCTGGCTCAAGGAGGCCGGCTGTGTGCCGCTGACCGTCACAACAGGCACCACGACTGAGACCATTCATGTGCCGATCGGCAAGAGTTGCTCATAGCGCGCCGTCACAGCAGGGTCTGCCCACCGCGAAGCTGAACCACGGAACGAGTCCGTCGGTGACGTCGTCCTCGGTTCCACGGCCATGATGCGTCCGCTGAGGGATCGGCATGCGGGCACCTATGCACCGATGCGGACGTAATCCTCATTATTATCTCGTGCACGAGATGACGTTAAACTCTCTAGGACGCGGGACGTATTCATGGAATTGCCGACTTCGTACAGGCTCCGCCAGCTGTCCGCGGTGCGCGCTCGTCGCTACTGAGCGTGGTGAACGTAGAGGTCGCGTAACAGCGCGATCTCGGCTCCGTGGTGCAGGATCTCCTGGTTCTCCCACCACACGATCGACGGAAACGTCTCCTCGGCATCGCTGCCGTACGGGTAGCTGCTTAGCCCGGTCCGGTCATAGTCGGACTCATCGACACTGAGTAGTACCCGGCGCCAGTCGGCTGCGGCCAGACGGAACCTCTCGATAGCGCCGGCTGCATCTGGTCGGGATTCGTACGTCGCTCGATCAAACGTTCGGTCGCCCCCGAGGTGGTTGGATCGGCCCAACAGCGTCTCGGAGATGTGGTCAAGCCGCCAGGCGATCGTCGTAAGGGGCGGAGGCCACGGACTTTCGGGGGCGCCGTCTCGCCCCCACTCACCCGCGCCGATGAGCTTGATGGCGCCCGGTCCTGGCCCATCGGCGCGCCTCCGTACCGACCAGCACGCGTCGACCGGTTCCCAGAGGTACTCGGCGTCCGTCAGTACCGGTACGTCGACGTCGCTGTCATCACCCGAGTTGCTGGTGGGCCCGGCGAGGCGAGTGAGAAGTCGTTCCGTCGCCCAGTCGTACTGTTCGAGCAGTGGCTTGAGGCGCTGGTTGGTCATCACGGCATGTAGCCTATCCACGAGATGCCGTTAGGCGCCTACGCACGGTCGATGTTCGTCTTCGGGGCATCTGCTGGCTGTCCACGACCAAGTGCCCGCCAAGGGATCCCTGACGGGCATTGATACGACACCAAGCGATCACAGAACGCCGCCACAAAGCGCTAACATCCACACCTACAGCCTCCTACGTAGAACAGTCCGAGGGGGCCGTCACTTGAATGCTGGATCACGACCAAACCAGCCAGCCAGCCAGCCGGTCATAGGCGGAGGAATCCTGCGGAACTGGAATCTCCCGGTCAAAGGCTCTGTCAGGTCCCCTGAATTCAGGCTTCAGCATCCCTCTTGACCAAGCCAGCGCGTGCTCGGCAAGGGTGGAGTCCAGGTCCACGGCGGCGGACGTGGCTCTCGCCAGGTCCCAGCTGTGCACTGTCAGCTCAGTGATCTGATGGTCGGCACGGAGACGAAGAGGTCCCTGGCCGCCTCCCGGCATCGGGACCGGCCGTTCGAGGTCCGCGTCCGCCCAAATACCCAACAGCAACTGTGCGCCCTCGAGAAATTGTTGGGCCCAGTCGGTGCGGAGTGCACCGGGAGGTGACGTCCAGTCGGGGGTCTCGCCGCGGGCGGACACCATAAAATGGGGAAGATCCTGGGTTACGAGATGCCGGACGAGCGACTCCACGTCCCAGTCCGCGCACGGTGTCGGTAGCCGGGCCTGCTCGGAGCGTATCGTCGCGATGACGGCGGCTGTCTGGTTGGTCGCACGTTCAAGGAGTTTGAGGACGGAATCAACCATGATCATTTGGCCTTTCGTCATCGCCCATGGCGCTGGCTTCCCCCAAGTTCGTCTCATCGTGAGCGTAGCTGCCGCCGTCGGACAAAGGGAAGCAGGGAACTGCGCCTGTCGCCCACGACCAGGTCAAGCTCGTCAACCGACTCCATCAAGGGCGTCACATCCGCAGCGGTGTCAGATCCGTAGTTGTCTATAGGGGCGCCGGCGCCCATCAGTTCGCGGACAAGGGCGATGTTGTCGCTCCATACGGCGAACCCAAAGGTGCGCGGGGCGCTCGGCTTCGATGGCATGTTCTATGCACCCATCAAGCCGCGGTTATTTCAGAGGTTCGCCCTCAATCCCTGGAAATGGGTTTCAGGGCTCCCGGAGCGCCCGGTAATGGATCTGCTTACGGGCGTCACGGGTGACATGTAGCGCCGCGAAAATACCGCTACTTATCGCTGGGAATCACACCGGTATCTGTATGGGATTTTTCGCGGTGGGGGAGCGGGTCGATGGTGTTGCGGTGGGGACCGGTTTACGGGCGGTGTGAAGGTCGCCTCGTCCTACTACGGTGGTGCTATGACCTTTGCGAATGTGGGGACGCTTGGCGTCGTCTCAGGTAAGCGGGACGAACTGGTGCGGCATCTGACACGGCGCAGCGAGACCCTCCGGCAGATCGGCTGCCTTGCATACGAGGTTGGCGTGAACGAKGACGATCCTGACACCGTGTTTGTAGTGGAGCTGTGGGAGAGCGAGGAGGCGCATCAGTTTTCCCTCGCGCTGCCGGAGGTCCAGGCATCCATCGCGGCTGCACGCCCGCTACTCTCTGGTACGTTCGGAGGATTCCGATTCGAGGTTGCCGGGTCGCCGTTGCGCGACTGACCCGAACCGATGTGGACGCCCATGGGGCGTTGAGCATGCGCGAGTGACCAAAATCTACCCTGCGCACGGCTTGATTTGGGACGGAGTCGGCATCCAGGGAAAGACTCTACTGACACCGCTCGCCCTAGACTTCCGGAAGGCATCCCGATCGGGTGATTGAAGAATGCGTGGAAGGGATTTCTTGGACTTCGATGATTTGGTGTGCGGATGGGAGCGGCTCGGCTTGTCGGGTGGCATGACCGTTATTGTTCATTCGTCACTGTCGAGTCTTGGACCCGTGTCGGGCGGCGCCGGCACCGTCGTGGACTCGCTGCTTGCGGCCGTCGGGTCCGGCGGTACGGTCGCCATGCCGGCCTTTACGCCTCAGGTTGCGGATCCGGCCCCCGGAACCGTCGGCGTGCCAGATACATCCACGCGCGGGCTGCGGGATGCGGTCCCGCTGTTCCATCCGGATATGCCCTCTGAAATGGGTGCGATAGCCGAGGCTTTTCGCACGCTTCCGGGCGGCGTCAGAAGCGCCCACCCCCAGGTGTCCGTATCCGCCCACGGACGTCACGCGGACCATGTTGTGACGCCGCATCCGTTGGAATTCGCCGTGGGCCGACACTCTCCGTTTGGCCGGTTGCATGATCTCGGGGCACACATCTTGCTCGTCGGCGTCGGGCATAACCGAAACACCTTCCTGCACCACGCCGAAACCTTGTCCCCGGCACGCCGGTTGAAGATTCGGCGGTTCCCTCAGATGGTCGATGGTGAGCGGGTATGGGTCGAAACGTTCGATGTCGCAGACGATAACGGCCGGCTGTTCCCGGGCATCGGGGAAGAATTCGAACGGAGGAGCGGAACCCGGATCATCAGGATCGGCAAAGCCACCTGCCGGCTCATCCCGGTGCAACCGTTCGTGAACTTCGCGACGAACCGGTTCGACCAGCTCCTCAGCCAGGCACCCACAATCATGCCTGCATGAGTGCTTCAGGTCCCCGTCACCCACGGACGGTTGCCCCCGATCTCGGCCGTCATTCCCGAAAGAGCCAGCTCCGCGGGAAGGGCTCTGGATTCACCGGAACGAATTTCTTCGGCGTCACCCCGGGCGATGTGTGCCGGCACCTGTGTCTACGGCAGCTGCCCTTGACGTCTGCTGAAATAGGTATTTCCCGTCTGGTGTCCTTTTGCCGCCGTTCCGCCCGTCGTAGTGGTGTATCAGTCGAAAAGAAGGAGACATGGTGGAGTACATGCTTTTCATCTGCAGCGATCCCACAGCGCCGGAATATGTGGCCGCCGAGGACAATATCGTGGAATGGGTGTCCGAAATGGAGGCCCGTGGTGTCGCCCGTCATGGGGACAGGTTGCGTCCTATAGAGGACGCAACCACGGTCACCGTGCGGGCGGGCGAAGTGCTGGTCTCGGGCGGGCCGTTTGCGGAGACGAAGGAATGGATCGCGGGCTATGAC
>NZ_JBFRCV010000027.1:0-8564 GCF_052113245.1 Arthrobacter sp. YAF34
GATGGAGGAGCGTCGGTCCCGGTCGTCGCACTCGGCCAGCAGCAGTTCGGCCAGGAAGCCCTGGTAGGAGAGTTGTTCCTTCCCGGCGACGGTGAGGGCTTCATCGAGCACAGCCCGGATAGTGGGCAGGCGCAGCCGCCGACAAGCCTGGTCCACGGCCGCGACGGCGGCTTGTTCGGTCAGTCCGCGCCGCCGGCGCAGAGTCGGAGTGATGCTTGTTCCGGGGACGCTGGGGCTCATGAGATGTTCTCCTTCGACGCGATTCCTGCGGGGTGTTCGGCGCGATCGGCCAGCAGCTCGTCATAGGCGCTGACCGATGGCAGTGGCCGCGTGTCCGGCGGGAGTCCGGCGATGACCGCGGCGGGGTCCATGAGACGGCGCTGGGTAAGACTGACAACCCGTTGCACATTCACTTCAACATGAGCACCGGGATTACGGTCCGAACCGGACCCACCCGCGGGGATGTTTGAGGCGTGTCTACGGGCTTCGACCGCAACGACGTCGGCGCTGACAGCACCCACTCCCAGGGCAGCGGCGATCCCCGACTGGATGTCGCCGGCGTCCATGGACCGGTGGAGCAGCAGGACATCGATGAGTTCACGGGTCCCGTCGGCATCGCCGTTGACGCGCCGAGAGGCAGCCCAGAAAGCCTCGTGCGCGCTGGTGAACGAGCCGGACTCCCGGGCCTTGGCCAGCGCGGTGGATCCGGGCAGCGCGCCGGGTTTGGTCTTGAGGACCTCTAGATAGTGGTCCAGCTGGACCGACTGCCCATGTTTGGCGACGATCCGTTGATGCCTGGCGACCACGGAGCGGCCGTCGAACACCACGACCTCAGATGCCCGCAAGGACACCCGGACCTTCCTGCCGATGAGCCGGGCCGGGACGGAATACTTCACCATCCGCACCGTGATCATCGAGGACCGGTCCACCCGCGGCGTCAGCACCAGCCCCGGGTCGAAGACCTCACCGGGCAGCGGAGCCAGGAACGGCTGCTCGGCGACGAAGTCCTGGCCGATCGTTCGGATCCTGTCACTGATCCGCCGGCGGTCGTCCTGGGCTTCCCACTCCCGGATCCTGTTGTTGAGCTCATCCAGGCATTCAGCGACAGGCATTGGGGAGAGCCGGTTGCGGCGGAACCAGCCCACTTCGCCTTCCACCCCGCCCTTCTCGTGGGCTCCGGTGATGCCGGGCTGGCAGTAGAAGGCATCGAAGCCGTAGTGCGAGCGGAACAGCAGCCACCGGTCGTTCTCCTGGCGCTGCCGGCCCTGCCCGAAGACCACGGCGGTGACGGCACTGGTGAGGTTGTCATAGCGGATGTGCCTGACCGGCACGCCGCCGACCTCGTTGAACGCCTCGATGTGGCCCTCGAGGAATGCTTCCTGGGCTTGGGTCGGATAGATCCGGTGGATGGCCTTGCCGGAGTGGGACAGACGGAATACGAACATGTGGCATTTCGTCTTCACCCCGTTCAGGACCACCCAGACTTCACCGAAGTCCACCTCAGCCTCAGCGCCCGGGGCATGCTCCTGCGGGACAAACACTTCCACCCGGCGGCCGGCCTCGACATCGATCTGGGCCCGGCGGACCCGCACGTAGTCTCGCACTGTCGAATACGACAACTCCTGCGCCCCATGCTCCTCCATGAGCCGGGCCAGTATCCTGCGGGCAGTGTGGCGCTGCTTCCTCGGCGCCGTCGTGTCCTCGGTCAGCATCGCATCGATTGCGGGCTTGAACGGGTCCAGCCGGGGCGATGACCTCTCGGGCGTTTTCCGCGCCGGGGGAACAGGATCCGACAATGCCTGCCGGACTGTGTCTCTGCCGATCTGGTACCGCTTTGCCAGCCCACGGATTGATACGCCCTCAACGCGGGCATCCCTGCGGATCTTGGCAAACAGCTCCATGCGCACCCTCATCCGGACCTCCAAATGCTCGCGTTCATCAGATGAAAGCAACATTGGGGGTGGTCCTGACTCAAACCGTCACAAGCAACCGGCGAGTCGTGGGTGGTCCTGGTTCAAGCCGTCACACCGGTCCTGAATCAAACTGCCATATTCAGCCGGCGGCGTTGGCGGGTCCGAAGCTGCTGAGGTAGTGCCAGTCCCGGAGGTTATCGGAGCTGTACATGACCACTTTGTGCTCGTTGGCTTCGACGGCCACCATGACCCAATAGTTGCCTGGGGGCCCGTTGTAGCGGAACACCTTCGGATCGCGGAAGTCTGCGGAGTTCCTGTCGAGGACGGGGTTGCCATGGTGCTTCGTCCAGGTGTAGCCGCCGTCGGAACTCCAGGCCAGAGACTGGGCCTGTGTGCCCCGGCGGGCCGAGCTGTCTTTGTAGGCGCTGGTGTAAATTGCCACCAGCGGGGAGGTCTGCCCGTTGCCGAGGCCACTGGTGTTGTACTGGTCGATGACGATGCTGCCGGAGAAGATGTCCTCTTCGGCGTCGCAGAGGATGGCCACGGGCTGCTCGTCCCAGTTGACCAGGTCCGCCGAGGTGGCGTGGCCCCAGGACATGTTGCCCCAGACGTTGCCGAAGGGGTTGTTCTGGTAATAGAGGTGATAAATGCCCTCGTGGTAGACGAGTCCGTTCGGGTCGTTGAACCATGTGTTTTTGGCCGTGTAGTGGATGGCGGGCCTGAAGATGTCATCCTCGTGGGCGGAAATAGCAGTCATGACGTTGGGTGCCTTTGTGGTTTATCGGTGGGTACGCCGCTGGCAGATGGGCAGCCGCGGCGGCTGCTGGGTGGCCTCCGGGCAGCAAGGAAACTCCGGTGGACGGTTGGGGACCGGATGGGTGGGTTCTCGTTGTGGTGGGATGCGGGCCCCTACGGCCGGTGATTGCTTTGGCGCAGCCGGAGAGGCTGTGATTGTCAGCGGCAGCCGCAGGATGCCCGCAGTACCAGCTCGGCAGGGAAGATTTGGGTTTTCGCTTGGGTCTCCTGTCCGGGCTCCGGGGTTAGGAGAGCGTTCAGGGCTGCCTGTGCCAAGTCCTTTAAGGGTTGGGCGACTGTACTGAGCCGGGGCCAGGTGTATTCAGATTCGGGCGCGCCGTCGAAGGAGAATACGGCCAGGTCCTCCGGTAGCCGGAGACCGCCCTCGTGGAGGGCGCAGAGGAAACCGGCCGCTTGTTGGTCGGAGCTAACGAAGACGGCGGTGGGCCGCTCGGAACGGGCCAGCAGCTCCTGTCCGGCATGGAAGCCGCCTTCGCGGGTAAAGGGCACCCGAATGATTGGGCCGGCCGTGAGGCCGGCATCCTGGATGCCCTGATGCCAGCCGACCTCGCGTGCGTCAAGCTCACTGTCGGCATTGCCGCCGATGACGAGTCCGATCCGTTCGTGGCCGTGGCCGATGAGGTGCTCAACAGCTGCCCGCGCTCCCTCCTGGAAGTCCACCCCAACTGCATTTGCACCGTGCCCCCTGGCGCCGCCTTTCATGACAACGTCGGCAGGATGGTTCAGGAGCACAACAGGAATGTCTGCCTGTTCAAGGTCGATTAGATCAGGCTCGAACAGCACGCTGGAGAGGAACAGGCCGTCCACCCTCCTCGCGGCGAAGTTCTTGATGAGGCGGCGCTCTGTGCGTAGCGAGTCCTGGGAGTCTGCCAGCAGGAGGGTGTAGCCCTGCTCGGCCGCGGCGTTTTCGACGGCGCGGGCGAGCGAGGCGTAGAACGGATTGATGGCGTCGGGGACGATCAGGGCGAGCATTTCGCTGGAACCTAAGGCAAGTGCCCTGGCTGCCGAGTTGGGCCGGTAACCCAACGCTCTGATTGCCTGCCGCACCTTGGCCTCGTTCGCAGCGGAAACCGGCCTCGGCCCGCCGTTGACCACGTAACTGACGACGGCGCTGCTGACCCCTGCCAGCCGGGCGACATCGTCGCGCGTAACAGCGGATTTGGCGTGTGAGGTCGGGTGCGGCATGGCAACCATGCTAGCGGCGTTTCACTTGGCGGACTCGCGAAGTACCGGGCGGGGCAGCTCTGCCGGGGCGTCGCCGAAGTCGGGCACCGGCAGGCGGTCGCCGCCGCGCAGGGCCGACTGGTGGGCAATGATGCCGGGAAGCGTGTAGCGGGCCGCTTCCCAGGCGTTGACCGGAGGCAGGGTGCCGGTGTTGATGGCGGTGACGAAGTCGTCGACGAGGAAGTGGTGGCTGCCCTCGTGGCCGTTGGGCAGGCCGCGGAACTCCGCCGGCAGTCGTCCGGCGTCGTGCACGGAGGCCATGCCGGAAATAAAGGCGTCGCGCAGTGCAGGAGCCACGTCGGCCAGCATGGGGTCATCCGCGTCCATGGTGGCCTGGGTCTCGAGCTGGTCACTGATGTCGGTCACGGCGTGCTTGTCCTGCCAGACGCTGACCAGGGCGAGCTGTTCGAAGCTGGCCTCCGTGCCGAAGTAGCGGAAGCGGCTCTCGCGCAGGTGGGAAGGGTAGCCCACCCTGCGGAACTCGTTGATGCGCATGGACCCGCCGCCGGCGAGTTCGAACAGGGCACTGGCGTTGGAGAAGTCGTTGGCGAACATGCTTATCTCACGGTCAAAGACGCCGTCGCCGCGCTCATCCCGGACCCCGACACAGCTGACGCTGACGGCGTGGGAGCCGGTTGCTCCCAGCACCCCGCCCACAGAGTGGGTCGGGTAGAGCATGGGCGGGTAGCTGGCGGTGCGCTTCCAGTCTTCTCCGCCGCTGTACTGGTAGGCGTCGTAGAAGCCGAGGTCCATGTCGTGGACGTAGTCGCCCTCAGCGTAGAAGATCCGGCCGAAGGCGCCCTCGGCATTTTTCTTGCGGGCAAAGACGGTTGCCGGGTTGTAGTAGCTGGTCTCACCCATCATGTACGTCAGCCCGGTTTCGCGGACCGCTTCGATAATTTCTGCGATCTCCTCTTCGGAGACCGCCATCGGCACGGCGGAGTAGACGTGCTTACCGGCCCGCAGCGCCTGCAGCACCAACGGTCCATGGGTCCAGCGCTGGGTGAAGATCGCTACGGCGTCGACGTCGCTTTCAAGCATTGCCTCGAAGCTGTCGAACGTCCCTGCCGCACCGGCGCTGCTGCTTTGGGCCTCCGCACGCTCAGCGATGATGTCGGTGAAATAGATGTCTGAGATTCCGGGGTGGGCAGCGAAGAGCTTGGCGAATACGCCTGCGAACTGTCCCGCACCAACGATTCCAATTGAAGAAGTCATGGAAGAAGTATGGGCACGGAATCTACGCGCGTCAACAAGCGGGCTTGAAGAGGCGTCATTCTGCCTCACTTCCAAGGAAGTTGTTGCATTTTTTACAGCTACGCGCGTAGAGTAGCCGTCAATTGTTACCTGCCTCACAGAAGAGGGATCAAAGATGACCACCATTACCAAGCACCCCCCCGCCGCAGCGCACAAGGCGCCGCAGCGTTCCAACCGGGGCCGTGGCATGGTCAAACTGCGCGACCTGAAGGTCGCGCTGCTGTTCATCCTCCCGGCGATGATCGGCCTCGTTGCTTTTTCTCTAGTCCCGACCATCCGTGGCATCTACTTGAGCTTCACCGAGTACAGCATCCTCGGAGAGCCCAAATGGGTCGGCCTCGACAACTACACGGCGATCTTCAAGGATGAGCTCTTCTGGAACGCGATGGCTGTGACCATCCAGTACGTCGCAATCAACATCGTGTTCCAGACAGTCATCGCCCTCGGCCTGGCGCTGCTGATGCACCGCGTCGCCAAGTCCACGTTCGTCCGTGGCGCCTTGCTGCTTCCCTTTCTGGTGGCCAACGTGATCGTCGCCCTGCTGTGGTTCTGGATGCTCGACTACCAGATCGGCATCGTCAACGAGATCATCAGCTGGATGGGCCTTCCCCGCATTGCCTTCTTCGGCAGCGATCAATGGGCCATCCCCACCATCGCCGGCGTCAACGTCTGGCGCCACATGGGCTACACCGCCTTGCTCATCTTCGCCGGCCTACAGGCCATCCCCCAACACGTCTACGAAGTGGCTTCCCTGGACGGGGCTTCCCCCACCCGGACGTTCTGGAGCATCACCATGCCGCTCCTGCGTCCGGTCCTCGCACTGGTCCTGGTGGTCACCGTCATCGGATCGTTCCAGGTCTTCGACACCGTCGCGGTCACCACCGGCGGCGGTCCGGTCAACGCCACCCGCGTCATCCAGATGTACATCTACCAAAAAGCCTTCGGCGAATCGGACTTCGGCTAYGCCTCCGCCCTGTCCGTCATTCTCTTCCTCATTCTTGCCCTGGTGGCTTTCGTGCAAATGAAGTTCCTCAAGGGCAACGAATCGGATCTGGATTAAGGAACCCCGCCATGACAACATCAACACCCTCCCGCACGAAGCCAGTCAACTGGCACCGCATCGGGGCCTGGGCCGTCATCGCCCTCGCGCTGGCCGTCACTATCTTCCCGTTCCTCTGGATGCTCCGCACGGCCCTCTCCAGCAACCACTCGCTGGCCTCCAACTCCGGGAACCTTTTGCCGGCGGACTTCTCCTGGGGCGCCTTCAAGCGTGTCTTTGGAATGCAGACCACAGAGGAGGCCATCGCCGAAGGAGGCTCCGGGGCAGCCATCGACTTCTGGCTGTACCTGCGCAACTCGATACTCTTTTCCACGGTCACTACCGCAGCCCAGGTCTTTTTCAGCGCACTTGCCGCCTACGCCTTCGCCCGGCTCCGCTGGCCCGGGCGCGACAAGGTCTTCTCCGTATTCCTGGCCACCATGATGATTCCGGGGATCTTCACCGCGCTGCCCAACTTCCTCATGATCAAGAACCTGGGCCTGCTCAACACGTTCGCAGGACTGACACTGCCCTTCCTGTTCATGTCCGCGTTCGCCATCTTCTTCCTGCGGCAGTTCTTCCTCAGCATGTCCCGCGAAGTCGAGGAAGCAGCCATGCTCGACGGGGCCAAGAGCCTGCGCATCTTCTTCCAGATCGTCCTGCCCAACGCCGCCGCACCCCTGGCCACCCTCGCGCTGCTGACCTTCATCGGCCAATGGAACGAATACTTCTGGCCACTGCTGGTCGGCAACGACGAAAACGTCCGCGTCCTCACCGTGGGCCTAAGCGTCTTCAAGTCCCAGTCCCCCCAGGGGGCCCCGGACTGGTCCGGACTCATGGCCGCCACCCTCGTTGCGGCAGTGCCCATCCTCATCCTGTTCCTCGCCTTCGGCAAAAAAGTGGTCAACTCCATCGGCTTCTCCGGCATCAAGTAACCCCTCACTTCCCTCCTCCCAAGAAACACCTCGAAAGGTCCACCATGAAGAAAACTATCGGCGTCGCAGCTGCCGCCGCGGCAATCGCCCTCTCACTGTCCGCCTGCGGCGGAGGCAGCACCGCCTCCACCGAGGCCAAGGGTGAAATCAACTACTGGCTGTGGGACGCCAACCAGCTCCCCGCGTACCAGCAGTGCGCTGCTGACTTCACCAAGGCCAACCCGGACATCAAAGTCAAGATCACCCAGCGTGGCTGGGGTGACTACTGGACCACCCTGACCAACGGCTTCGTCGCCGGAAACGCCCCGGACGTCTTCGCCGACCACCTGTCCAAGTACCCGGAATTCGCCGCCAAAAAGCAACTCCTGCCCCTCGACGACGCCGTCAACAAGGACCACGTCGATCTCTCGATCTACAACAAGGGCCTGGCCGATCTCTGGGTGGGCCAGGACGGCAAGCGCTACGGCCTTCCCAAGGACTGGGACACCGTCGGCCTCTTCTACAACAAAGCCATGACCGACGCCGCCGGCATCACGGCCAAGCAGATGGCCGAGCTGGATTGGAACCCCAAGGATGGTGGCAGCTACGAGAAGACCATCGCCCACCTGACCGTTGACAAGAACGGTAAACGCGGAGACGAAGCCGGCTTCGATAAGAACAACGTGGCCGTCTACGGCCTGGGTTTGGAGTCCTCGGGCTCGGGCCAGGGCCAGACCCAGTGGAGCTTCCTGACGGCCACCACCGGCTGGACCCACACGGACAAGAACCCCTGGGGCACCAAGTTCAACTACGACGACCCCAGGTTCCAGGAAACCATCGCCTGGTGGGCCGGGCTGGCGGACAAGGGCTACATGCCCAAACTTGAAACAACGGTAGGCGCCAGCATGCAGGACACCTTTGGCGCCGGCAAGGCCGCCATCAACACCTCCGGCGACTGGACGATCGGCCAGTACACCGGCTACAAGGGCATCCAGACCGGCATCGCACCCACCCCGACGGGACCGAAYGGCAAGCGCGCGTCCATGTTCAACGGCCTGGCCGACTCCATCTACGCCGGCACCAAGAACCCTGCCGCATCCGTCAAGTGGGTCGAATACCTCGCCTCCTCAGCCTGCCAGGACGTCGTCGCGTCCAAGGGAGTCGTCTTCCCCGCCATCAAGTCCTCCACTGCCAAGGCTGCCGCGGCCTTCAAGGCCAAGGGCATCGACGTCACCCCCTTCACCCAACAGGTGGAGGATGGAACGACGTTCCTCTTCCCGATCGCAGACAATGCTGCCAAAGTCGACGGCATCATGAATCCCGCCATGGACGCAGTGGTCTCCGACAAGGCCCCGGCCAGTTCCCTCACCCAGGCCAACGAAAAGGTCAACGCCCTCTTCAAGT
>NZ_JBFRCV010000028.1:0-7725 GCF_052113245.1 Arthrobacter sp. YAF34
CTACAAGAACGCCTACGACTCCAGCGACCACCGCACACAGGCCCTCACCGGCTGGCTAGACTTCTACAACCACCGCCGCAACCACAGCGCACTCGGAGGACGAGCACCCATCAGCAGATGTAACCAACCTGCTGGCTGAGTACACCTAGGGAGCTAGGGAGCGGGAGGCGCAGTAGGGGTCGGGACGGGTGAGGCCGTGTCCGGCGTGGGAGCCGGCGCGGTCGCCGGTTCCGTACCGGTGCCCGCGGGCTGCCCGGGCTGCCCGGTCTGTACGGGCTCTGGCGGTGCCGGGGCTGGTGCCGTGCCGGCCGGCGTCGTGGCTCCGGTCCCGCTGCTGGCCGGGGGCGGGGCCTGCGTGTTGCCCGGGGTTGCTGCCGGAGACGCCCCCGAGGTTGGTGTGGCGGTCGGCGTCGTGTCCGTGCCGCCGGATCTTGCCGGGGTGGCGCTGGGATCGGCCTTGATGACTGCCATGATCTGTTCCTTGTACGCGCTGAGCCGGCTTTGGATCTCGGAGAGCGGCTGGTTCTTCAGGTCCTTGCCGTAGGCGGTGATCTCCTGCCAGAGTGCGTTGAGCTTGGCCATGCCGTCGCTGCTCAGGGGCCCGTCGAGGGTGAGGACCAGCTGGCTGGCCAGGGCATAGGTGAGGCACCGGACGCAGTTGTAGTTGGCCGCCGCCGAGAGGTTCTCCGGGACGATCACGTTTGTCTGGCCCACGATCAGGACCACCTGGAAGCCAACGGCCACGGCGGCGCAGTCCGCGCAGCTGGCGAAGGCATAGGCCTCGTTCTTGGTGTCCACGGTGCCGCCGTCGTCGGCCCAGACCAGCGCGAAGGCGACGTCGTAGACCACGGACCCGTCAGTGGTGTTGACCGCGAGGGACTGGTTGCCGTCGTCCGCGGGTGCGGCGGGCTTGTCGAAGGGGAAGACCCAGGAAGGGGCACCCGCGGTGCCGGACGTGCCCGCGGTACCGGGCGTGCCCGCGGTGCCGGAGGTGCCCGACTGGCGGGGTACCAGGACCATGCTCAGCTGCGGCTCGTCGCGTGTGGGCATGCGGGCGCCCTCCGGCCACAAGGCAACGGTCTTTCCCGACTGGCCCTCTGCCATCTGGCCGGTGGCGGAGGCCGGGAAGACTGCCCTGGTAGCGTCGGCCAGCGTGCCGCGCTCGTAGGGCTGGACGGGACGGTAGGTCTCGGCGCCGGGCCACCAGGCCCAGGCGAGGCCGGCCGTAACGGCCGCGATCGCAACGATGGCGGTGGCGCGCTGCAGGGTCTTGCCCCGGGTTTTCTGCCACAGCCCGGTGACCAACTGGCGCACCAGGCGCAGGAGGATGTACAAAATCCCCAGCACTGGCAGTGCCAGGCAGGCGATCGCGATCACCCGCACGGCGGCGTCGGCGATGTCCCCGGTGGAGATGCTGTGGGCGAGCATGGCCTGCTGCTTCAGGCCGTTGTCCCAGGCGGTGCCCAGGACGCGCGGAAGGGTGAGCACCATGGTGGCCATGCTGAAGACCAGCAGGGGCACCGTGACCAGCACCCAGACCGTGACCACGGCCCGTGCCCAGGGCTTCAGGAGCAGGGCTTCGGGATCTGTTTTGCGCCACGGCACGAGGGCCAGCAGGGTGGGTTTGATGCGCTGGAACAGGTCCGGGACGCCGGTGGCGTCGGCCAGGATGTGGTAACCGTCAAACCGGACCATCGGCATCAGCTGCCGGACCATCTGCAGGATCTGGGTGACCACCACCAACAGCAGGGCATCGAAGCCCGTGGCCCACCAGATGCCCATGATCGCGACTGCCACAATCGCGTTGAAGTACAGCCCGCCAAGGTCGGTGCGGATGCGGCCGCCCCGCCCGAGCCGGTAGGAATCCGTGACATCCGTGTAGAACGCCGGCCACATCAGGTACAGGCCCGTGCCCATGGCGCCGGGCGTGGCCCCGCCGCGGCGGGCGGCGGCTGCGTGGCCGAACTCATGGAAACCGGCCGAGAATACTGTGACCACCAGGATCAGCAGGACCAGGCCGGGGTTGGCGAAGGCCTCATGCGTGGCCGAGGCCAGCCCCTTGACCATCAGGACCCACCAGCAGGTGGCGAGGAAGGCCGCGGTCACGGCAACCACGATCAGGGGGCTGAAGAGCCGGGCGAACGGCGCCGTGAGCTTGCGGGTGCGTTCCGGGTCGGTCACCGAGTACCGGAAGCGCATGCCCAGCAGCGGGTTGGATTTCTTGACTTCGGGCTGGGAGCCGTCGGCCAGCTGCAGCAACCCCAGTGGCAGAAGCTGTGAGGTGATCAGCGTCTGGACGTTCTCGGCGCTGACCAGCCGGCCGAAGCCTTCACTGGCGCGGCCGGCGATTTCCTCCGGGCCGCGCTGGCCGTCGATCGCCTCGAGGACGAGGTACAGCAGCCGGGTGAGCTGAATGGTCTGGCCGTCGGCGCGGCGCACCAGGGACGGGGCTTCCTTGTAGCCGGAGCCCTTCGCCTCGCCGATCAGTTGGACGCCGGCGGCCCGCACCGGAACCGGCTGCTGGCCGACCGCAACCGACGACGGCGTGCCGGCAACGGACGACGCCGGGCCTGAAGGTCCAGCGGCAGGTCCAGCAGCAGTGCCGCCGGTGGCGGGCAGGACCGGAGGGCCGTCCTGCGCGGACGGCCCTCCGTGCACATTGCTCATCGAGGTGCTACTGCTTCAGGGTGGACTGCTGATCGGCCGAAGACGTGGCATCGCCGTGGATGTCCTGGTTAATGATGGCATCCTGATGGGCCACGGCGAACGCGTTGCTGTCGATGGAGCCGATGTTGGCGCCGACGGCCGCATCGATGGGTGCGGCCACGTTGGCGTTGGCGGCCACCGCACCGTTGATGGGGGCTGCAATGCCCGCATTCGCGTCCAGGTTCACGTTGACGTTGAGCAGGTTGCCGTTGAGGGCGCCGGGGGCACCCGCGCCCGCCGCGCCGAGATCCGGAGTGGTGCCGCCGGGGAGGACGCCGCCGTCGGTGGTACCGGCCGGGACGGTTGCTGCCGGATCCGTGGCCGCGGAAGCCGTGGCGGCCGGATCCGTGGTGGCGGGGTCCGTGGTGGCGGGAGCAGCGTCGGTGCCGGCGCCCTGGTCGATGCCGCTGTCCTGCACGGAATGCGCAGTGGCATCGCCCGTGATGCCCTGGTTGATGAGGGTCCCCTGATCGGCCAGGGCCTGCGATTCGGATCCGAAGGAGAGGACGTTAGCGGACGCGCCGGCGTCGATCGGGGCGGCGACGTTTGCGTTGGCTGCGACGCCGAGGTCGATCGGCGCCGCGGCGCTGATCCCCAGGTTCAGGTCGGCGTTCAGGTCCAGGACGGAGGCAACTTCCTTGTCCGGGAGGGCCGTGCCGCCCTGCGCCATCAGCTCGTCATCAGTCAATGGGGTCATTCCCTGCTCAGCACTCATAACAAACTCCATATCCGGCACGGTGTCTGCTGCCCCCGGTGAGCAGTTTCTCCATCGATGTGCCTAACACGGGGTCAATAGTAAGCATGATGAGCATTAATTGGGTATCGGACACCCCTCGGTTGCTCCGTAACTGCCGCACTGGACGTCCAGAAGGGCGCCTACGGAGCACCCGATGGGGGTGGTCTCACTTCAGCCCGGCTCCCGGCAGCAGCTCGGTGGCGCCGAGTGAATCGGCCACGAACGCGTAGTCCCAGGCCCGCTCGCGCCACTGCACGTACCGGCCGGAGGCTCCGCCGTGGCCACCTTCCATCTCGATCTTCAGGACAATCGGCTCGCTGCCGGTGTTCACTTCGCGCAGCCGCTGCACCCATTTGGCGGGCTCCACGTACAGCACCCGGGTGTCATTGAACGATGTGACCGCGGCGACCTTCGGGTAGGCCGCGGCGCGGACGTTCTCGTAGGGCGTGTACGACTTCATGTAGGCGTACACCTCCGGGTCCGTGATCGGGTTGCCCCACTCCTCCCATTCCAGCGCCGAGAGCGGCAGCTCGGGGTCCAGGATGGTGGTCAGTGCATCCACGAACGGGACGGCCGCAACAATCGCCGCGTACTTTTCCGGGGCGAGGTTGGCGACGGCGCCCATCAGCAGGCCGCCCGCCGAGCCGCCCATCGCCGCGATCCGGGCCCGGTCCACCCAGCCGGAACCGGCGAGCCAGTCGGTGGCCGCGAGGAAATCGGTGAAGGTGTTCTTCTTGTGCAGCTTCTTGCCGTCGTCGTACCAGTGCCGGCCCAGCTCGCCGCCGCCGCGGATGTGCGCGATGACAAACACGATGCCCCGGTCCAGCAGGGACAGCCGGGGGATTCCGAAGCCCGGGTCCATGCTCATTTCGTAGGAGCCATAGCCGTACACCAGGCCGGCCGCCGTCGAATCCCGACGGACGGAGGCGTGCCGGAGGACTGACAGCGGAATCCTGGTCCCGTCCCCGGCGGTGGCCCATTCCCGGGTGGCGACGTAGTCCGACGCCGTGTAGCCGCCCAGCACGGGGCTCTCCTTGCGGAGCAGGAGCTCGCCGGCCGGAAGTTCCGCGGTGGGCAGGACGAAGTCGTAGACCCGGGAGGGCGTGAAGTAGGACGTGTAGCCCATCCGGATGACGGGCGCCTCGTAGTCTGAACCCGCGACGCCGGCCGTGTACAGCTCCTCGTCGAAGGCCGGTTCCACCGCCGCGCCCTGCTCCGGGGTGCCGAGCCCGGCCAGCGGCAGGACCTGGACGCGCTCAATGGTGTCCTTGCGGACGGAGACCACGGCATGGGTGGAGGTCACCCCGGCGCCGTTGACCCTGACCTGGTCGGAGTGGGCGACGACGGTGCTCCAGTGCTGCTCGGCGAGCGGCTTGGCGAGCTCGGCCGGGTCCACGAGCGAGACCATGGAATTGATGGCGTCCTTGTTGTGGGTCAGCAGGATCCGCTCCTGGCCCCGGCCGGCGGCGTCCGGCAGCAGGAACGGTTCGGCCTCATACAGGATGCGCTCGTCGCGGGAGATCACGGTGCGCAGCCCGGCGTCGGGGTCGTCAAAGCGCAGCAGGCGGGTTTCGCTGAACTCGGAGCAGCCGATGCTCAGCACCAGGTGGCGCCGGTCGGCGGAGAGCTCGAAGCCGAGCCACATAGCGACGTCGTCCTCCTGATAGATCACCTCGTCCTCGCCGACGGGGGTGCCGAGTACGTGGGACTTCACCTGGTAGGGCCGCCAGGCATCGTCTACCACGGTGTAGAAGATCCGGCCGCCGTCGGGGGAGAAGGAGATGCCGTAAAAGACGTTCTCAATCACGTCGGGCAGCAGTTCGCCGGTGCGCAGGTCCTTGATGCGCAACGTGAAGCGCTCGTCGCCGGCGTTGTCCACGGCGTAGGCGTAGAGGGTGCCGTCGATGGTCGTGGCGGCCCCGCCGACGGCGAAGAACGGCTGGCCCTCCGCCTCGAGGTTGCCATCGAGCAGGATTTCCTCGCCGGGGATCCCGACGCCCGCCTCGACGGCCGGGGGAGTCCAGTCCGCCACGCGATCTCCGGTGTCCTGGCCGCGGACGCGGCAGTGGATGCCGTACTCCTTGCCCTCCACCGAGCGGGTGTAGTACCACCAGCCGTCCTTGCGGTTGGGGACGGAGAGGTCTGTCTCCTGGGTGCGGCCCTTGATTTCCTGGAAGATGGCCTCGCGCAGCGGCTCCTGGTGCGCGGTCACGGCCTCTTGGTAGGCGTTCTCCGCCTTGAGCAGGTCCACGACCTCCGCGGATTCCTTGTCGCGCAGCCATTCGTAGTTGTCCTCGAACGTGTCGCCGTGGTGGGTGCGAAGGGCGGGGATCTTCTTGGCGGCGGGAGGCTGCGGGGACGGCTGCGCGGGAGTCTGGGTCATGGACCCAATGTACCGAAGAGCGGCGCCTCAATTGCCGTTCTTCAGATTGTTGGCCGCCACGTAGCGGGCGAGGGTTTCCGAGCGCAGCGCGGCGGAGAGCGCGGCGGTCGCGGCAGGATCCTCCAGGACGATCGACTGGCCGTCGCGGCTGAACCCGGTACCGGCTGTCGGAAGCGTGAAGAACACGCCCTGACCGGGGGCAGTTTTGCGGAGGCTAAAGGCGAGGTCCTCCAGCGACGCCAAGGTGAAGCCCGGGTCCAGGGTCACGTGCGGAAGCACGGTTCTGACGAGCTTCCGTGCCGTATCGCGGTTCGCCAGGCCGCCCCCGGCCGCCATCTTGGCCATGACGGCTTTCAGGAAAGTCTGCTGGTTCCGGACTCGTTGGTAGTCGCCATCGGCGAACGCGTGGCGCTCGCGGACAAAGGCCAGAGCCTGGCGCCCGTTGAGCCGGTTGACGCCCGCCGGAAAGTGCACTTTGTCATCCACGGTGCCGGTGAACGCTTGCTTGACGTCGACGTCGACACCGCCGAGCGCGTCTGTCATGGCCGCGAACCCTTCGAAATCCAGCATCACCGCATGGTCGATGTGCGCGCCGAGGAGCGCCTCCACCGTCCGGGTCATGAGGGACAGCCCGCCCAGGGACAGCGCCGAGTTGATCTTTGCCTCGCCGTAGCCGGGGATGTCGACCCACAGGTCGCGCATGATCGAGATGCCGTAGACGCCCCGCCGGTCCGCCGGGAGGTGGATGAAGACCAGGGCGTCTCCGCGCTGGTCCGAGGCTTTGCCGGTGGCCGCCGGCGCCCGCTGGTTGACCCGGCTGTCGCTCCCGATCAGCAAGATGTTCAGGGCGACGGCGGGTGGTTCCGGCGTCGCGGTGGGGCTGGCCGGCGCGGAAGGCACGGCAGCAGGCGCCGGTGCTCCGGCTCCGGCCGGGGCCGGGGTTACCGGCGCGGGCCGGGTGAGAACGTACGCCGCAACCGAGGCTGCGATGGCGAGCACGAGCAGCACTGCCAGGAGGAGGATTGTCCGGCGTCGGCGGCCGTTCTCTGGTGATGAGGCGGGTGTTGAGGCCGGGGGCGGGGGCGCCGCGGAAGCCGCAGCTGCTGGCTCCGGACCGCTCTCCATGCGCGGAGGTTATCACCGCTGCCCGCCGCGGATCATGGGTCCAAGGACCCCAAGTGCGGGCACCGTGCGGAACGGGCGCTGTGCCGCCACCTTTACAGTATGGGGGCCCAATACAGGACACCGGGGCCGGCAATCAACACCTTGGGCCCAACAAAGCGGCAGATAACGTGAGGTTTCCCGGATGTGAAGCCGAGTGTTGCCTGCGTCACACTCCCTGCCTAGGCTGGGGGCGGTCGCAGCGTCGCGGCCAAAACGGTCGCAGCGTCGCGGCCAAGCGTTACATGCACGAACAGGGGGAATCGTTTGAACCACAAACTCCGGGTTCTTGTCAGGCTTGACCTCGATTGCGGGCAGGCGGAAGTAGCAGCACAGGGACATGTGACGGCGAGAAGCCTCCAAGCCCTGTATGTGGTGGTCAAGCGGGCAAACCACCTGAAAGAAGGACTCCACCTGGTGCTGGATGTCAGCCACGCCGTGGTGGAACCCGCGGCCCTTGAGCAGTTGCGGGCGTGCTCAGCCTCCCACCATCTGCCGGCCGCCATTGACCCGCTTCAGGCCGAATGCCAGCTCAGCATCGTGGCGCCGGCGGAAGCGGCGCCGGCTCCCCGGGTCCGGCGGCTCGCGGCCTAGCTGTACTCGGCCAGGACGTTGGTTACATGTTGAAAGGGTGAAGACCTCTTAGGTTGGTGGTTACCACACACACCGAACGACTAAGAGGTCTTCATGGTCCACCGTAATGCCCGCCTGACTCCTACTGGTAGAGGCATCCTTGTCC
>NZ_JBFRCV010000029.1:0-6522 GCF_052113245.1 Arthrobacter sp. YAF34
ACGTACGGCTACGCCATGGCCTTCGACGATGCCAATTTGCGCGGCGTCCCCGATCCGGCGCACCATCTGTGGTGGCTGGACGTGGAAACCGGGAACAGCTGGTCACCCGATACCACTGCTAACAGGGCGGACCTGGAGGGCATGACCGCACACCTGCGGAGCACCGGGGCGGAAGTCGGCATCTACTCCACCGTCTCCCAGTTCAGAAAAATTGCCGGCACAGTCGATCCGGGCAGCAACCTGAACCGGCTCAAGAACTGGACCCCCGGAGCGGCGTCGACGGCGTCCGCACAGGCGAACTGCGCGTCCACTCCGCTCACAACCGGCGGGACCATCACGCTGACCCAATTCACTGCAGCTTCCCTCGACTACAACGTCAGCTGCCCGCCCGTCCCGCCCACGCCGCGCGAGGCCACCTCCGCTCCGTCCCCTGAGCAAGCCCCGGACCCGGCGCAAGGGCCGCAGCCCGCACGGATCCCCCACACCATCAACTGGACCGTTTCTTGACCGGGCCTCCGGAATCGGCCAGCCGCAGGCCTAGAGGCCGGAGTTGATTGCCGCCAGCAGGGCTGTGCCGTCGGGGCTGCCTAGTCCGGTGCAGGGATCCCAGCCGGTCGCGGCGTGGTAGGTGCCGTTGTTTCCCGTGGTGACGTCGTGGAACCCGGTCGTCCGGCTGTAGAGGAGGGGCTGGATTTGGCCGAACCGGCGGCCGGTGGACTGGGCGAATAAGGCGATCAGTGCCGCCCAGAGGGGTGCGACGGCGCTCGTGCCCCCGATGACCATGTCCTTACCGTCGACTCGGACCCTGTACCCGGTCTGCGGGTCGGCTACCCCGCTGACGTCCGGGACGCCGCGGCCATGCGCGCGGGGTGAGGGCTTTGGTGCCGGTTTGCGGTGGCGGGCGTGGGCGGGCAGGCCGCGCTGCCAGGCCGGCACCGGGAACGAATCGCTGTAGCCGCCCCCGGTGGCTGAGTTCGGTCCGTCATTCCAGACGGTTTCCGAGCTGATGGTTCCGGTAACGATGTCGGCATTGAGGCGGGTGCCGCCGCAGGCCAGTGCGCGGGGGCTGGAGGCTGGGAAGTCCGCGTGGTCTTTGCCGTCCGTGGCCGCGTCGGCGCTGCCGTTGTCCCCCGCCGCTGCGGTGACGGTCACGCCCAGTGCCGAGGCGTCGGCGAGGGCCTGGTCAAACGCGGTCCGGGCCTGGGGGGTCCAGTCGTCCTCGTTCTGGCCCCAGCTGATGCTGATCGCGGCCGGTGTCGAGGCGGCGTGGGAGGCGTTGATGATCGCGTCGAGGAATCCGGCATCGGTGTTCGGGGCGAAGTAGACGAGAATGTCCGCCGCCGGGGCCAGGGCCCCGATGACTTCGATGTCGAGCAGCACTTCCCCGTCTGCCCCTGCAGGGTCCTGTCCGGGCTGGTTGGCGGCGCCGTCGACGCCCACGGCAGTCACCGTTGGCCCGGTCATCCCCAGACCTGCGAAGTACGCGTCAAGGTCCGTTTGGTCAAAGCCGCCGCCGAGTTCGATGATGGCGACGCTCTGACCGGTGCCGTCGGCGCCGGCAGGGAAGTTGTAGATCCTGGCCAGTTCCGGCGGGGTGTAGCTGGTGCCGGCTGCGGCCAGCGGGATCGCATGGAACTGGGCACGTGCCTGGGGGCGGTCATCGAGGCCCAGGACGGCCGTGACGATTCCGTCCAGTGCCGCCGGGACCTGCAGGCCCCCGGTCCGGTGCCGGTGGGTGATGTCCTGGCCGTGGGGTCCGCTGCTGGTCACTTCCTCCAGGCTGGTGCCAAAAATCCGGCTCAGCTGTTCGACCGTTCCGGCCAGCCGCAACCGGCGGGAGGCCGCGTCCGCGTCGAGAACTTCCGCTCCGAGCCGGGTGAACGTCTCGGTGGCGAGGCCCAAGTCGCTGGTGGAGGCTCCGTGGCGGGCCGCGAGCTCGGCGCTGGACATCGGTTCGGCGGGCATCTCGGTCAGGGGTTCCTGGCGGCGCAGGATGACGGTCACCTCGATCCTGCGAGACGGATCGACGGGCCCGTGCGTGGCCTGGATCCCGGCCGCCGCGGCGCGTTCCGAACCGGCCAGCGGGACATCCTGCGCGGTGGGGTTTGGGGTGATGTTCTGGTCAGACATGAAGGTGCTCCGTTCGTGGGACGGTTCTCGTTCAGGGCTTCGTTGGGGTCAGGGGAACGTCGTTCGGCGGCGGAAGTGTGCCGCCGCCGCGCAGCACCACTGGTGGAACCGGAATCGACGTCGGTGCAGGCGGAGTGGGCAGCGGCTGGGGTTTGGGTGCCGGCTCCGGCGGAGCCGGGAGGGTGACTGTCGAGCCGTAGGCGGGCGGTGCAGGGTTGTGCAGCGCCGGGTCGATGAGGTCAGCGAGGCCGGGGTCGTTGTCGACGCGGTCCACACCCAGTTCGGGCAGCCCGAGCAGCTGCATCACGGTCTTCGGGATGCCGGCGTGGTTGGACCAGCGGCTGTCGATGCCCGGCCTGACCGGGCCGCCGAACAGGATCAGCGGGACCCGCGGACCGTACGCGAGCTGCACCCCGTCCGGGGTGTGTTCGACATTCGGGGTGGGGACGTGATCATCCCAGCCGCCCCAGTCGTCCCAGGTGAGCAGGAACACCGTCTCATCCCAGCCACCGGATTTGACGACGGCATCCACGGATTCCCAGATCTTGCTCATCCCGATCGCTACGTCGGCGGTCGGGTGTTCGTCTTCGGGCGGATCGTGCCACAGATACGTCAGCGGCGGCAATTTCCCGGCGGCGGCGTCGGTGACGAAGTGCGCGTTGGGAATCAGGTTGGCGGAGCCGTTGAGTTGTTGGTAGAACCCGGCCGGGTAGTTGCTGGTCCCGGTGTAGCAGGCCCAGCCGATTCCCGCGTCCTCGGCGAGGCCCGGGACCGAGGGCATGTCCCACAGCGGCGGCGGCTGGGACCGGGACGGGTTGCGCAGCGTCGGAGACTGGCCGCCAATGATCAGCAGATGGTTCGGGGTGGAATTCGTTCCGAAGCCGCTGCAATGGTTTTCCAGAAACGCCCCGGTCAGCGCCAGGTAGGCGTAAAACGGGATCACCGTCGCGGTGTCGAACTGGGTCCGTGTTCCCTTGTGATGCCCGGTGAGCCAGCGATAGTACGCGTGCCGGTCGTGAGGCTGATCCGAGGCCGGCGGGTTGGCCTGGATCGGCCAGTCCGAGACAACGTTGGCCCCGTACGGCGCCAGGCCCCGAAAGTAATTGTCGGTGGTGTGGTTCTCCTGGACCATCACCACAACGCGCTTGACTCTGCTGTCCGCCATGACATCCCCGCTTCCTCGGCCGGATCACCCGGGCGCTTAATCGGTCACCCACGAGACTATGCCGAAAACTGCCCCCCGCAGCCCGACGGCGCCCACATTCGGGAAATGTTCACCTTAGAGGGCCGCCGGACCAGCCGGCCCTGCGGCTGGCAGTGCTGATGCGTCATCGGGGAGAGAAAACCGAAGACTCCCCGGGAGCAGGTTCGACGTTAGTCCTGGCGAGAAGGGCGGCAACGACCTCGGCGACGAGGTCTTCCTTGTCGCGTTTCTCCGCGTCCTCCATCTGTGCCACTTCAACCCGGGCGGCCTGCCACGCAGACCAATGTCCCGAGACAAGCGCCCAGAGGGAAAGCGCCGAGACATACACCACCGAATTCAGCCAGCCCATCATGAGCGAGACGGGAATCATCAGGATCCAGAAAACAGCGAGCCAGCCATTGACCCTCCGCATGAAAACCGGATCGCCCTGCACCATCGCCCAAAGGCTTTTTACCGGTCCCACTTTTGTCCTCCTCAGAAAATGGCAGGACAGCCCCGCCGACGGGACTATAACCACGCTCTCTGAGAGAACCCTGAAGAGTGGAAGCCGTGCCGCACGGAAGTCGCTGGTGCCGGTCAGGGGGCGGGTAGGCTCGACATTATGACTATTGACTCTTCATCCGACCGTGTCCGCCGACCGGGTGGCTGGCTGCCCGAGCAACAGGACGAACTCGAGGACTGGATTGCCGGTCACCGGGAACGGGTAGAGGCACGGGGTGAAGAAGTTCCTCTGCACCCCGTGATGGTGGAGTTCCAGGAACTGATTGCCAGCGATCCGGTTGTCCGTCTCTACATGACGGAGATGATCGAGCAGGTTCCGAAGTCGAAGCCTTACCGCAAACGGCACCTCACGAGCGTTGACCAGATGCTCCGGCTGATCAACGAGGTCCTGACAATGGCCCCGGAATTCAGCGAGGGTGGCATGGTCACCACGCCGTTGACGGCGATCCTCGATTGGACCATGGGAACCGAGGCCGGGTTCGCGGCCCACCGGGATCCGCGGATCATCGCCATGTTCCGCAAGATTCTGGACGCGTGGTGCGTGTTCCTGACCAGCGAGGACTCGCTGTACGTGCTAAACGACTCACCCTCCGGGTGGATGTCCGAGAAAGCGCGGCAGGTCGTCGGGATGGACGATTACCAACACGATGCCCTCGCCGAGCACTGGGGCTTCACGTCGTGGAACGATTTCTTCTCCCGTCGGCTCACTGCGACGTCCAGACCCGTCGCTGCACCCGAGGACGACAAGGTCATTGTCAGCGCCTGCGAGTCGACCCCGTACAAGATCAGCTCCGACGTTCAACGCCAGAGCCGGTTCTGGGTCAAGAACCAGCCCTACTCACTCGATGACCTGCTCGCCCGTGACGAGTCGGTGGAGCACTTTGTCGGCGGGACGGTGTACCAGGCGTTCCTGAGCGCGCTGAACTATCACCGCTGGCACGCTCCCGTCGCTGGAACGATCGTGCGGGCGTACCTCAAGGACGGCACGTACTTCTCCGAGGCGGAGTCCGAGGGGGCCGCCGCCGTCGAGCCGACCCTCTCGCAGTCATATTTGGCACATGTCGCGGCCCGGGCGATCATCCTGATCCAGGCCGACGACCCGGTCATCGGCCTCATGGCCGTGATCCCCGTGGGCATGATTGAGGTCTCGTCCTGCGTCATCGATCCGGAGATCGTCCCGGGCCACCACGTGAACAAGGGCGACGACCTCGGGTACTTCCAGTTCGGTGGCTCCACGGAGTGCCTCATCTTCCGGCCCGGTGTCATCGACCAGTTCGCTCTGGCCGCTATCCCCCAGCCCCAGGATCCGAACGCACCTCTCGTGCGCGTCCGGTCGAAGCTTGCAACCGCCAAGTCCTAAGGGCAACGGTGCGGCGTCCTGATCTGGCCTTCACACGGGGCGGAGGACATCACCGCACCGGAAGGGTGCCGGGCATCCCGATATCCGGCTACGAGCAAAACCCTGCGACCGCCTAAAACCGCCGAACCTCGAACGCTCCGGGCCTTTCCCCGCGTTTCGAGCACGTCCGGATTCGGGACGGTTCAAACTCCTTGCCGGAGCGACGCCCCTGAGCAAGTGGGACCGTCCCGGCTCGAAAGCCGGTCCATCGGATTCGCCGCACTCAGAGCGCGACAGTAGGCTGTTTGCGCCCTCGGCGAGCTGGGGCCTACCGTCGCCACGTACTGCGGAAGGCCGCCGCCACGTTCCGCGCGGTTGCTGGCCGCCCACACGTCCGAGAAAACCACTCACCCCCAGTGAAACCAAGCCCTGGGCAGACCGTCTGGAGAACCAATGTTTGAAACAGTCGTGCGAGAAGGGGTCGTCTTGAAGCCTCTCGAGACATGGCACGCCGGCGCGTTTGCCGAGCATATGAGCAGGGCAAGAGAGCATATCCGGCCGTGGGTCGGGCCGGCTTTTGTCACCGACACCGTCGACGGTGCCCGCGCTACCCTTCAGCGTTACGCCACAGCCTCCGCGAATGATGGGGCGCGCATCTATGGCCTCTGGGACGAAGGCAAGATCGTCGGAGGCGTCATGTTTGTCACGTTTGATCCCGTCTGGGGCATTTGCGAGGTCGGCTGCTGGCTCGAACCCGATGCTGTCGGAGGCGGCCTCATCACCCGGTCAGTCGAACTGCTCATGGAGTGGGCCTTCGTAGAGCGGGGGATGTCCCGCGTTGAATGGCGGTGCCGCACGGACAATGACCGCAGTGTTGCTGTCGCGCAGCGACTGCGTATGCGTTCGGACGGCGTTCTTCGCAGTAGCTGGGTCTACGACGGGAATCGATACGACAAAGAGGTATTTTCAATACTTCGTGCCGAATGGATGAGCACGCGACCTGTCATCGCTCAATGACAGACGCCGCCCCGACGACGGCCTCTCCGCCCTGACCGTAGCTGGCGTCCCGGGGGCTCACCTTTCGCGCGGGAAGTCGCGCGACACCTCACCGCGGAGCTGTCCTTTCTCCTCGCTCGCGCCGATTCGACGTCCGGCATCAATCCACGGCTGCCGGAGGCCGACGGCATCAGGGGTCGATCCGGCGTACCTGGATCGGCCACAGCCTTGCCTCTCCGAGCTTGCCCGCAATTTCCACGGCACGGACAAGATCGACGCAGTCGACGATGTAGTAGCCGGCGACAATTTCTTTCGTCTCCATAAACGGGCCATCGGTCACGGTGCATGTGCT
>NZ_JBFRCV010000030.1:0-6493 GCF_052113245.1 Arthrobacter sp. YAF34
ATAGAGGACATCACCGCCGGGGTCCAGGTCCCGCAGCGCCGCCCTTCATCCGGGGGCAGCGAGCACCCCAAGCCGGGGCTGCAGGACCGTCCGGCGATAATGGGCCGGTCCGGACCGGCAGGACCCGATCACACTTCATATCGTCTAGGACGGCCGCCAAGCCGGCCCCGGGCCTTCGCTGCGGCCAAGCCGGCTTTCGTCCGTTCCGACAGACGCGATCGTTCGTACTCCGCAAGGGAGGCGAACATGTCAAAGATGAGTTTGCCGTGTGCGCTGGTGGTATCCAGCCACGGTTCCGCCAGAGAACGAAAGCCTATCCCCCGCTGCCCCAGCACCGTCACAATGTCCGCCAGGTCCGCCGTACTCCGGCCCAGCCTGGTGAGGTCGGCAACCATCAGGACATTGCCTGGCTGCAGGTAGTCCAGACACTCCATCCACCGTGCCCGGGCCTGCGTCGCCCCGGAAGCGTATTCCTGGAATACGCGGACCGCGCCGGCCGACACCAGCGCATCAACTTGGGAATCCAAAGACTGCCCCCGGGTACTGACCCTCGCATAGCCGATCACATTACTCGACACGTCAAAAACCCTCCAGCAACGTTTTGACCAGTTTTCTTTTCGGAAACCAGTTCTGACCAACACTATTGGGGCATTCGGGTCGTTTTTCGGAGGCTTGCCATGGGCTGGTCAGAAACGGTCGTATTTGACGGTACGTTCGAGGAGGTCCCCACTGGAGGGGATTGCTTATGAGCCACCCCGAGCGGTAGATGGACCGGAAGTGCGCTGCATCATGACCGCGTAGCAGACCGGGCGCGGGAATGCTCCATGGCGAGAGGTCACAGATATCCTGAGACGTTGAACCCGAGCATGAATTAATCGCGCGCAGCAGCGCAGGAGACGAGATATGGCCCCCACCACCAAAGAAGGACAGCGTGCCGAGCTGCACAAGACAATCTGGCGCATCGCGAACGACCTCAGAGGGTCGGTCGACGGGTGGGACTTCAAAAGCTACGTGCTCGGCATGCTCTTCTACCGGTTCATCTCCGAGAACCTCACGGCCTACATCAACACAGGCGAACACAAGGCCGGCGACCCCACCTTCAACTACGCCATCCTGCCCGACTCGCAAGCAGAATTTGGCCGCACTGAGACGGTTGCTGAGAAGGGCTTCTACATTCTCCCCTCTGAGCTCTTCCAGAACGTCCGCAAAGGCGCCTCGCACGATGCGGACCTGAACGAAACGCTTGCCCGGGTTTTCAAGAACATCGAGGCCTCCGCCCTGGGGACTGGTAGCGAAGACGACCTCAAGGGCCTGTTCGACGACCTCGACGTCAATAGCTCCAAGCTTGGCAACACGGTCGCCAAGCGCAACGAGAAACTCGTGAAGCTGTTGGACGCCATCGGGGACCTTCCGCTTGGAAAGTTTGGAGACAACTCAATTGACCTGTTCGGTGACGCCTACGAGTACCTCATGCAGATGTACGCCTCCAGCGCCGGCAAGTCCGGCGGCGAATATTACACACCCCAGGAAGTCTCCGAACTCCTGGCCCGCATCACAGTGGTCGGCAAGACACAGGTAAACAAGGTCTACGACCCGGCGGTCGGGTCTGGTTCCCTGCTGCTGAAATTCGACAAAATCCTCGGCAAGGGCAACGTACGCCAAGGCTTTTACGGCCAGGAGATCAACCTGACCACGTACAACCTCGCACGCATCAATATGTTCCTCCATGATGTGAACTACGAGAAGTTCAACCTTGCCCACGGCGACACTCTCATCGATCCCGCTCACTGGGACGATGAACCGTTCGAAGCGATCGTTTCCAACCCTCCGTATTCGATCAAGTGGGACGGCGACTCGAATCCTCTGCTTATCAACGACCCGCGTTTCGCCCCGGCTGGTGTGCTCGCGCCAAAGTCCAAGGCCGACCTCGCCTTCACGATRCACATCCTGTCTTGGCTGGCCGTCAACGGTACCGCTGCGATTGTAGAGTTCCCCGGCGTCCTTTACCGGGCGGGAGCAGAGCAGAAGATCCGCAAATACCTCATCGACAATAACTACGTGGACGCCGTCATCCAGCTCCCACCGGAGCTGTTCTTCGGCACTACGATCGCGACCTGCATCATAGTTCTCAAAAAATCCAAAACCGACAACGCCGTCCTATTCATCGACGCGTCGGCAGAGTTCTCGCGCGGCGGCAATAAGAACAAACTCACCAAACCCCATCAGAAGAAAATTCTGGACGCTTTCACGACTCGTGAAGATGCCGAGCATTTCGCAAAACTCGTTCCCAACGTAGACATCGCGGCCAGCGCCTATAACCTCGCTGTGGCCTCCTACGTTGAACCTGTAGACACCCGTGAAATCATCGACATCACAGAGATCAACGTAGAGATCGCCCGCATCATCACACGCCAGCAAGAACTCCGCACCTCCGTCGATGAGATCGTCGCCGACCTCGAGCGCGCACGATGAGCCGCATCGCTGAACTGATCGCGGAGTTGTGCCCACGAGGAGTTGATTTCGCTCCTCTCGGCGAACTCGTTCGTATACGCAATGGCAAGGATTACAAGGCCCTCGGGATAGGTGAGATTCCCGTGTATGGAACTGGCGGCGTGATGCTCTACGTTAACGAATCCGCCCACCCTGGTCCCTCGGTACTGATCCCTAGGAAGGGCTCGCTCAGCAAGCTTTACTACGTTGATAAGCCCTTCTGGACCGTGGACACCCTCTTCTATACGGAGATTGGTGATCGCTTGGTACCGAAGTTCTTGTTCTACCACCTATCAACTCAGCGCCTCGAAGAGCTTAATCGGGCAGGTGGTGTTCCGAGCCTGACGCAATCCGTGCTCAATCTTCTGCTTGTCCCTGTGCCGCCTCTAGAAGTTCAGCGGGAGATCGTGCGTATATTGGATCAATTTACTCAGCTCGAAGCGGAACTGAATGCGGAGCTAATGGCCCGGAGGCGTCAACGGCTTGCGTTCACTCGCCTTCTACCTGGTGCGGCACATAACGAAGACCAATCGTCAAACGTCAAGCACATTCGGCTCGGCGAAGTGGCATCTCAGTACGTCGAACCCGTCAGAGTTCAGGACGACACGGCGTATAGGAGCCTCGGCGTGAAATGGTACGGCGAAGGGGTTCTCGTTCGCGAGCCGAAACTTGGCAGCGCGATAAAAGGAACGGTGCTCTATGCGGTGAAACCGGGTTATCTCGTCTATAACCGAATGTTCGTGACCGAAGGATCATTCGCGATCGTCCCTCCAGAACTCGCCAACGGAGTCGTATCAAATGAATTTCCTGTGTACGAACTCGACCGCTCACGGATACTGCCTGAATGGTTGCTGCTGTATCTTCAGGACGAGTACACACTCAAACGGATAGCAGCGGAAGTCACTGGGGTCGAACGAGGCTCAACGAAAAGTCGCATGCGCTGGAAAGAGGGGCAGTTCGAGGCATTCCAAATCGCATTGCCGTCAATTTCCGTCCAGCGCGAGATGGTCCGTGTAGTCGGAACTGTCGCAGCTCTCGAATCGGCCTTGCGCGACGAACTGACGGCTCGTCGCAAGCAGTTTGAGTACTACCGCAACAAGCTCCTGACGTTCGAAGAGGCAGTTACATGATTGACGCAACTCCGCGAAAGTATCACCCGATCGCGGTCTCGAGTGAGAGCACAGTCGTTGCCGAGTATGTGCCTGATGCTAAGGCTGAGGCGGCGTATCAGTCCGAGGCGCACCTTGAACGTGAGTTCATCCGGTTGTTGCGGTCGCAGGCGTATGGATTTCTACCGATTAACTCCGAGGCGCAGCTCGTCGCCAATCTGCGTGCCCAGCTGGAGGCTTTGAACTGCATCACATTCTCCGACGCGGAGTGGAAGCAGTTCTTCTCCGAACGGGTGGCTGGTGCGAATGACGGCATCGTTGAGAAGACGGTGCGCATTCAGGATGATCATGTCCAGTTGCTGAAGCGGGATGACGGTTCGATCAAGAACATCGCACTGATCGATAAGCAGAACATCCACAACAACCGTCTGCAGGTCATCAACCAGTACGAGACTCCCCAGGGCGAGGGTGGCGGGAAGTACGCGAACCGGTACGACGTGACGGTGCTCGTCAATGGGCTGCCGATGGTCCATATCGAGCTCAAGCGCCGCGGCGTGGATATCCGCGAGGCGTTCAACCAGATCGACCGGTACCAGCGCGACAGCTTCTGGGCAGGCTCCGGCCTCTTCGAGTACGTGCAGTTGTTCGTGATCTCCAACGGCACGTTGACGAAGTACTACTCCAACACCACGCGCCGTCAGCACCTGAGCGAGGCTACGGGGTCCAAGCGCGTCCGCAAGACCTCCAATTCCTTTGAGTTCACTTCCTGGTGGGCCGATGCACAGAACAAGCCAATTACTGATCTCTCCGCGTTTGGGAAAACGTTCTTCGCCAAGCACACGCTGCTGAACATCCTCACCAGGTACTGCGTGTTGACCGCCGACAACATGCTCCTGGTCATGCGCCCCTACCAGATTGTCGGGACCGAGAAGATCCTGCAAAAGATCGAGATTTCCACTAATTACAAGCAGCTCGGCACGATCGGGGCCGGCGGGTACGTGTGGCACACGACAGGGTCGGGCAAGACGCTGACCTCGTTCAAGGCGGCCCAGCTCGCCTCGAAGCTGCCCTCCGTCGACAAAGTGTTGTTCGTGGTGGACCGCAAGGACCTCGATTACCAGACCATGCGAGAGTACGACCGGTTCGAGAAGGGCGCGGCGAACTCGAACACTTCCACCGCGGTGCTGAAAAAGCAGCTCGAGGATCYGGGGGCACGGATCATCATCACTACGATCCAGAAGCTCGCGACGTTCATCGCCGGCAACAAGGGCCATGAGATCTACGGTGGCCACGTCGTGATCATCTTTGACGAGTGTCACCGGTCGCAGTTCGGCGAAATGCACACCGCGATCACCAAGGCGTTCAAGCGCTATAACCTGTTCGGTTTCACCGGCACGCCGATCTTCGCCGCCAACTCCGGCAGCGGCGGAAACCCGCAGTTGAAGACCACCGAGCAGGCGTTCGGCGAGAAGCTGCACACATACACGATCGTGGACGCCATCACGGACAAAAATGTGTTGCCGTTCCGGATTGACTACGTGAACACGGTCAAGGTCGGCAACGTAGTCGACAAGCAAGTCTCCGCGATCGACACCGAAAAAGCGTTGCTGGCTCACGAGCGGATCTGCAAAATCGTGGACTACACGCGGGAGCACTTCGACCAGAAGACCAAACGCACCGAAGGCTACACCCTCGGCGAGAAACGGGTGCGCGGGTTCAACGCCCTCTTCGCTACCGCCTCGATCCAGGCCGCCCGCATGTACTACCAGCACTTCCGGGAACAGCAGAAAGCGCTTGTCCCTGACAAGCGGCTGAAGATCGGCCTGATCTACTCCTATGGAGCGAACGACCCCGTCGAGGACGGATCGCTTGAGGAGGAAGGTTTCGACACCAGCGCGTTGGACGCCGATGCCCGATCGTTCCTGGAAGCCGCGATTCAGGACTATAACGCCGTGTTTGGCACCTCGTTCGACACCAGCGCCGACCGGTTCCAGAACTACTACAAGGACCTGTCGCTGAAACTCAAGCAGCGCGAGATCGACCTGGTGATCGTGGTCAACATGTTCCTCACCGGTTTTGACGCGACCACCTTAAACACCTTGTTCGTGGACAAGAACCTCCGAGCCCACGGATTGATCCAAGCCTATTCCCGCACTAACCGCATCCYGAACTCCGTCAAGACCTATGGCAACATCGTCTCCTTCCGTGACCTTGAGGAACAGACCAACGACGCGATCGCACTGTTCGGCAACAAGGATGCCCGCGGGGTGGTGCTGCTCAAGCCCTACGGCGAGTACTACAGTGACTATGCCGAGAAGGTCACCGAGCTACTCACTATGTTCCCGCTGGGGACCCCGATCATCGGGGAGTCAGCGCAGAAGGAATTCATTGGGCTGTTCGGTGCGATCCTGCGCCTGCAGAACGTCCTTACCTCGTTCGACGAGTTCACCGGTCACGAGATTCTCAGCGAACGGCAGGGCCAGGACTACCGCAGCGTGTACCTGGACCTGTACGCGGATTTCCGCAAGGACAAGAACGCGGAGAAGGAGCAGATCAACGACGACATTGTCTTCGAGATAGAGCTGATCAAACAGGTCGAGATCAACGTCGACTACATCCTCATGCTCGTCCAGAAATATCGCAAAGAACGCGGTGACGGTGACGATAAGGAAATCCGGGCAGAGATCACACGCGCCGTGGATGCCAGCCCGACCCTGCGCAACAAGAAAGACCTTATCGAAGACTTCGTTGATTCTCTCTCGGCCGACGGGGAGATTGATCAGGAATGGCGTGCGTTCATCGCCGCCAAACGTGAAGCCGAGCTCAACGCCATCATCGAAGACGAGAACCTCCGCCCCGACGAAACACGCATCTTCGTGGAGACTGCATTCCGC
>NZ_JBFRCV010000031.1:0-4600 GCF_052113245.1 Arthrobacter sp. YAF34
CGCCGGAGCCCGCAGTAAACGGACCAGCTATCCACGCAGAACAGACATCCGAACAACGCCCCCGCACCAACTGTCTACGAAGTCATGAGACATCAACTGTCCACGAACTCATGAGACATGAAGTGTCTACGAGGTCATGAGACATGACACGCGCTCAAAACGGCCCCTGCTGCTAGCTAGTTGGGAAGGCGGCCCACGTTCTGTGGATAAGTCTCCGCCGGGGCCCCTGGTTTTGCGACGATGGGTCGATGAAGACACCCCGGCCGCTCCCGGCTCCGCTCGGCTCGGCGCCGTTTACTGTCCAGGAGGCGGCCGACGCCGGGGTCAGCCGACGCAGGCTCAAGCATCCTTCGCTGTGCATTCCGAGCCGCGGGATCCGCTTGCCATCAGAACCCTCCGCTGAACTGAAGCTTCAGGCCAGGCCCCTCGCTCTTGTTACTCGATTCTCTGCGGCCTCCCACGCGACGGCTTTCTTGATCTGGGAGTTTCCGGGCTTCCTCCCGGGCTCTCATGCCCCGGGCATCCACATTTCCCGTCCGGATACGATGTCCATACCGCGGCGCAGGGGCGTGATTGGCCACGTCGGGCAATTCTTCGCCGACGAGATCACCACGATCGACGGCGTGCTGGTCACCACACGAGTCAGGACGTGGCTGGACTGCGCCCGGAAGATGAGCATCGATGAGCTGACCGTGGTGGCGGACCACTTGTTGCGCCGTCCCCGGCCCGCGTTCGAAGGCCGGACGGAGCCCTATGCCAACCCGGGGGAGCTCGCCGAGATGCTGGACCGGCACAAGGGGACGCCCGGCATCCGCAAGGCCCGGCTCGCCCTGGAACAGGCCCGGATCGGTGCGGATTCGGCGCCCGAAACGAGACTTCGCCTTGCGCTGTGCCTGGCCGGACTGCCGGAACCGGTACTGAACGAGCCCGTAGTCCTGCGCCCCGGCGTCATACGCCAACCTGATCTTGCCTACTCGGAGCACCGGGTTGCTGTGGAGTACGAGGGCGACGGGCACTCCGAGCCGGCCCAGGTCATCCGTGACATCGCCAGGGAAGAGGACTACGGCGGCGCCGGCTGGATCCTGGTCCGGATCTCGAAGCGGCACATGGAGAACGACGCGCGGGCCGCCGTCGCCAAGGTCCGTGCCGCCCTCGCCTGCCGCGGCTGGCAGCCCAACTGACTAGCAGCAGGGGCCGTTTTGGACGCTCAGAACGGCCCCTGCTGCGAGTCAGTTGGGGAAAGGATGGGGCGCTAGTCCAGCCGGCGCTGGTTGGTCTCGGGGGCGAAGAACGCCATCCACAGCACGGACAACAGCACCAGCCCTCCGGCCAGCGCGAACGACGTCGCCAGGCCCAGTTCCGGCCACAGGAACGCCGCGAAGATCAGCGGCCCGAATCCGGCGCCGAGCCGGGAGAACGTCGAGGCCCAGCCGAAGCCGGAGCTGCGGAGCTCCGTGGGGTACAGCTCCGAGACGTAGGCGTACAGCACGGGGATGGCCACCTGGACCACAAAGCCGAACACCAGCAGCCAGAACACGGCCGCCGTCGGGATGTCCACCACGATCGCCACGATCACCAGCGTCAGCGCGGACAAGGGCCCGGTGATGGCCAGGATCCACTTGCGGCCCACCCGTTCCACCAGCAGGGCGGCCACCACGACGCCGAGGAGCCCGACGGCGGCCATCGACGCGGTGGTGAGGAAGGCCTTGTACTCCTCGAACCCGGCGCCGATCAGGATCCGCGGCATCCACGTCAGCGAGAGGTAGTAGACCAGCAGGATGGAGAAGAAGAGGGCCCACGCCGCCGTCGTGATCTTCCAGTTGAACTGCCAGAGCGCACGCAGTTGCGTCCACGCGCTGCCGGCAGAAAGGCGGGGTGCGTCCTGCGGTTCGGGCAGGCTGTAGACCCGGGGCTCGGCGCCGGTGGCCTCGACCAGGCCGTCGATCACCTGGGCGGCTTCGTCGCGGCGGCCCTTGCGGATCAGGAACAGCGGCGATTCCGGCACGCTGCGCCGGATCCAGAACACGAGCAGCGCCGGGAGCACCATGACGAGCATGGTCAGGCGCCAGTCCGCGAACGCCGCGATCAGCCCGGCGGAGACGAAGCCGCAGAGGGCGGCGCCGATCGGCCACCAGCCGTCCATCGCCGTGAGCACCCGGCCGCGCTGTTTGCGGGGCGTGAACTCGCCCACCAGCGCATAGTCCACCGGGATGCAGCCGCCCAAGCCAAAGCCGGCCAGGAAGCGGAACATGATGAACCACAGGAAATCGGGGGAGAGCGCGCCGAGCACGGTAAAGACCGAGAAGATCAGCAGGGTGGCGGTGAAGGCCTTCTTGCGCCCGATCGTGTCGGCCACCGTGCCCCAGGCAAAGGCGCCCAGGGCCATGCCGATCAGGTTCGCGGTGCCGATCCAGGCGGCGTCGCCCGGGCTCAGCGACCAGTGCTTGGACAGCAGCGGAATGAGGATGCCGTTGAGGGTGACGTCCCAGGCATCGAACATGAAGCCCAGGCCGCCGATCAGGAAGATCCGGCCCTGGACCTTCCACCGCCACGGCAGTTCCTGGACCACCTGTTCGCCGCTGGGCACAGTGGTGTACGTGTTCATCATCGCCTCCTGTGGGAAAACTTTACGTGGCCCGGGCGGGGCCGGTGTGTGCTTCACACTCCGGCGCGCGGGCATCCCGGCGGGACGGCAGAGCGCCGGGACGCGATAAACTGGCCGCATCCCCACCAACCGCGGCCCTGCCGCGATATAAGACGGAGACTTTTGTGAGCTTCACGCAGCTTGACCGTGTATCCATCGACCGAGTGCCCATCCGCCGGGCCCTGATCTCGGTCTACGACAAGACCGGTCTGGAGGAGCTCGCCCGGGGCCTGCACGACGCCGGGGTCAAGATCGTCTCCACCGGCTCCACGGCCAAGAAGATCGCCGCCGCCGGCATCCCCGTGCAGGAAGTCGAAGAAGTCACCGGCTCACCGGAAATGCTGGACGGCCGCGTCAAGACCCTGCACCCGCGTGTGCACGGCGGCATCCTCGCCGACCGCCGCGTCCCGGCCCACATGCAGACGCTGGAGGACATGGACATCGAGCCGTTCGACCTGGTGGTCGTCAACCTGTACCCGTTCGTGGAGACCGTGAAGTCCGGCGCGGCGCCGGACGACGTCGTCGAGCAGATCGATATCGGCGGCCCGGCCATGGTCCGCTCCGCCGCCAAGAACCACGCCGCCGTCGCGATCGTGGTGGACCCGGCGTCGTACGATTCCGTGGTGGCGGCGGCCGCCTCGGGCGGCTTTGACCTGAAGACCCGGCGCCGGCTCGCCGCCAAGGCCTTCGCGCACACCGCGTCCTACGACACCGCCGTGGCCACCTGGACCGCCAGCCAGTTCCTCGACGAGGACGGCGACGGCGTGGTCGACTGGCCCGCGTACGCCGGCCTGGCCCTGGAACGCTCCGAGGTCCTCCGCTACGGCGAAAACCCGCACCAGCAGGCCGCCCTGTACGTGGACCGGGCCGCCCCGGCCGGCATCGCGCAGGCCGACCAGATCCACGGCAAGGCCATGAGCTACAACAACTTCGTCGACGCCGACGCCGCCCTGCGCGCGGCGTTCGACTTCGCCGAACCCGCCGTCGCCGTCATCAAGCACGCCAACCCGTGCGGCGTGGCCGTGGGTTCCAAGTCCGCGGCCGACCCGATCGCCGACGCCCACGCCAAGGCCCACGCCTGCGATCCGGTGTCCGCGTTCGGCGGCGTCATCGCCGCGAACCGCACGGTCACAGCCGGCATGGCGCGCACCGTTGCCGGCATCTTCACGGAGGTCGTCATCGCGCCGGGCTTCGAGGACGAGGCCGTGGAGATCCTGTCCAAGAAGAAAAACATCCGTCTCCTGGCGCTGCCCGAGGGATACGGCCGCTACCCGACCGAGTTCCGCCAGGTCTCCGGCGGCATGCTGGTGCAGGCCACAGACAAGGTCGACGCCGAGGGGGACAACCCCGCCAACTGGACCCTTGCCGCGGGCGAGGCCGCCGACGCCGCCACCCTGGCCGATCTCGCCTTCGCCTGGACCGCGTGCCGCGCGGCCAAGTCCAACGCCATCCTGCTCGCCGACAACGGCGCCGCGGTTGGCATCGGCATGGGCCAGGTGAACAGGCTCGATTCCTGCAAGCTCGCCGTCGAGCGCGCCAACTCGCTCGGCGTGAGCGTGAGCTCCCAGGTCGAGGGCGCCGGCGGTGCTTCGAATACGGACGCGACCGGAGCCCCCGAGCGCGCCCGCGGGGCCGTGGCGGCGTCGGATGCGTTCTTCCCGTTCGCGGACGGCCTGCAGATCCTGATCGACGCCGGCGTCCGCGCCGTGGTCCAGCCCGGCGGTTCCGTCCGGGACGAGGAAGTCATCGCCGCAGCCAACGCGGCCGGCATCACCATGTACTTCACGGGAGCCCGGCACTTCTTCCACTAGGTGTACTCGGCCAGGACGTTGGTTACATGTTGAAAGGGTGAAGACCTCTTAGGTTGGTGGTTACCACACACACCGAACGACTAAGAGGTCTTCATGGTCCACCGTAATGCCCGCCTGACTCCTACTGGTAGAGGCATCCTTGTCC
>NZ_JBFRCV010000032.1:0-4493 GCF_052113245.1 Arthrobacter sp. YAF34
GCACGTTCTACCGGACCAAGGCCCGCCAATGGGACGCGATCACCGAACAGGCGTTCTTCCACTGGAAGAACGGACAGGCCCACGGCCCGGACGACCTGCCCGAAGCCGCCGCCGAGCTGCCCAGCCGCTACCGGATGCCGTACATGGCCAACGTCGCCTAAACCTGCTGAACCTTGCCGGGCGGAACCCGCCCGGCAAGGTACCGCCCTCCTCACCAAAGAACCAGGACCGGCCGAAAGGTTCGGGCGGTCCGCCGCCGGTGGTTGGCTTCCGTCGCGGGTCACCGGCGGCGGACCGCCATTTCGGTGAAGGACCGCCCGTGGAACAGGCAGCGGGCCGGTCAGACTAAGGGCCGGGCCGGCATGGGCGGATCCAGGGGAGACGAAGCCAGGGCATGCTCGCAGGGCTCGCACCCATTCGGGCGTCCGCTGGCGCGGCCGGCTGTTGGGTCCAGTGCTGTCCGTCGCAGGGCTCCGGCCCGCCTTGGCCCTGTCTTGTCTACGACGTCTTTTGGTTGCTGTCCTTCGGATTCTAGGCGTCCGCTCCACCCGGTCTAGCCCCTCCTTCGTCGGGGCCTGCGGTGCAGGAAATGTCCCTCCGGCGCTCCTTCGTCGCTGATTTCCTCCGGGAATTTCCGGCCCCTTGCCCTGCAGGTAGACAGGGCTCCGTCGGCCGCCGAGCAAGCAAGCTTGCCAGCAACCAAAAAACAACGGGGGAGAGGGGAAGCTGGCCGGTCACTTGAGCCGCCCCACCCACCGGAATCCTCTGCAAAAGGAGCAACACCATGAACACCACACCCACCCTCGAAATGCTCGACCCGGCCACCCTGACCGTGGACATCAACGTCCGCAAAGACGCCGCCCTGACACCCGATTTCATTGCCAGCATTGCCGACCACGGCGTGATGGAACCCGTCATCGCCCACCGCAAGGACGACGGCGTGGTGCACGTCCTGATGGGACAGCGCCGCACCCGCGCCGCCGTTGAAGCCGGACGCACCAGCATCCCGGTGATGATCATCGAATCCCCGGAGGAAGCCGAGCGCATCGTGACGCAGGTCGTGGAGAACATCCAGCGCGCCGAACTGACCGAAGCGGACGAGGCCGACGCCTACCACCAGCTGTCCCTGATCGGCGTGTCAGCCGCCGCGATCGCCAAGAAGACCGGGCGCACCAAGACCACCGTGGAAGGGGCGCTGAAAGCGAAGTCCTCGAGCGCCGGATCCGCCGCCCTGGGCAAGGGCTATACCATCGATGAAGCGCTTGTCATGGCCGAATTTGAGGGGAACCGGGACGCCACGGAGGAACTGGAGTCCGTGATCGCGGACGAACCCGATCAGCTCCTGCACGTCGCGCAGATGCTCCGGGACCGCCGCGACCGCGCCGCAGCCCTCGCCGCACTCATCGCCGAGCTCGAGGCGGAGGGCAAGACCATCGTCGAGGACGCCGGGCACTACGCCAACGACGAGAACCTGTACGTCTCGGCCGCCAAGAGGGCCGACGGGGAACCGGCCACCGACGAGGACGCCAATGCCTACCTGATCAGCACCGACTATCGGGGCCAGCACAAAGCCAACCCCGTCATTACCGGCTGGAAGGACCTGGGCTTCACCCCGAAGTACGAACGCTACGACGGCGGCACCCAGGCGCAGAAAGGCCCGATGACCGACGAGCAGAAAGCCGAACGGAAGACCCTGATCGCCAATAACCGGGAGATGGAAAGCGCCACGAAGGTCAGGCGCGAATTTGTGAAGACCCTGCTGTCGCGGRAGACCGCGCCGAAGGGCTGGCAGTACTTCACAGTCCACGCGATCACCCACGACCCCGAAACCGCCAGCGGCTACGACGGCAAGGTCGCCACCGAGATGATCGGGGCCAAGACCGGGGAGGACACCGACCGGTGGGGCTGGAACCCGTTGCGGGACCACACCGCCAAAACCACCGCACGCCCCGAGTTCTCCCTCATCGCCCTGATCTGCGCCGGGTATGAAAAGACCATCCAGAAAGACTCATGGAGGTCCGCTGAGAAGCGGCACTTCCACTACCTGAACCAGCTCACCGCATGGGGTTACACGGCCAGCGCCGTAGAGCAGATCATCATCGACAAGCACACCACCGACACCGAGTAACGTAGAAGTGAGCCGGGTGGCTGATTCCCCAATGCAGCCGCCCGGCCCACTCACCCCAGCAAGGGCCAGGAACCTCCCAGAAGTGGGGCGGTCCGCCGCCCAGGGCGAACCACAGCAGCCACTCACCAGCGACGGACCGCCATTAACCGCGACAACGCGCCGACGCAACACCACCCCGCGGGACCAGGAACAACGAGGTACCAGGCGGCGGCAGCATCACAAACCATTCAGCTAAGCTGAACCACAGATTTCCTTTGCAGAGGGAAAACCGAGTCAGGGCCGGCACTCACGTGCTGGCCCTGACTGTTAGTCGATGATCTTCTGCTCTCCTAGAAGCGCCGTCAGAACCGGAATGCTCGATGCGCTCTAGCGCAGGTCATCGCCGGCCGCTTGCCTGAGCGCAGCAAGATACTCATGAGCCTGCTCACGGTCGCTGTTCTTCTCCTCATCCGACAGCTCCGCGTACGGCGTCGCGATCTGCCGTTCCCACCGTTTTGCCAGATGGGAAGGAATCAGCAGGCTCCCGTCTTCGAGAACAGTGCACTGATCGTGGAGGTACCGCTGCCAGTGCGCCCATCGCTCGTGCTCGACCGCGGCGACAGCCTCCAGAGCTGCGGGTGTGCCCAGGAAATCGTCCGATTGGTGAGGCATCAGATTCGTCGCTGCTCAACGAGGTTCCAATAGTGCTCTCCGAGAACGGTCAGCTCGCAAGCTTTGCTTTCCATGGCGGCGTAGTACATGTGTGGGGCCTCTACCGGGCGCACAAGGTTGACCTTGACATATTTCTGGAGCACCTCGAATGTGGCGTTGTTCGCCGGGTCCGGGGCGGGAATTGCGGGATCTGCAACCTGCTCGCCTGAGCGCGCTGGTTCATACGAAGGGTCCAGCGGCAGCTGGTAGTCCGGGGCCGGGAAGATCGACGTGAGCTGCTGCAGCTCTGTCAGTGCGATCGGCGGCTCGGCGCGCCGCAAGGACACGAACGTTTTCACGTTCGTCTTGAACACCGGACGTTGCTGCCACGGGCCCAGAGACTGATCGACATGGGCGTATACGCTGCCGGGAGTGATATCGCCGACCAGGTTCGCCGCGGCGCCGTTGAGCGCGTCAACAAGGAGCCCGGTGAATACGCCTGACCCGCCGGACTCCAACGCGTACTGTTCAGCGGTGGAAGCCGACAGGATCGTGACCCCATCCCGAATATCGGCCTGATGTCCACCCGACGCGGCGTTGGCCGCGGCACCGCTGTGGCAGCTGTCAAGGATAATGACCTTGTTCGTCGCCGGCGACTGGTTCGCCAACGTCATAACTTCATTCAGCGAAAGCCCGTCGTCTCCGGTTCGTGCGTCACTGGCACACAGGAACCCACCAGTGTCCTCGAGATACCCGTGGCCAGAGAAGTAGAACAGGGCGATCTCCGCGTCGTCACGGAACAGTTCCCGCACTGCGTCCTTCAGCTCGTTCCGATCAACCGTCGAGTTCGGTCCGGTGCTGGTGAGCAACTTCGGGTTGGAAAAATTCAGCGTTCCATCCGAATGACGCTCCAAAACCGAGTTGACGGCGTAGGCGTCGTTTACGCAGCCGTGCAGCGAGCCAATGTGCTCGTAGTAATCGACGCCAACGATCAGCGCCTTGCGCATTCCCATCTACAGGGAGTCGATGAAGTCGCTGATGTTCTTGTCGCTCCACGCAAGCGTGCTGACTCCGGCCAGCGTGGTCCGATCGTTCGAGTAAGCCCAGATCCCACGGACAGGCTTGCCCTCTTCCTTCGCGCAGGTGATCTCCCATTTCTGACCCGTCGATGTCAGAGAGTTCTCGCTGACGAGGACGATGATTCCATGCGACCGTTTAATACGAGTGCGGACCTTTTCCTGCCAATCGTTCTCATACGCCTCTTTCACCGACATATCGATGAACTCATACGGCGCGCGCGGTGACAGGGATTGTCCCTTCAAAAAATCACGCTGCCTTTCGTCCTCGATCGCGAACGCAACGAAAACAACCTTGGTATCTGCCATGCCGGTCTCCTCTTCAAGTAGGTCGAATACCCAGGGTTCATCCTAGGGGCCAGCTCCGACAGCGAACTTTGAATCCAACCAAAACTCTTCAACCTCGAAAGGGGAAGACGAATTTKACGGGCAAGACCGGAGGATTTCTATCGGGGACCCACTCTCCTTGAGGCGGCCCGGCTTCTCCCCGGTGGTGGGGCTTACTGGCCGGGACTAGTTTCCTGTCGAGCTCAAGCCGAAGAATCGTTCGAAGAATGCGCTGAGTTTGGCGATGGCGTTTTGTTTTTTCTCACCGTGGCCACCAGCTGCGGAAAAGCGCGAAACTGGCGGTAGAACTTTAGTGATCGATGTTCCGGTGG
>NZ_JBFRCV010000033.1:0-3583 GCF_052113245.1 Arthrobacter sp. YAF34
CCATCCAGTCGTAGCCGCCGTTCTCGTGGTAATCGCCCAGCACGGTCACGCCGTCGATGGTTTCCCCGGTGTCCTGGGTGGTCACCGTCTTGGTGGTTATTGCGTTCATGGTGTTGCTCCTTTTGCAGAGGATTCCGGTGGGTGGGGCGGCTCAGGTGACCGGCCAGCGTCCCCTTCTCCCCCCGTTGTTTTTTGGTTGCTGGCAAGCTCGCTTGCTCGGCGGCCGACGGAGCCCTGTCTACCCGCAGGGCAAGGGGCAGGAAATTCCTGGAGGAAATCAGCGACGCAGGAGCGCCGGAGGGACATTTCCTGCACCGCAGGCCCCGACGAAGGAGGGGCTAGACGGGGTGGAGCGGACGCCCAGAATCCGAAGGACAGCAACCAAAAAACGTCGAAGACGTAAGACACCGGCCGGGGCGGGCCGGAGCCCTGCGACGGCGCGCACTGGACCCCACAGCCGGCCGCGCCAGCGGACGCCCGAACGGGTGCGAGCCCCGCGAGCATGCCCTTCCTGAGTAGGGTGAGGGCATGACTGAGCCGGCGCCGAGTGATGGCAGCCTCGGCCGTGCGGGGCAYGGTGCCGGGCTGGATTCTCCGCAGGTCCTCCGGGTCCTGGCTGTGGTGTTCACACTTGCCGCAGCGGGCGCACTGGCGCTGGTGGTCCTCGATCTCGTCATCGCCCGGCCCGCGGCAGGCGACGTCTTCATCACCGTCCTGAATGCCCTGGCCGCGTTCCTGTTGTGGCGCCGGGTATTGGAACAAGCGCGGGCATGAGGAAAGGCCGGCACTTGGGTTGCCGGCCTTTCCGGGTTTTCCCCTCTGCAAAGGAAATTTGGGTGGGCAGCGTCTCGCTGCCTTGTGGTTAGAGGTTGTGGTGTTCCTGGGCCCAGCCGATATTCGCAGGCCCGGTTAGGTCGCCGGCGGTGAGCAGACGAATTTCGATGACGTCTTCGGCCAGGCTGGGCTCGGCGTCCGGCTTGTCGTCGTCGGTCAGGATGTAGTCGGTTCCCATGCTCACGCTTCCTGGTCGGTGCAGTGTTCCTGGGGTTCACTGTAGCCGTGGTTTCTACACGCTTGCTGAGTTCCCGGCTGCGCCCGCGCGAGCGTCCGGCGGCCGGATGAGATGTTCCTCTAGACAAGTACCTAAGTTGCTGCCGACAGACGACCGGCCGAAAGTGCTCGGCCCATTTAACGCAGAAACGGCCGACCGCCCGCGCACCGGGCTGTCGGTCGTTTCTACAGCTGTCGCTTCCAGGCCGAAACGCCTATTTAGAGGAGAACGAACTCCGTCTTCCGAGTTTCATCGGCGTCTGTCAGGAACACCTTTTTGCCTTGATCCTTTTCGTGGTCAATGAACTGGTACACAACGATGGCGCGGCGAACGGCTTCAGTGAAGGAAATGCCGTGCTTGTCGGTCAGCTCCTTCAGGGCAGCGGCCGTCTCCTTGTTCATGTTGACGTTCAGACGCACCAGATTTGGATCTTTTGCGGGCATGTTTCCGTCCTTATATCTCGTCACGTCGTTCAGTCCCTCAACTCCTAAGAGCCCCCAGCAGAGAACGAGCGCGTGCATTGAGTCTTTCAAGTGTTTGGGTACACCTTTGAGACCTAACCCCAAATACCTGATGGCTCTATGGTGGAACTAGGTACTTCCACCTGTCAAGCGTACGGGGTACGCATGTTGTGCGTATGGCCTACTTAATTTGTGTTCAAGAAGTGTTGCCAACGTCCGCCTCGCATCCGTATTCTGATATTGGTTCCTCACCCGGAGGTTCCCGGCCCGATTACCCCATCTAGGGAAAGGACCAGACAAATGATTGAAGGAGAAAACGGGCAACATCGATCCTCTTTAGGAGACGACGAGCAGCCGTTAGACGCGGGAATGGGCGGCGTATTCGTCGTTATCCCGGATGATGCTGATAGTGGTTCCGCGTTATGAAACCCTCGGGTGAGCCGAAGTTGGCAAGTGAATACGGTGACAACGAACCTCCCGACGGCACCCCCGTCTTCACGATGGGACCCGAGGGAAGCTACAACGACATAACCCGACGAATACTGGCGATAATCACAGTCTCAATTCTCGGAATCCTGTACGTAGCAACCTTCATCAGCTTCCTTCTAGGGCTGATCGATTACACGAAATTCCAACAAGCAATGACAGCGACCTACGTGCTATCCGGACTAACTGCCGCAGTCTTTCTCTATTTTTTTCGGGGCAAAGCCATCAGCAGGAAAATCCGGAGAGCACTGAAAGCATTCACGTAAGCCGAAACCAGTGACGCCTCCTCGAAGCCGAGGAGGCGTCACTGCTGCCATGCAGTGCACGTGTGGAAGATTTGCACCACGTCCACCGCTAAAGGGCGGCACAACCTTGCTCTGGCTACGCCCGCACCAGCGTTACCGGCGGCCGGCGGAGCGAAGCGGGGGAGGCCGCCCCGCACCGTGGCCCGGCCCGGCCCTGTCCGTTTAGTTGTTGTGGCGCTGGTAGGAGGTTTCCGGGTCGCGGGCGACGTCTGCGACTGAGCCCCGGTTGATCAGTTCCAGCAGCAGCCCTGCCAGCCGAAACCCGGGTGCATCCGTGTCCGCATGCGTGAGGTACCGGCCCGCTTGGGTGCCGTTGCCTTTGAGCCATTCCAGCCACCCCATCAGGGTCAGCATCGGCGCGCGCTGGCCTGCCGGAACTGCTTTCATCAGCTCGAACGCGATGGCCTGGGCCCGGTCCACCCGGTTCCAGTCCGGGCGTCCGGTGAAGGTCCCGAGGATGACGTCGGCGAAGTTGCCGTTCTGGGTGGTGATGGTCTCGCGGAACAGGAAGTCCCGGACCATTTTGTGCTGGAAGGCTCCCGCGATGCTCCGGGCCGTTTCGCGGTCGGGGGTCCCGGTGCTGTCCAGCACGGCCGCCCACGCCGCGCATGCTTCCTCAATGTCTGCTTCGGTGCCTTCGGGGGCTTGTACCGGCACGGCCCACGTGCCCAGCAGGGCGGGGTTGTAGACGTCGATGTCCGTGGCTGACCCGAAGAAGGTAAAGGTCGCGTTGGCGTGGCTGTCGGTGATCTGCTCCAGCGGGTGCTCCTCGTCCGTGCCGAACTCCGTCCAGTGAGTGGAGGCCACGAGCCAGACGTTCCGCACGGGCATCCGGGCGGCGGCCAGCTCGGACACCAGCGCGGCGACGTGCGCGGCGTAGGGGTAGCCGTCCCGGTTCTCATCCGTGTAAACGACAACGTAGGACGCCGTTGCCTTCTCATCGTTGGCGGCGTGGCTGGTCAGCGTCTGCGCGTAGTTGCCCGGCTCGACGTGTTCGGGTGCGTCCACCCGCAGGGTCGCGCCGAGGGCACCGTCATGGGCGGTGAGGACCACGAACGATTCCGTGGGCGTGATGCCCAGCAGGTGCGGGATGGTCGCCAGCAGGTCGGCGGGGCCGGTGAGGTTGATCTTTTCAAGCATGGTGTTGCTCCTTTTGCAGAGGATTCCGGTGGGTGGGGCGGCTGTGGTGACCGGCCAGCTTCCCCTCTCCCCCCGTTGTTTTTGGTTGCTGGCAAGCTTGCTTGCTCGGCGGCCGACGGAGCCCTGTCTACCCGCAGGGC
>NZ_JBFRCV010000034.1:0-3468 GCF_052113245.1 Arthrobacter sp. YAF34
CCGGTGACGGGTTTGTTGGTTGGGAACCACATAGTGGACGCAAGCAGTCTTGTTTCTTTGTACCCTTCCCATGGTGTGAACGTCTTTTGAATCCGTTCACGGGAGGGGTGTGTGGTGTAAGTTATCGGCCTATTAGTACCGGTCAGCTTCACGAGTCGTTAGTCCTCGCTTCCACATCCGGCCTATCAACCCAGTGGTCTGGCTGGGGGCCTCTCACACACAAGGTGTATGGAAATCTCATCTCGAAGCGAGCTTCCCGCTTAGATGCTTTCAGCGGTTATCCCATCCGAACGTAGCTAATCAGCGGTGCACTTGGCAGTACAACTGACACACCAGAGGTTCGTCCGTCCCGGTCCTCTCGTACTAAGGACAGCCCTTCTCAAATTTCCTGCGCGCGCAGCGGATAGGGACCGAACTGTCTCACGACGTTCTAAACCCAGCTCGCGTACCGCTTTAATGGGCGAACAGCCCAACCCTTGGGACCTACTCCAGCCCCAGGATGCGACGAGCCGACATCGAGGTGCCAAACCATGCCGTCGATATGGACTCTTGGGCAAGATCAGCCTGTTATCCCCGAGGTACCTTTTATCCGTTGAGCGACGGCCATTCCACAATGTACCGCCGGATCACTAGTCCCGACTTTCGTCCCTGCTCGAGATGTCTCTCTCACAGTCAAGCTCCCTTGTGCACTTACACTCGACACCTGATTGCCAACCAGGCTGAGGGAACCTTTGGGCGCCTCCGTTACTTTTTAGGAGGCAACCGCCCCAGTTAAACTACCCATCAGGCACTGTCCCTGACCCGGATTACGGGCCGAAGTTAGATGTCCAAAGTGACCAGAGTGGTATTTCAACGATGACTCCACCCGAACTGGCGTCCGGGCTTCAACGTCTCCCACCTATCCTACACAAGCCACTCCGAACACCAATACCAAACTATAGTAAAGGTCTCGGGGTCTTTCCGTCCTGCTGCGCGTAACGAGCATCTTTACTCGTACTGCAATTTCGCCGAGTTTATGGTTGAGACAGCGGGGAAGTCGTTACTCCATTCGTGCAGGTCGGAACTTACCCGACAAGGAATTTCGCTACCTTAGGATGGTTATAGTTACCACCGCCGTTTACTGGGGCTTAAATTCTCAGCTTCGCCTTGCGGCTAACCGGTCCTCTTAACCTTCCAGCACCGGGCAGGAGTCAGTCCGTATACATCGTCTTGCGACTTCGCACGGACCTGTGTTTTTAGTAAACAGTCGCTTCCCCCTGGTCTCTGCGGCCCCGATCCCCTCCGGACAGCGTGTGTCCATCAAGGTTGGGGCCCCCCTTCTCCCGAAGTTACGGGGGCATTTTGCCGAGTTCCTTAACCATAATTCTCTCGATCGCCTTAGTATTCTCTACCTGATCACCTGTGTCGGTTTGGGGTACGGGCGGCTAAAACCTCGCGTCGATGCTTTTCTCGGCAGCATAGGATCACCAAATCCCCCCATACGGGGGTCCCATCGGGTCTCAGGCATCATGAACGGCGGATTTGCCTACCGTTCGCCCTACATCCTTAGACCGGGACAACCATCGCCCGGCTTGGCTACCTTCCTGCGTCACACCTGTTAATACGCTTGCCTCCCAGGATCAGGTCCCGCGCTCCACCAAAACCCACACACCCCGAAGGGTGCTAGGGCAGGTTTCGGGCGGTTAGTATCCCCTGTTCAGCATGGGCGGTTTTTCGCCGGTACGGGAATATCAACCCGTTGTCCATCGACTACGCCTGTCGGCCTCGCCTTAGGTCCCGACTTACCCAGGGCAGATTAGCTTGACCCTGGAACCCTTGATCATTCGGCGGACGGGTTTCTCACCCGTCTTTCGCTACTCATGCCTGCATTCTCACTCGTGTAGGCTCCACCGCTGGTTTACACCGCGACTTCACCGCCCACACGACGCTCCCCTACCACTCCAGACGCCTGAACCACAAGGGCTTAGCTAATATCTGAAATCCACAACTTCGGCGGTGTACTTGAGCCCCGCTACATTGTCGGCGCGGAATCACTTGACCAGTGAGCTATTACGCACTCTTTTAAGGATGGCTGCTTCTAAGCCAACCTCCTGGTTGTCTTCGCAACTCCACATCCTTTCCCACTTAGCACACGCTTAGGGGCCTTAGTTGGTGGTCTGGGCTGTTTCCCTCTCGACTATGAAGCTTATCCCCCACAGTCTCACTGCTGCGCTCTCACTTACCGGCATTCGGAGTTTGGCTGACGTCAGTAACCTTGTAGGGCCCATTAGCCATCCAGTAGCTCTACCTCCGGTAAGAAACACGCAACGCTGCACCTAAATGCATTTCGGGGAGAACCAGCTATCACGAAGTTTGATTGGCCTTTCACCCCTACCCACAGCTCATCCCCTCCATTTTCAACTGAAGTGGGTTCGGTCCTCCACGACGTCTTACCGTCGCTTCAACCTGGCCATGGGTAGATCACTTCGCTTCGGGTCTAGATCACGCCACTGCAACGCCCTATTCAGACTCGCTTTCGCTACGGCTTCCCCACACGGGTTAACCTCGCGACGTAACACTAACTCGCAGGCTCATTCTTCAAAAGGCACGCCGTCACCMCAACACAGCAAGCTGYGRWGGCTCCGACGGATTGTAAGCACACGGTTTCAGGTACTGTTTCACTCCCCTCCCGGGGTACTTTTCACCTTTCCCTCACGGTACTGGTCCGCTATCGGTCATTAGGGAGTATTTAGGCTTATCAGGTGGTCCTGACAGATTCGCACGGGATTTCTCGGGCCCCGTGCTACTTGGGATACTTCACCAGGCGGTGCACAACATTTCGGTTACGGGGCTTACACCCTCTACGGCCGGCCTTTCAAGACCGTTCACCTATGCCTGCACTCTCACCTTCCCAGCCCGGCAGAGCTGGAGTGGGAAGTCCCACAACCCCGACCATGCAACGCCCGCCGGCTATCACACATGGAACGGTTTAGCCTGATCCGCGTTCGCTCGCCACTACTGACGGAATCACTATTGTTTTCTCTTCCTGCGGGTACTGAGATGTTTCACTTCCCCGCGTTCCCTCCACGCACCCTATGTGTTCAGATGCGGGTCACCAGATCACTCGCGCGTCTGGCGGGGTTTCCCCATTCGGACACCCTGGGATCACAGTCCGGTTATCGACTCCCCCAGGCTTATCGCAGATTCCTACGTCCTTCTTCGGCTCCTAATGCCAAGGCATCCACCGTGTGCTCTTAAAAACTTGACCACAAAAGATCAAGGAGTAATTTTCGAGAAAACCATGGAACCAGACCGCAACCAACCACCACCCAAAAGGCGGCAGCACAATCACGGATCAGATCCAGGTTCATATTCTTGGAAATTGCTTCTTATAAAAGATGCTCGCGTCCACTATGTAGTTCTCAAACAACAACCCCGTACCACACACCCCACACACACAACCCGCAAGGGCCGATACGCGCATGATCG
>NZ_JBFRCV010000035.1:0-3257 GCF_052113245.1 Arthrobacter sp. YAF34
CGCCCGGTCCCGCCCGGTCCCATCCCGAACCCGGAAGCTAAGACCCACAGCGCCGATGGTACTGCACCCGGGAGGGTGTGGGAGAGTAGGTCACCGCCGGAACATCATTAACGGTCGAGGACCCCCACCACCAGGTGGGGGTCCTCCCGCATTTAACCCGCCTTTCAGAACGCTACCGGCTGGACGGGACCCCCTCACCTGCCGGCACCCCTTCGCCGGCCGGGAGCGCTTCCGCGGCCGGGAAGACCCGGGCATGGAGCCGGGCCAGGACCTCGACCCCGACGCCCCCGCCGGCCCCGCACGCCACGGCCGCCAGCAACAACCCGTCTGGTGGCCGCGCCAGGAGAAAGAACTCCTGTGCGAGCGGCAGATTGAGCAGGATCAGCAGCGAGGCGCACATGGCCACCAGCACTGCGAGACGGCCTGCATTGAGGGGACGGGACACAGCTGAGAGTATCCACAGCCCGACCAGCGACAGCGTCAGCACGGAGGCGCTGCTGACTTGTTCCGGTGTGGCCGTGCCGGCCAGCGGTGCGATTGCATTCAACGTGAGCAGGGAAGCTGTCACGATCAGTCCCGCAGGCACCGAGAACCACAGGGACCTGCGCAGGAATCCGGGCTGATAACGGCGTGGGTTCGGCATGAGCGCCAAAAAGAATGCGGGAATGCCGATCGTCAGGCCGTCAGTGAAGGACAGCTGGCGGGGAAGGAACGGGAACTCCCATTGCAGCAGCCCGAACGTGACTGCGATGGCAATGGCGTAAACCGTCTTACTCAGGAACAAGCTTGAGACGCGCTCAATGTTCGCGATGACCTGCCGGCCCTCAGCAAGAACTTCCGGAAGCCGGTCGAAACGGCCGTCGAGCAACACCAGGCGCGCCACGGCCTTCGTTGCGGGTGAGGCAGAGTCCATAGCGATGCCAAGGTCCGCCGTCTTCAAGGCCAAGGCGTCATTGACGCCGTCGCCAGTCATTGCCACGGTGTGGCCCCGGCGTTGGAGCGCCTCGACCATCTGCCGCTTCTGGGCCGGCGTTACCCGCCCAAACACCACGTTGGCCCCCATCACCTCCTCCAGCTGCAGCGGGTCCTCCGGAAGCGATCGTGCATCGAAGCCCTGAAGTACGTCCAAACCAACCCGACGGGCGATTGCGGCAACGGTCCGGGGATCGTCACCGGAAATGATCTTCAACCGGACACCTTCTGAGCGGAAGAACTCGAGAGTTTCCCGGGCATCCGAGCGGGGCTGCTCCCTGAAAGTCAGGAGGGCCACCGGGCGGAGCGCTGCCGGCAGCTGCTCCAGCTTTCCCTCACCCGGCAAGTGCTCCCCGCTTGCCAGAACCAGCGTCCGCAGCCCGGTCTCTGCGAGGTCTCCGGCCTGGCGCAGCACGTCGTTCCGACTCAGTTCACGGGCGTGGTGCGGGATGGGCGTCCCCGGCGCAGAGATCGGCAGCGGCTGACGCCAGGAGGCGTCGTCTTGAACGAGTACCATCTCCGGCGCCCCGAGAATCCAGGTGCGGGCTGCGCCGGTGCTGCCGTCGAAACTGACACCGCTCCACTTCCGGGCGGAGGAAAACGGTACGGTCGAGACCGACTGAAGGCCGCCGTCGTCCTCAAAAACGGTGCTGAGGCAGCGCGCGGTGCCGTTCGCCTCCGGCTCCGCTCCAAACCACGCGAGGACCTGCTCCCATCCCGGTTCCGGAGCCAGCGGATGGACTGCGTCGAAGACGAGCCCTCCCTCCGTGAGGGTTCCCGTTTTATCCATGCAGAGGACGTCGACACGGGCCAGTCCCTCGACAGCGGCCAGTTCCTGAATCAGCACGTTGTGGTTGGCCAGCCGGACCCCGCCCACGGCGAAGGCCACACTCGTCATCAGCACGAGTCCCAGCGGGACAACGGCGATCAGACTGGCAATGAGGCCCACCAGGGCGGAGGTCCAGTCCTCAGTGGAAAGGGGAGCCTGCCAGCCGCCGCGGGCTTGGACCTCGCCATTGACGACAAGGACCGCCACGGGCAGCAGAACCCAGGCGATCCAGCGCAGTATGCGGTTGAGGCTGTTGCGGATCTCGGAGTTCACCAGCGAGAAGCGACGGGCGTCTGCCGTGATGCGGCTCGCGAAAGACTCCGCTCCCACCCGGACCACCTGGGCCTTGCCGCGGCCGGCCACGACGATCGATCCGGAGAGAACTTCAGAGCCCGCATCCTTGTCGACGGGGTCCGCTTCCCCGGTGAGGAGCGACTCGTCCACCTCAAGGCCGGACGACTCAAGGACGGTGGCGTCCGCGATCACCTGGTCCCCGGCCCGCAATACCAACACATCGTCGCGGACGACGTCTTCCGTGGCGATGTCGTGGATTTCACCCTCGCGCAGCACTCGCGCGTGTGGGGCATTGAGGACAGCCAGCCGGTCCAAGGATTTCTTGGCCCGGTATTCCTCGACGACGCCGATCACGGCGTTGCCGACAGCCGCGAGGCCGAACAGTGCATCCCGCCACTGCCCCAAGAGCAGCAGTACGAGGAAGCTTGTACCAACGATTGCGTTGAAGAGCGTGAAGACGTTGGCCCGGAAGATCTGCCACAGGCTGCGGCTGGTTGTGTCCGGGACCCGGTTGGTAAGTCCACGCGCGACCCGCGCCGAGACTTCTTCCTGCGTGAGGCCCCCGGCGGTCTTCCGCCGGGACGCGCGCCGATGCAGCAAGACACGTCTCTGGCGCCGGCGGTATGCCCTCACCCTCCGATGGTATCCGTAGCAGCGCCAGGATGTGATGGAGGATACAAAGCAGAAGAACGACGCCGGGGCTCCGCTTTGGCCCGCCAGGTCCCGTTTCACCGCGGATTTCCGGGGCTGGGAACGTTGGGGCGCCGGCGCCGGGGTGGGTTTGCGGTGGGGGCGTGGTGGGTGTATTGTTTTCTAAGTCGCCGCGAGGGAGACCAGCGGAAAGCTGGGAACCGGAGGCGGCCAATCCCCTAAATTTCAAGACCGGATCTGGTCGGCGTTTTGTGCGCTCCGGGTTCGGGTGGGGCGGGTTGGATGGTTTGCGGGTCGCGGAAACGCTGATTTGCTAAGCGGTCCGGACTCGGGTAAGTTTGAAAAGTTGCTCCGGAGCGATCCGCGACTGAATGTTGGTTGTGGTGGTGCCGGGTGTGTCTGTTGTTTGAGAACTCAATAGTGTGCCAAGTTTGTTGATACCAATTTATTGTATTGAATTGGTTGATTGTGCCGGGCCCGCCACCCCGTGGTGTGGTCTGGTGTTTTTAGC
>NZ_JBFRCV010000036.1:0-2850 GCF_052113245.1 Arthrobacter sp. YAF34
GGTCATGGTTGCCAGGGGAGACTGTTCCCATCGGGTCATGGTTGCCAGGGGAGACTGTTCCCATCGCGGATTACCATTCCTGCCTTTCCTGGATGGTGCCGAACGGGACATCCGGGTGGAGCTGGACGGTGAAGTCCCGGGGGGAGTTCCGGGAAACGAGGATCCCTTTGCCGCCATGCAGCGGGGACCTGGCCGCGAGGATGTCCACTGCTTTGTCCAGTTGGTCCTCGAGATGGCTGCGGTCCAGGACCCGAACGTGGAGGAGGTCTTCTTTTGATGCATCGGTGTACATGGTGGTCCTGCGGATTTGTCCTCGCACGCGCGGAGGGGCGGAATAGAAAGGTATTTCCAGGATGCCCTGGGTTTCCAAGACTGAAGCCTCGTTTTCCATCTTTGTTCCTGACTCAAACTGTTTTGAACTGGTCCAAAAGATGGCCGGAAGAGGCCGGCTGTGGCACGGAATTCCTAGGTACAAGCCTGTGTGCGAACTGACGTACCGGTGCCACCTGTGACCAGGATTTTCATTTACATCCTCTAACTAGCGCGGAGGCTGCCCCCGCCGTTTCCGCCGCTGCGGAGAACGGGGGAAACGGCGGTGCTTGCCAGTCAGTTGTTACAGTGCGGTGAGTTCGAGCAGCAGTGCGTGTTCCGGGTTGAGGGCAGGCATGGGCAGTCCCACCTCGGCCAGGAACCGCCCGTTGGCTACGGCGCCGTCCGCCAGCCAGGCCGGGGGGCGGACCTGCGTGAACGTGTGCGAATAGTCGGCGTCACCCGGAGCCGGGAAGATGGCCTCCGCACGGTACTCCCGGTCCGGCTCCAGGCCCGGGATAGAGATCCGTCCCGGTTGTTCCGCGACGGCGGTGCGTGTGCTGACCAGGGCGAACAGGGCCGCCGTGCCTTGACCAGCATCCTCTGGGGCCACCACGCCGTGGAGCATGAGGGAGCCGTCGGCGACGTCGGCGCGGACCATGCGCCCGGAGTGGATGAGGTTCCGGTGTTTTTTGTAGAGGGCGATGAAGCGTTTGAGTTCCTCCCTTTCGGCGCCCTGAACGCTGCGGACATCCCATTCCATGCCAAAGTGGCCGAACAGGGCGGTGATGGCGCGGAACGACAGGTCGTGCGTGCGGGCCGTGGTGTGCGAGGTGGTGGGGCCGATGTGTCCGCCCACCAGCTCCGGCGGAACCACTACGCCGGTCCAGCGTTGGATGGTCTGGCGTTCCAGCGCGTCGTTGCAGTCCGAGGCCCAGATCCGGTCGGTGCGTTCCAGGATGCCCAGGTCCACACGGGCACCGCCTGAGGAGCAGCTCTCAATTTCGACGTCGGGATGGGCCTTGCGGAGTTCGTCAAAGAGGCGGTAGGCGGCGAGGGTCTGTTCGTGGACGGAGGAGCGGCCGGCGTGGCCGTGTTCGAGCAGGTCGCGGTTCTGGTCCCACTTGAGGTAGCTGATGTTGTTTTCACGCAGAAGGGTGTCAATGCGATCGTAGATGTATTGCCACGCCGCCGGGTTTACGAGGTCGATGACGTGCTGCTGCCGCCATTCGAGTGGCAGCCGGCCGCGGTCCTTGTAGCTCTGGACGGACGGGCCAACAATCCATTCGGGGTGCGCACGGACGATGTCGGAGTCGAGGTTGACCATTTCGGGTTCCACCCAGAGGCCGAACTCCATCCCACGGGAAGTCACAGCATCGATCAGCGGCGTGAGGCCGTCGGGCCAGAGTGATTCGTCGACGTACCAGTCGCCCAGTCCGGCGCGGTCGTCGCGGCGTCCGCGGAACCAGCCGTCGTCGAGCACGAAGCGCTCAACACCAAGCTCCGCGGCGGACTCAGCCAGCTCGATGAGGGTGGCCAGGTTGTGGTCGAAGTAGACCRCTTCCCAGACATTAAGCACCACCGGGCGGGGCTTGCCGGCGGGCAGGCCGGTGGTGGCTGCCGGCAAAACGTGGTGGGGGCGGGACCGGAACCAGCTGTAGAAGGCCTCGCTGATGCCGTCCAGGCCGCGGTCCGAGTATGCAGCAAAGAGCGCCGGAGTGGTGTAGCTGGCGCCTGGGGCGAGGACGACCTCGGCAGGGCCCAGGAGCTCGGAGCCGCCGATCATGGTGCGGCCRTCGCCGATGCTGTCGGCGAACTGTTCGTGGTTGCCGCTCCAGGCCAGGTGCGTGGCCCAGACCTTGCCGTGGCGGTTGCCGAAGCCGGAGGTGCCGGCGGCCAAAAGCAGGGAGGAGTCGTGTCCGGTGCGGCCGTGCCGGCCGGTGCGGACCCAGGTGCCCTGTTGGATGGGGCGGCGCTGCGGGTGGCGTTCACGGCACCAGCGCCCGGTGAGGTCCAGGAGTTCGACGGCGTCAGGGGCCACCGGGAGGACGGTCGCCATCTCGTCGACCTGGAACGGGGTGGTGCCGTCATTGGTGACAGTGTGGCGGAGCTCCAGCAGGCCGCCGTCGTGCAGTGTCAGGGAGGAGGAGACGGTGAGGCCGGCATCGGGATCGGACTGGACGATCACCGCTGAGGTCCCCTCGACGCTCACTGTCACGACGCGGAGGCGGGCTGAGAAATCAAGGCCCGAGACGCCGTCGACCATCCGGTGTCCGCGCAGGGCAGCCCGGCCTCGCCAACCGGATGCGGCCTGGGGCAGGAGGCCAGTGGGTACGGCGGCGTCGATGGACGACGGCGGGATAGCGGCTGTGAGGATAGCGAGGTCCGGCAGCGTGCTGCCAAGATCCGCGCCCCAGTGGATGACCTCGGCCTCCCGGCTGTCGAAGCTGATCACCAGGCTGGTGCCGGCGGAACGGAGGTGGAGCGGGTCCATAAATGATGTCCTTCTGCGGGTGTGGAAGTAAGGGGTGGGCTGCGCGC
>NZ_JBFRCV010000037.1:0-2659 GCF_052113245.1 Arthrobacter sp. YAF34
GAAGCGCCCAGACCACTCCGAGGGGATACTTGGCCCAGCGGGTGACGGTGCCCGGCGCCAGGGCGGTGGTGTCGGCCTCAACGAGCCTCTGGTCTCCGGATGTGGACAGCAGCCGGACGGTGGAGTCGTCACGGAGCCGCACGGCGGTCCGGGCCCGGTTGTCGATCGCGAAGGGCAGGACGAAGCCCTCGTTGTAGTCGGTGTGCTCGCCGATCAGGTTCACCCGGCCGGGCGCGGCCCAGACGCCGTGCGGTGCCGCGCCGAAGGTGGCCTCGAAACGGTCCGCCAGCTCGTGGGCCCGGGCGTTGCTGGGTGCTGTCGATGTCATGCTGAAACGCCTTCCGGGGCCAGAGCGGGACGGGTTGTGAGGCCGGCCGGCTGGGCGGCCGCTTCGCGCAGCCGGGCCGCGACGGATTCAGGGGTGGTGTCGTTGATGAAGGCACCCATGGCAGCCTCGGATCCGGCCAGGTACTTCAGCTTGTCCGCCGCGCGGCGGGGAGATGTCAGCTGCAGGTGCAGGTGACCGGCCCGGCGCATGGCGGGTTCCAGCGGAGCCTGGTGCCAGGCCGCGATGTAGGGGGTCGGCGTCGGATACAGGGCGTCAAAGCGTTTGAGCAGTTCGGGGTACAGCTCCGCCAGCTCGTCGCGCTCGGCTCCGTCCAGGGCGGCGAGGTCCGGGACCTGGCGGTGCGGGACGAGGTGGACTTCCAGCGGCCAGCGTGCCGCGAACGGGACGTAGGCGCTAAAGTGTTCGCCCTCGAGGACCATGCGGCTGCCGTCGCTGCGTTCGGCCTGGAGCAGGGAGGCGGTGAGGGTTGCGGTGCCGTCCGTCGTGGCGGCGAACTCGCCGGCTGCGGCGGCCAGCACCGCGGCGCGCGGTGTTATGTACGGGTAGGCGTAGATTTGCCCGTGCGGGTGGTGCAGGGTGACGCCGATGTCGGCGCCCCGGTTTTCGAACGGGAAGACCTGTTGGATGCCGGGCAGCGCGCTCAGCGCTTGCGTCCGGTGGGCCCAGGCGTCAATCACCGTGCGGGTCCGGAGCCAGCCCAGTTCGGCGAAGGAACCGGTGTGCTGCGGGGTGAACGCCACCACTTCGCACCGGCCTGTCGCGGGTCCTGTCGTCCCCCAGACCGGCGCCGCGGGAATCTCGCGGGCGTCAGGGCCGAGAGAGGGGAAGCGGTTTTCAAAGACGGCCACGTCGTAGTCCGGCGCCGGGATCTCGGTCTGGTTGGCCGGCGTCGTCGGACAGATCGGGCACTGGTCCGCCGGGGGCAGGTGGGTGCGCGACTGCCGGTGCGCGGCGACGGCCACCCATTCCCGGCTGAGCGCATCGAAGCGCAGCTCGCCGGGCTTGGGGYGGGCGGGCAGTTCCCGGTGGTCCACGAGGGATGCGGCGGGCCGCTCGGCGGAGCCTGCGTCGTCAAAGTAGAAGATCTCCCGGCCATCGGCCAGAGAGTTTGTGGTGATGCATGTCATGTTCATATTTGTGCTTTTCTTCGTGCGGGGTTGATATCGGACTCGACGGCGAATTCGTCGATCGATTTCAGCTCGTCCTCCGTGAACGCCAGATTGTTGATGGCGGACAGGGTGTCCTCCAGCTGCTTGACGCTGGATGCCCCCGCGAGGGCGGACGCGACGGGGGTGCCCTTGGGCTGGTCGCGGAGGATCCAGGCGATGGCCATCTGCGCCAGTGATTGCCCGCGGCCGGCGGCGATATTGTTGAGCCCGCGGACACGGTCCAGTTTGTCCTCGGTCAGTGCCGATTCTGACAGGAACCGTTCCTTGGCGGCCCGCGAATCGGCCGGGATGCCGTTGAGGTAGCGGTTCGTGAGCATGCCCTGTGCCAGCGGGGAGAACGCGATGGATCCTGCGCCCACCTGCTCCAGCACCTCGTAGAGGTTGGGCGAGCCGTTTTCGGTCCAGCGGTTCAGCATGGAGTAGCTGGGCTGGTGGATGAGCAGCGGGGTGCCGAGCTCTTTCAGGATCCGGGCAGCCTCGATGGTCTGTTCCGGGGTGTAGGAGGAGATGCCTGCGTAGAGCGCCTTGCCGGAGCGCACGGCGTAGTCCAGCGCACCCATGGTCTCTTCCATCGGCGTCTCGGGGTCCGGACGGTGGCTGTAGAAGATGTCCACGTAGTCCAGGCCCATGCGCTGCAGCGACTGGTCCAGGCTGGAGAGCAGGGATTTGCGGGAGCCCCACTCGCCGTAGGGGCCGGGCCACATGTAGTAGCCGGCCTTGGTGGAGATGACGAGTTCATCCCGGTACGGCTTGAAATCGTCCCGCAGGTGGCGGCCGAAGTTGATTTCGGCCGAGCCGTCCGGCGGCCCGTAGTTGTTGGCGAGGTCAAAGTGGGTGACGCCGAGATCGAAGGCACGGCGCAAGATGGCGCGCTGTTCATCGAAGCGCTTGTCGTCGCCGAAGTTGTGCCACAGGCCCAGGGAGATCGCGGGAAGTTTCAGGCCGCTGCGTCCGACGCGGCGGTAGGGCATGGATTCATAGCGGTTGTCCGCAGCCGAATAAGTCATGGGTGCCTTTCTGTCAGGACCGCTCACGTGCAGGTTCGGAGTCAAGGGGTTCTCTGTTGGTTGAGGTGGTTTCCGGCTGCTTTTCATCGTGGGATGAGTGTTTCCTGGTCATGGTTGCCAGGGGAGACTGTTCC
>NZ_JBFRCV010000038.1:0-1753 GCF_052113245.1 Arthrobacter sp. YAF34
TGATATTCCACCCGTGAGCACCCGCCGCAGAACWWKCGTCTGCGCAACGGGCGTTACTCCTGACAACACCACCACACCCGCATACACGGGGCAGGGTTGCTGTAGGTGCTCCTTAGAAAGGAGGTGATCCAGCCGCACCTTCCGGTACGGCTACCTTGTTACGACTTAGTCCCAATCGCCAGTCCCACCTTCGACAGCTCCCTCCCACAAGGGGTTAGGCCACCGGCTTCGGGTGTTACCAACTTTCGTGACTTGACGGGCGGTGTGTACAAGGCCCGGGAACGTATTCACCGCAGCGTTGCTGATCTGCGATTACTAGCGACTCCGACTTCATGGGGTCGAGTTGCAGACCCCAATCCGAACTGAGACCGGCTTTTTGGGATTAGCTCCACCTCACAGTATCGCAACCCTTTGTACCGGCCATTGTAGCATGCGTGAAGCCCAAGACATAAGGGGCATGATGATTTGACGTCGTCCCCACCTTCCTCCGAGTTGACCCCGGCAGTCTCCCATGAGTCCCCGCCATTACGCGCTGGCAACATGGAACGAGGGTTGCGCTCGTTGCGGGACTTAACCCAACATCTCACGACACGAGCTGACGACAACCATGCACCACCTGTGAACCGGCCCCAAAGGGGAAGGACTGTTTCCAGCCCGGTCCGGTCCATGTCAAGCCTTGGTAAGGTTCTTCGCGTTGCATCGAATTAATCCGCATGCTCCGCCGCTTGTGCGGGCCCCCGTCAATTCCTTTGAGTTTTAGCCTTGCGGCCGTACTCCCCAGGCGGGGCACTTAATGCGTTAGCTACGGCGCGGAAAACGTGGAATGTCCCCCACACCTAGTGCCCAACGTTTACGGCATGGACTACCAGGGTATCTAATCCTGTTCGCTCCCCATGCTTTCGCTCCTCAGCGTCAGTTAATGCCCAGAGACCTGCCTTCGCCATCGGTGTTCCTCCTGATATCTGCGCATTTCACCGCTACACCAGGAATTCCAGTCTCCCCTACATCACTCTAGTCTGCCCGTACCCACCGCAGATCCGGAGTTGAGCCCCGGACTTTCACGGCAGACGCGACAAACCGCCTACGAGCTCTTTACGCCCAATAATTCCGGATAACGCTTGCGCCCTACGTATTACCGCGGCTGCTGGCACGTAGTTAGCCGGCGCTTCTTCTGCAGGTACCGTCACTTTCGCTTCTTCCCTACTGAAAGAGGTTTACAACCCGAAGGCCGTCATCCCTCACGCGGCGTCGCTGCATCAGGCTTGCGCCCATTGTGCAATATTCCCCACTGCTGCCTCCCGTAGGAGTCTGGGCCGTGTCTCAGTCCCAGTGTGGCCGGTCACCCTCTCAGGCCGGCTACCCGTCGTCGCCTTGGTGAGCCATTACCTCACCAACAAGCTGATAGGCCGCGAGTCCATCCAAAACCACAATAAAGCTTTCCACCCCCCACCATGCGATGAGGAGTCATATCCGGTATTAGACCCAGTTTCCCAGGCTTATCCCAGAGTTAAGGGCAGGTTACTCACGTGTTACTCACCCGTTCGCCACTAATCCCCGGTGCAAGCACCGGATCATCGTTCGACTTGCATGTGTTAAGCACGCCGCCAGCGTTCATCCTGAGCCAGGATCAAACTCTCCGTTGAAGTAAAACAGACACACCATGCGCCCCCGGGAAAACGGGATGCACACAATGCACAAAATTTGAAACCAGCTAAAAACACCAGACCACACCACGGGGTGGCGGGCCCGGCAC
>NZ_JBFRCV010000039.1:0-925 GCF_052113245.1 Arthrobacter sp. YAF34
CAGATCGCCCTCGCCCGGCGCGAATCCCCCGCCAAGGGCGGTCGGCTGCTGGGCCTGGCCAAGGCCCTGATCACCGAAATGCCGCACACCCTCGCGGCGCTGGAATCCGGGATCCTCAACGAATGGCGGGCCACGCTGATCGTTCGCGAAACCGCCTGCCTGACCGCCGCGGACCGGGCCGCCGTCGACGAGCACCTCGCCGCCGACACCGGCAYCCTSRCSGGCACSGGTGACCGGGCCATTGTTGCCGCGGCGCGGGCCGCCGCGTACCGGCTGGACCCSCGCTCCGTCACCCAGCGCGCCGCGCACGCCGCCACCGAACGGCACGTGAGCCTGCGCCCCGCCCCCGACACCATGTGCCACCTAACGGCATTCCTGCCCGTCGCCCAGGGCATCGCCGTCCACACGGCCCTGACCCGGCACGCCGACACCCTCCGCAATGAGGGAGATTCGAGGGGCCGCGGCCAGGCCATGGCCGACACCCTCGTCGAACGCACCACCGGCACCCCCGGCGGGATCAGCGGCATCGAAATCCAGCTCATCATGACCGACCGCACCCTCTTCCAAGCCGACGCCGAACCCGCCCGGCTCCCCGGCTACGGCACCGTCCCCGCCGAATGGGCCCGGGAACTGCTCACGAAAACCGGGACGAACGCCAAGGAACGGGACTTCACCACCTGGCTCCGCCGGCTCTACACCCACCCCGGCACCGGCGACCTCACCGCCATGGACTCCCGCGCCCGGATCTTCCCCACCGGACTGCGCCGCCTCATCCACACCCGCGACCACACCTGCCGCACCCCCTACTGCGACGCCCCCATCCGCCACCTGGACCACATCGTCCCCCACCACGCCGGCGGCCAAACCACCAGCACCAACGGCGCCGGCCTCTGCGAAGCCTGCAACCACACCAAAGAAACCCCCG
>NZ_JBFRCV010000040.1:0-742 GCF_052113245.1 Arthrobacter sp. YAF34
GCACCCACTTCGAGGGCCGCAACGCGACCCACCAGATGAAGAAGCTCACGATGGCCGACCTCAAGGCCTTCCGCGACCACCTGCGCATCCCGATCACGGACGACCAGCTCGAGGCCGACCTTTACCGGCCGCCGTACTACCACCCCGGCATGGACTCCCCCGAGATCCAGTACCTCATGGGACGCCGCAAGGAACTCGGCGGTTTCGTCCCCGAGCGGCGCTCCAAGCACGTCGCGGTCACCCTCCCGGACGAGAAGGCCTACGAGGTCGCCAACCGCGGCTCCGGCAAGCAGCTGGCCGCCACCACCATGGCGTTTGTCCGTCTGCTCAAGGACCTCATGCGGGACAAGGAGTTCGGCAAGCGGATTGTGCCGATCATCCCCGATGAGGCCCGCACCTTCGGCATGGACGCGTTCTTCCCGACGGCGAAGATCTACAACCCGAACGGCCAGAACTACCTCTCCGTCGACCGCGAGCTCGTCCTGGCGTACAAGGAGTCCATCTCCGGCCAGATCGTGCACGCCGGCATCAACGAGGCCGGCTCCGTGGCAGCGTTCACCGCCGCCGGAACGTCCTATGCCACGCACGGCGAACCGCTCATCCCGGTCTACGTCTTCTACTCGATGTTCGGGTTCCAGCGCACCGGCGATTCCTTCTGGGCCGCCGCGGACCAGATGACCCGCGGGTTCATCATCGGCGCCACCGCCGGCCGCACCACCCTGACCGGTGAAGGCCTGCAGCA
>NZ_JBFRCV010000041.1:0-742 GCF_052113245.1 Arthrobacter sp. YAF34
GCACCCACTTCGAGGGCCGCAACGCGACCCACCAGATGAAGAAGCTCACGATGGCCGACCTCAAGGCCTTCCGCGACCACCTGCGCATCCCGATCACGGACGACCAGCTCGAGGCCGACCTTTACCGGCCGCCGTACTACCACCCCGGCCCGGACGCCCCCGAAATCCAGTACCTCCTGGAACGCCGCCGCGACCTCGGCGGCTTCGTCCCCGAACGCCGGCCGGACCACGCACCCGTGGAGCTTCCCGACCCCAAAACCTATGAGGTGGCCAAGCGCGGCTCCGGCAAGCAGCAGGCGGCCACGACCATGACCTTTGTGCGCCTGCTCAAGGACCTGCTCCGGGACAAGAAGTTCGGACACCGCATTGTTCCGATCGTTCCGGACGAATCCCGGACCTTCGGCATGGACGCGTTCTTCCCCTCGGCAAAGATCTACAACCCGGACGGCCAGGGCTACCTCTCCGTGGACCGGGACCTTGTCCTGGCCTACAGGGAATCGGCCCAGGGCCAGCTGATCCATCCGGGCATCAATGAGGCCGGGGCGGTGGCCGCGTTCACCGCCGCGGGCACCTCGTATGCCACGCACGGCGAGCCGCTCATCCCGGTCTACGTCTTCTACTCGATGTTCGGGTTCCAGCGCACCGGCGATTCCTTCTGGGCCGCCGCGGACCAGATGACCCGCGGGTTCATCATCGGCGCCACCGCCGGCCGCACCACCCTGACCGGTGAAGGCCTGCAGCA
>NZ_JBFRCV010000042.1:0-593 GCF_052113245.1 Arthrobacter sp. YAF34
CAGCACAATCACGGATCAGATCCAGGTTCATATTCTTGGAAATTGCTTCTTATAAAAGATGCTCGCGTCCACTATGTAGTTCTCAAACAACAACCCCGTACCACACACCCCACACACACAACCCGCAAGGGCCGATACGCGCATGATCGATGCAGCCAGGAAACCAGAAACACACAAAACCCACACCCCGCCGGCCCTCCCCCGTAAGGGACGACCGCCAGGCCATGGTCCTGTTGTCTCAGGACCCAACAGTGTGCCAAACACTAAACCGCGCCGGCCCTCCCCCGCACCGTTCCAGGACCCGCCCGAAAGCGCATCCGTACTAGGAAAGAAGAAGACCACACGGCCGCTATTTGTTGATATTCCACCCGTGAGCACCCGCCGCAGAACAATCGTCTGCGCARCGGGCGTTACTCCTGACAACCCCGCAACACGGACATAACGTCCGGCAGGGTGGTTGTAGGTGCTCCTTAGAAAGGAGGTGATCCAGCCGCACCTTCCGGTACGGCTACCTTGTTACGACTTAGTCCCAATCGCCAGTCCCACCTTCGACAGCTCCCTCCCACAAGGGGTTAGGCCACCGGCTTCGGGTG
>NZ_JBFRCV010000043.1:0-591 GCF_052113245.1 Arthrobacter sp. YAF34
GGGCTTGCGAAGGTCTCGTCGATTCCAGCGGAGCCCTCCCCCTCGCCTGGGAGGCCCATCTGCCTAAAAGTGCGTGTTGGAAGAGCCCACTCGACCAGGCGCATCCCTGCGTGCCCGAACGGTGCGTCCATCTCCTGCCCCTCACCGGTACCGAATCCGTCGAGCGAGACGGAGAAGTTATGAACGCGAACGAGTGACATCGGGCTCCTTAGGCGTGGTCGGGGCGTCGGAGGCTGCGCACGAAACGGGCAGCCTCACCCGTTTGCAGTCTGCAATCGCTGCGCCGAACGTAACGCAGGCTGCTAGTAGCCTGCAAGCAGTTCAGGGAGGTGCACGGTGCCGAAGCCGCGGCCGGGCTCGGCGGGGCCACGTCATCCGGGCCGGCCAGGGTACGTCTGGGCGTTTCGTGGATTGACTGCGATTACGAGGGTTACGGATCGATGCGGCGTACCTGGATCGGCCACAGCCTTGCCTCTCCGAGCTTGCCCGCAATTTCCACGGCACGGACAAGATCGACGCAGTCGACGATGTAGTAGCCGGCGACAATTTCTTTCGTCTCCATAAACGGGCCATCGGTCACGGTGCATGTGC
>NZ_JBFRCV010000044.1:0-531 GCF_052113245.1 Arthrobacter sp. YAF34
GGAGGTGGTCCGCGTCGTTGTCCAGGGAGGGGTTGTTGCAGCCGGGGAACGGGCATCGGCCGTCGCGGAGCCGGAGCCACTGCCGCAGGGCTGTGGTGAGGCGGTAGCGGGTCCGGCCGATTTCCAGCGGGGCGCCGTCGCGGGGGTCGACCAGGACCCGGTAGAAGGAGCCGGCGCCGTCGGCGACGAGGCGGCGGGCCATGGATGGCGGGATCGGCCCGTACCCGTCCAGCACGGCCGGTTCCTCGGTGGCGCCGAGCAGGGACATTACCGGGACGGTGACCAGGACCTGTGCCCGCGGCGACGGCACACCCCCGCCCGCACCCGCAGCAGTGGTGCCGCCCGCACCCGCACCCGTAGTGCCAGCGTCGTGGCCGGTGCCGTTGGTGAGGAGCCAGGTGGCGGCGATGTCGGCGCGGAGCTGGGGCAGGGTCCGGGCCTCGTGCGGGCCCTGGAGGGCGCGGGCGGCCGCGGTGGTCCGGTCCCAGATCCCGGCGGCGGTCTCGGCCGGGAGGTGCGCGGAGAGCCAGG
>NZ_JBFRCV010000045.1:0-511 GCF_052113245.1 Arthrobacter sp. YAF34
CGTACCGGAAGGTGCGGCTGGATCACCTCCTTTCTAAGGAGCACCTACAGCAACCCTGCCCCGTGTATGCGGGTGTGGTGGTGTTGTCAGGAGTAACGCCCGTTGCGCAGACGCAAGTTCTGCGGCGGGTGCTCACGGGTGGAATATCAACAAATAGGTGCCTGGCGGCACAGGCCGGCAGCAAGTACGGATCCTCCCTTGGGMGGGTCCTGGAACGTTCGCCGGTGTGAACCGCCGGGTAGTGTTTGGCACACTGTTGGGTCCTGAGACAACAGGACCATGTCACGGTTCCGTGGTCTTCCTTCGGGAGGGGTGCGGGGTGGTGGTGTGGGTTTTGTTTGTTTCTGGTTTCCTGGCTGCACCGATCATGCGCGTATCGGCCCTTGCGGGTTGTGTGTGTGGGGTGTGTGGTACGGGGTTGTTGTTTGAGAACTACATAGTGGACGCGAGCATCTTTTATAAGAAGCAATTTCCAAGAATATGAACCTGGATCTGATCCGTGATTGTGCTG
>NZ_JBFRCV010000046.1:0-510 GCF_052113245.1 Arthrobacter sp. YAF34
GGAGGTGGTCCGCGTCGTTGTCCAGGGAGGGGTTGTTGCAGCCGGGGAACGGGCATCGGCCGTCGCGGAGCCGGAGCCACTGCCGCAGGGCTGTGGTGAGGCGGTAGCGGGTCCGGCCGATTTCCAGCGGGGCGCCGTCGCGGGGGTCGGTCAGGACCCGGTAGAAGGACTCGGCGCCGTCGGCGACGAGGCGGCGGGCCATCGACGGCGGGATCGGCCCGTACCCGTCCAGCACGGCCGGTTCCTCGGCGGCGCCGAGCAGGGACATTACCGGGACGGTGACCAGGACCTGTGCCCGCGGCGACGGCACACCCCCGCCAGCACCCGCAGCCGTGGCGCCGCCCGCACCCGTGCCGGCGTTGTTGGTGAGGAGCCAGGTGGCGGCGATGTCGGCGCGGAGCTGGGGCAGGGTCCGGGCCTCGTGCGGGCCCTGGAGGGCGCGGGCGGCCGCGGTGGTCCGGTCCCAGATCCCGGCGGCGGTCTCGGCCGGGAGGTGCGCGGAGAGCCAGG
>NZ_JBFRCV010000047.1:0-505 GCF_052113245.1 Arthrobacter sp. YAF34
AGGCGGCGGACCGAATGTAGGCCAGGGCGTTATCGGTCATGACTTCGCTCACGGGTGCACCGTTCGCGGCCATGAACGCTGCGGCGTTGGTCAGGAATTGGGCGCAGGTCCGCCCTTTCTCGTCCGGTAACACCTCGACATACGCCAGAGGGGAGTGGTCATCCACGGCAACGTGGACGTAGTCATAGCCCAGCCCGCGGCCTTTCACAGCTTCGCTGCGGCCGTGGACCCGCCACCCGCCTCCATCCGGGATCTTCCCGAGCTTCTTCACATCAATGTGCAGCAGCTCCCCGGCSGTGTCGCGTTCATAGCGGTGGTCGGTGGCCCGGCCGGCCCTGATGCGTTCGCCGCTGATYGGGTCCAGTTCCCACAACCGGGGCAGCCCGGCCCGGGCAATGATCCGCGAGACCGTGCGGACCGGGACCTTGCAGCGTTCGGCCAGCTCGACCGGGCCTTCGCGGTGCTTCACACGTGCCGCGAGTACCTCCTCGATCTTCGCCTCGGC
>NZ_JBFRCV010000048.1:0-494 GCF_052113245.1 Arthrobacter sp. YAF34
CCGCCGGGGCCCTGCTGGCCGACACCCGGGCCCTGACCACGGCGCTGCCGCTGACCCTGGCCGCCCTGGAGGCCGGGACGATCTCCTGGGCCCACGCCCGGATCCTCCTCGACGAAACCAGCTCCCTGGACGCGGCCGGGGCGGCCGGGCTGGARGCGCACTTCCTGGACCCGGACGCGCCGGACCCGGCCCGCGGCTGCCCSGCCGGGGAACTCGTGCCCTCCCGGTTCCGGGCCAAGGCCCGCACCTGGCGCGAACGCCACCACCCGGCCAGCATCGAAGCACGCCACACCAAAAGCGYCGCGGACCGGCGGGTCGAGTTCCTCCCGGACCGGGACGGCATGGCCTGGCTCTCCGCGCACCTCCCGGCCGAGACCGCCGCCGGGATCTGGGACCGGACCACCGCGGCCGCCCGCGCCCTCCAGGGCCCGCACGAGGCCCGGACCCTGCCCCAGCTCCGCGCCGACATCGCCGCCACCTGGCTCCTCACCAAC
>NZ_JBFRCV010000049.1:0-467 GCF_052113245.1 Arthrobacter sp. YAF34
GCCTCGAGCTGGTCGTCCGTGATCGGGATGCGCAGGTGGTCGCGGAAGGCCTTGAGGTCGGCCATCGTGAGCTTCTTCATCTGGTGGGTCGCGTTGCGGCCCTCGAAGTGGGTGCCCAGGCCGTAACCCTTGACCGTGTGGGCCAGGATGACCGTGGGCTTGCCCTTGAACTCGGTGGCGGCCTTGTAAGCGGCGTAGACCTTGTTGTAGTCGTGGCCGCCGCGCTTGAGGTTCCAGATCTCGTCGTCGGAGAGGTCCTGGACCATTTCCTTGGTCTGCGGGGTCTTGCCGAAGAAGTGTTCGCGGACGAACGCGCCGGACTCGGCCTTGTATGTCTGGTAATCGCCGTCGACGGTCTCGTTCATGATCTTCACGAGCGAGCCGTCCTCGTCCTTGGCCAGCAGGTTGTCCCACTCGCGGCCCCAGACGACCTTGATGACGTTCCAGCCGGCACCGCGGAAGAAGGC
>NZ_JBFRCV010000050.1:0-448 GCF_052113245.1 Arthrobacter sp. YAF34
GGGTCCAGTTCCCACAACCGGGGCAGCCCGGCCCGGGCAATGAYCCGCGAGACCGTGCGGACCGGGACCTTGCAGCGTTCGGCCAGCTCGACCGGGCCTTCGCGGTGCTTCACACGTGCCGCGAGTACCTCCTCGATCTTCGCCTCGGCGGTGGCATGCGGGCATGAATGTGGTCGCGACGAACGATCTTCCATCCCGGCCCAGCCGTGTTCCAGATAGCGCCGGAACCACCGGTGGGCGCAGGTGCGGGAGACACCCATTTCCTTCGCTACATGGGCCACGGGACGGCCATCGAGAACACGCTGGACAAGGATGCCTCTACCAGTAGGAGTCAGGCGGGCATTACGGTGGACCATGAAGACCTCTTAGTCGTTCGGTGTGTGTGGTAACCACCAACCTAAGAGGTCTTCACCCTTTCAACATGTAACCAACGTCCTGGCCGAGTACA
>NZ_JBFRCV010000051.1:0-409 GCF_052113245.1 Arthrobacter sp. YAF34
CCACTATGTAGTTCTCAAACAACAACCCCGTACCACACACCCCACACACACAACCCGCAAGGGCCGATACGCGCATGATCGGTGCAGCCAGGAAACCAGAAACACAAGTCCCGGAAAAGTTACCCTTCCCGGTCCTGTTGYCTCAGGACCCAACAGTGTGCCAAACACTACCCGGCGGTTCACACCGGCGAACGTTCCAGGACCCGCCCAAGGGAGGATCCGTACTTGCTGCCGGCCTGTGCCGCCAGGCACCTATTTGCTGATATTCCACCCGTGAGCACCCGCCGCAGAACTTGCGTCTGCGCAACGGGCGTTACTCCTGACAACACCACCACACCCGCATACACGGGGCAGGGTTGCTGTAGGTGCTCCTTAGAAAGGAGGTGATCCAGCCGCACCTTCCGGTACG
>NZ_JBFRCV010000052.1:0-407 GCF_052113245.1 Arthrobacter sp. YAF34
GGGCTGCCCCGGTTGTGGGAACTGGACCCGATCAGCGGCGAACGCATCAGGGCCGGCCGGGCCACCGACCRCCGCTATGAACGCGACACGGCCGGGGAGCTGCTGCACATTGATGTGAAGAAGCTCGGGAAGATCCCGGATGGAGGCGGSTGGCGGGTCCACGGCCGCAGCGAAGCTGTGAAAGGCCGCGGGCTGGGCTATGACTACGTMCACGTTGCCGTGGATGACCACTCCCGTCTGGCGTATGTCGAGGTGTTGCCGGACGAGAAAGGGCGGACCTGCGCCCAATTCCTGACCAACGCCGCAGCGTTCATGGCCGCGAACGGTGCACCCGTGAGCGAAGTCATGACCGATAACGCCCTGGCCTACATTCGGTCCGCCGCCTTCGCCAAAGTGATGGCTGATCT
>NZ_JBFRCV010000053.1:0-397 GCF_052113245.1 Arthrobacter sp. YAF34
AAGCTGACCGGTACTAATAGGCCGATAACTTACACCACACACCCCTCCCGTGAACGGATTCAAAAGACGTTCACACCATGGGAAGGGTACAAAGAAACAAGACTGCTTGCGTCCACTATGTGGTTCCCAACCAACAAACCCGTCACCGGACGGCAACGTTGCTTGCGAACCAACCAACTGAATAACAACACCACAGCTGCATTCACGTGCAGCGGCCATGTTGTAACCACAAGTCTTCCCACCCCCCGGGCAATGAGCCGGCGGGGACGGGTAACAGGGTTACGGCGGTCATAGCGTGGGGGAAACGCCCGGTCCCATCCCGAACCCGGAAGCTAAGACCCACAGCGCCGATGGTACTGCACCCGGGAGGGTGTGGGAGAGTAGGTCACCGCCGGAA
>NZ_JBFRCV010000054.1:0-396 GCF_052113245.1 Arthrobacter sp. YAF34
AACTTACACCACACACCCCTCCCGTGAACGGATTCAAAAGACGTTCACACCATGGGAAGGGTACAAAGAAACAAGACTGCTTGCGTCCACTATGTGGTTCCCAACCAACAAACCCGTCACCGGGCACGTTGCGACAGGAACCAAACCAATTGAATAACAACACCACAGCTGCATTYWCGTGCAGCGGCCATGTTGTAACCACCAAGTCTTCCCACCCCCGGGCAATGAGCCGGCGGGGACGGGTAATAGGGTTACGGCGGTCATAGCGTGGGGGAAACGCCCGGTCCCATCCCGAACCCGGAAGCTAAGACCCACAGCGCCGATGGTACTGCACCCGGGAGGGTGTGGGAGAGTAGGTCACCGCCGGAACATCATTAACGGTCGAGGACCCCCACC
>NZ_JBFRCV010000055.1:0-385 GCF_052113245.1 Arthrobacter sp. YAF34
GGGCTGCCCCGGTTGTGGGAACTGGACCCGATCAGCGGCGAACGCATCAGGGCCGGCCGGGCCACCGACCACCGCTATGAACGCGACACGGCCGGGGAGCTGCTGCACATTGATGTGAAGAAGCTCGGGAAGATCCCGGATGGAGGCGGCTGGCGGGTCCACGGCCGCAGCGAAGCTGTGAAAGGCCGCGGGCTGGGCTACGACTACGTCCACGTTGCCGTGGATGACCACTCCCGTCTGGCGTATGTCGAGGTGTTACCGGACGAGAAAGGGCGGACCTGCGCCCAATTCCTGACCAACGCCGCAGCGTTCATGGCCGCGAACGGTGCACCCGTGAGCGAAGTCATGACCGATAACGCCCTGGCCTACATTCGGTCCGCCGCCT
>NZ_JBFRCV010000056.1:0-384 GCF_052113245.1 Arthrobacter sp. YAF34
GGTACTAATAGGCCGATAACTTACACCACACACCCCTCCCGTGAACGGATTCAAAAGACGTTCACACCATGGGAAGGGTACAAAGAAACAAGACTGCTTGCGTCCACTATGTGGTTCCCAACCAACAAACCCGTCACCGGGCACGTTGCTTGCGAACCAACCAACTGAATAACAACACCACAGCTGCACCAACCTGCAGCGGCCAATGTTGTAACCACAAGTCTTCCCACCCCCAGGCAATGAGCCGGCGGGGACGGGTAACAGGGTTACGGCGGTCATAGCGTGGGGGAAACGCCCGGTCCCATCCCGAACCCGGAAGCTAAGACCCACAGCGCCGATGGTACTGCACCCGGGAGGGTGTGGGAGAGTAGGTCACCGCCGGAA
>NZ_JBFRCV010000057.1:0-383 GCF_052113245.1 Arthrobacter sp. YAF34
CCGGACGAGAAAGGGCGGACCTGCGCCCAATTCCTGACCAACGCCGCAGCGTTCATGGCCGCGAACGGTGCACCCGTGAGCGAAGTCATGACCGATAACGCCCTGGCCTACATTCGGTCCGCCGCCTTCGCCAAAGTGATGGCTGATCTGGGTGCCAAACACCRCCGCACGAAACCGCGCAGCCCKTGGCAGAACGGCAAGGCCGAACGGTTCAACCGCACTCTCCAGGAAGGCTGGGCCTACAAGAACGCCTACGACTCCAGCGACCACCGCACACAGGCCCTCACCGGCTGGCTAGACTTCTACAACCACCGCCGCAACCACAGCGCACTCGGAGGACGAGCACCCATCAGCAGATGTAACCAACCTGCTGGCTGAGTACA
>NZ_JBFRCV010000058.1:0-370 GCF_052113245.1 Arthrobacter sp. YAF34
GGCCAGGGATGCGACTCTTGTGAGCGCTGGCCGTAGGAGCTGCAGGGTGGCGGCCTGCGAGATCCCGAGGAGCAAAAGGGTCAGGTTGGGCGGGTTCAGGTTCACCAGCATGTTCCCGGAGTACAGGCCCAGCCACACGAGCAGCCCCAGGACCAGGTTGCTGGCCAGGACGATGCCCGCCAACGCAATGCGCCCGCGGGCCAGCGTCCCGTCGGCGAGGAAGAACCCAAGCTGCTGCACGGCGCACCAAACGAAGACCATGTTGAGGTACGCCAGCATTGGCATCACGCCCCGCAGGCAGTCGACGGCGATCACCAGCGATGTGAGTCCCGCCAGGGTCAGCCAGGGCGCGCGGGCGTGCAGTCGGGCC
>NZ_JBFRCV010000059.1:0-367 GCF_052113245.1 Arthrobacter sp. YAF34
CATTTTCCGGAGAACTCGGTTGGTCGAGCGATTGAAGGATTGATTGAAACGCAGCCCGCGCTTGGCTGGAAATTGTCTCGTCGGGGTGGCTACTGCACCCATTGAACGACCGTTGAAAAAGCTGTTGCGCTTGCGTTTCGCCAAATTGCTGGCCGAGAATGTCGTAGTGCGCCAAAACGGATAGGACGATGAGCTGGTCGCCGTCATCAATGACCATTTTATTGTGATCGTGCAGGGCGTTGACGAATACCTCGCATTTGGATTCCATTGTCAGCCCGTCAATAAATACCGTTGCAGGATCACTGGAAGGAACTACTGCGACTTGATCTCCCACATGTGCATTATCTCTCCCTGCACAGAAGAGGGT